>NZ_VOBC01000002.1:0-351238 GCF_008369195.1 Sporosarcina sp. ANT_H38 | reverse complement strand
CCATCCTTCTTTCGACGAAATAAAAGATATCGCGAAGCGTGCTGTTGGCATGTTCACAGAAGGCGAGTATGACGAAGTGTACTTGTATTACAACCACTTCGTTTCCGCCATCGCAAGTGAAGTGACGGAAAAGAAATTGCTTCCGCTCACTGACATCACTTCGACTGCCGCTACTACTTCATATGAGTTTGAGCCTTCAGGCGAAGCAATTCTTGAAGTGCTTCTTCCGCAATACGCGGAAAGCCTTATTTATGGAGCTGTAATTGACGGAAAAGCGAGTGAACATGCTTCCAGTATGACAGCGATGAAAACTGCTACTGATAATGCAGCTGATTTAATAGATTCTTTAACACTTTCATTCAACCGTGCACGACAAGCTGCGATCACGCAACAAATTACGGAGATCGTTGGCGGCGTCGCAGCTCTTGAATAAGAGCGGACACTGTACGGCAAAGAGTAGGACAGGAGGGAAAAAGTATGAATAAAGGACATGTTCTTCAAGTAATGGGGCCGGTTGTTGACGTCAAGTTCGAAGACGGACAACTTCCAGCTATCTATAACGCATTGAAGGTCCAAATTGAACGTCCAAACGCTGAGCCTGAAACGTTGACACTTGAAGTCGCGCTACACCTCGGGGATGATTCTGTACGTACAATTGCAATGTCTTCAACAGACGGTCTACAACGTGGTTCTATAGTTGATGATATGGGTTCTGCGATTACTGTCCCAGTTGGTGACATTACACTAGGACGCGTATTTAACGTACTTGGAGAAATTATCGACCTTGGTGAGGAAGTTCCCGCGTCAGAACGTCGCGACCCAATTCACCGTTTAGCTCCAGTATTTGAAAACCTTTCAACTGAAGTTGAAATTCTTGAAACAGGTATTAAAGTTGTAGACTTATTAGCACCTTATATTAAAGGTGGTAAAATTGGTCTCTTCGGTGGTGCCGGTGTAGGGAAAACAGTTCTTATTCAAGAATTGATCAACAACATCGCTCAAGAACACGGTGGTATTTCCGTATTCGCAGGCGTTGGAGAACGTACACGTGAAGGTAATGACTTGTTCTACGAAATGACAGATTCTGGCGTTATCACTAAAACGGCAATGGTATTCGGTCAAATGAACGAGCCTCCTGGCGCACGTATGCGTGTTGCACTAACTGGTCTTACAATGGCAGAATATTTCCGTGACGAACAAGGCGCGGACGTTCTTCTGTTCATCGATAATATCTTCCGCTTTACACAAGCTGGATCTGAAGTTTCTGCACTACTTGGCCGTATGCCATCAGCAGTTGGTTACCAACCGACACTGGCAACGGAAATGGGTATGCTTCAGGAACGTATCACTTCTACAAACCTTGGTTCAGTTACGTCTATCCAAGCAATCTACGTACCAGCGGATGACTATACTGACCCGGCTCCTGCTACGACGTTTGCTCACCTTGACGCAACGACGAACCTTGAGCGTAAACTTTCTGAAATGGGTATCTACCCAGCTGTTGACCCACTTGCATCGACTTCCCGTGCACTAAGCCCGGAAATCGTTGGTGAAGAGCATTATGCAGTTGCACGTCAAGTGCAGCAGACACTTCAGCGTTACCGTGAGCTCCAAGATATCATCGCTATCCTAGGTATGGATGAGCTTGGCGAAGATGATAAGCAGTTGGTTGGACGCGCACGTCGTATCCAGAACTTCCTATCACAAAACTTCCACGTTGCTGAACAGTTTACAGGACAAAAAGGATCTTACGTACAAGTAACTGAAACTATCAAAGGCTTCAGCGACATTCTTAAAGGTATGTATGACCACCTTCCAGAGGATGCATTCCGACTTGTCGGCCGCATCGAGGAAGTTATTGCAAAAGCGAAAAGTATGGGTGTAGAAGTTTAATTCATCAGGACTTAAATCCCTGAACAATCAAATTAATGCCTTCGGCGGATGACATTGATATTTAATGAGCTTGCTTGATAAATATCAGTGTTAAATACGCCGAGGCGTATTTAATTAAAAGGGATCAGGAGGGGAAAAAATGAAGACAATTAAAGTCAATATCGTCACTCCCGACGGCCCTGTTGTTGAAACTGAAGCGAACATAATCATCGCAGTTACCGAAACAGGTGAAATCGGGATTCTTCCCGGCCACATCGCGATGGTTGCACCGCTTCAAATCGGTGGGCTTCGCCTACAGAAGGATGACTCGACGGAACATATCGCCGTACATGGCGGTTTCATCGAAGTCCGTCCGGATGTTGTCACTGTTTTAGCGCAAAGTGCTGAACTGGCATCTTCTATTGATATCGTCCGTGCTAAAAAGGCGGCGGAACAAGCAGAAGAAACACTTCGGGCAAATAAAGTAGGCAGAGAACTCGAATTGGCGGAACTAGATTTAAAACGTGCCCTCAATCGTATCGACGTCTACGAAACAAGAAAAAAATGAGTTGTTGATGTGGCGGACAGGGGAAGAAATTCTTCTGTTCGCCTTTTCAATTTTTGAAACCAACTTGCCATTTCTAACTTAGTGAACAAAGGAGGGCCTCAAATGGGTGATGTAATAGCATTTCAACCTCTGTTGGCCGTAATATCTCATACTTTTTTTATAGCTATTTCTTTTTATGCTCTACAGGCAATCATGCCGGAAAAAATTATTAAAAAGAACCGTGTTTTTCAAGCACAATTGTTGTTCATTTTACTTAGCATTGCAATCGGTTGGGCAGTATCGAATTTTTTTTTAGAGCTATCCTATTGGTCAGGAAGGCTGCCATTTATGTTTGAATGAACTTTTGTTTTCCATTAAACATTCGTACATTTTGTCCGGTGAAATGATATGATACATGTAGTCGCCGCGAATACGAAAAAGCCATAGAGTGTCTCCGTTAGGAATACCACTAGGGCTTGAAGAAAAGTTCGTATTCGGGGCGATGACATGAAAGTCATCAATTTGTGTGAATGTAAGGTTTGATGTGACTAATTACGGGGAACTAAAGTGATAAGTAGAGAGACGTTATGACACAAAACGGCATAAGTCTACATAGTATAAACTACTTGGCGCTTAGTCGGAAAAATAGCCCAGACGCTCCTTGTTTAATCCGCAAGAGCATTGTAGAATAGTATATGTTTTAAAGATAAATGTTTTACAAAAAATAATATATAACTACAATATGTTTGGCTACAACTTAGGAGTCGGAGGGACTTGTTTTGGATAAAATAATAATCAACGGTGGACGTGTACTTAAGGGAAGCGTCCGAGTCGAAGGTGCTAAAAATGCAGTATTACCAATACTCGCGGCTGCGCTACTTGCATCTGAGGGAGTAAATGTAATACGTGACGTTCCAAATCTTTCAGACGTAGGGACAATAAATGAAGTATTGAAAAGTTTAAATGCGAAAGTGGACTACACTCCGAAATTGGATGAAGTCATTATTGATTCTTCAAATACACTTTCAGCTGAAGCACAGTTCGAATATGTACGGAAAATGCGTGCATCTATACTTGTTATGGGTCCACTTCTTGCACGTAATGGTTTTGCACGTATCGCCCTTCCTGGTGGTTGTGCAATCGGATCCCGTCCAATTGACCAACATTTAAAAGGCTTCGAAGCAATGGGTGCAGAGATTACATTCGGCCACGGACACGTAGAAGCAAAAGCAGAAAACGGTTTGAAAGGTGCCAAGATTTACCTCGATTTTCCAAGCGTCGGTGCAACTGAAAACATTATGACTGCAGCTGCATTAGCAAAAGGAACGACAATCATTGAAAACTCGGCGAAAGAACCTGAAATCGTAGACCTTGCCAACTTCATTAATGAAATGGGTGGTAGAGTTATTGGAGCTGGTACGGACACTATCCGAATCGAAGGCGTCAATAAATTGTACGGAACAATTCATCATATAATACCTGATCGTATCGAAACCGGTACATTTATGGTAGCAGCTGCAATTACAGGTGGCGATGTCATTATTGAAAACGCTGTACCTGAGCATAATGCAGCACTTATTTCGAAATTGGGTGAAATGGGCGTCGTAATTACGGAATTAGATGAAGGAGTTCGTGTTACTGCACAACTTCCTTTGAAATCCGTAGACTTGAAAACTATGCCACATCCAGGTTTCCCAACAGATATGCAGTCCCAAATGATGGCACTTATGCTGACATCGACGGGTACTGGTATTTTGACTGAAACAGTTTTTGAAAATCGATTCATGCACGTTGAAGAATTCCGTCGTATGAATGCTTCTGTTAAAATTGAAGGTCGGTCAGTTATCATTACAGGACCGTCTGTACTTCAAGGTGCTGAAGTTGCAGCTACGGATCTTCGTGCAGCAGCTGCACTTATCCTTGCCGGACTTGTAGCGGAAGGCGTTACACGAGTTACAGAATTATCGCATCTTGACCGCGGATATGTGAATTTCCACGGTAAACTTGCAGCACTTGGAGCAGATATCGTCCGTGTTTCACCAGAAACGCATACGGAAAAACCATTACAAATGGTTTAATCAACTTGCATAAGTACTTGGGAAAGGCCGTAGTGTAATTACTACGGCCTTTTTGCATGTCCCGAGCCGATTTTAAAATCCGTTCATGTAAACGGTCGCCGTGCACTTTTGCTAGTGTGCCCAAAAAAGCAGGAATAAAACCCAAAAAGGTTCATATAATTAATTATGGACAAACTACTAACAGCATTATTCATCATACTCTTATTTTTTATCCCTATTTTATTGAGGGAGACGCCTGCAAAAGTCACTGAACCCGAAGAAAAGAAAGTTGAACTTTGCCCCATAGACATTACTATTGTCGGTGAGGACAAGCCAATTCCACTTGAAGAGTATGTAGTAGGAGTCGTCGCAGCTGAAATGCCAGTTAAGTTTCAGGAGGAGGCACTAAAAGCTCAAGCAATTGCGGCCCGTACATATGCACTTCAGACTACGGATAACGGCAAAAAGCCAATTGCTGCTACTGTTTCTGCACAGGTCTATTCTTCAGAGGCGAAACGGAAAGAGCGATGGGGGAAAGAGTTTAAGCGTAATGAAAAGAAAGTTCGCGCAGCAGTGGAAGCGACTGCGGGAGATACAATTGTTTATAAAGACAAAATAATATCAGCCATGTTTTTTTCAACATCAAATGGGAAGACTGAGACAGCGCAAAACTTTAGTGGTAATGATATTCCATATCTACAAAGTGTAGAAAGTCCAGGAGAAGGGGACGTTGAGGCAAAGGTAGAACGTACAGCCGAAATGACGCTTGCCAAATGGAATAAAACAATCGGTGGCAAATGGGATGCCGATAGTTTTAGATCCCTACAACTTGTACGCAATCCAACTGGCCGTGTCCAAAAAGTCGTAACTACTGAATTTGAGGCGAGTGGTAGAGAAATGCGTGATTTGTTAGGACTGGCATCAACAGACTTTGATATCGCATTTGATCTGACGAATAAAGTCGTACACCTAACAACGACAGGATATGGACACGGAGTTGGCATGAGTCAATACGGAGCAGAGGCATACGCTCAGAAAGGATGGACAGCCGAGAGGATTCTTTTACACTATTACACAGGCACTCAAATAAAAAAAATCACATTACTTGATTCCCAATGTTTAAAAACTCCTTCACTTGCAAATAATAGCGAGTGAGGTGATGACAATGCGAGAAGAAAAACCGAAAGCCCCTTCTCAGAAGAACAAAAGTGCAAAGACGAAAAGCTGGTTTTGGCCAATAGTCTATTCCGGTATCGCAATAGTCTTCGTTGGCATGATCTGGGGTTATAATGCATTCATGAAAGACGATGCCCCAGGTTTTGCAGGCGATGCAGCGAAGGAAACGAAAGATGGATTGATTGTCGAAACAAACGCGGAAAAGGAGACGCCAAAATATCCATTTACTGAAGCTCTCCTAGACGAAGTGGCAATTGTGCAAGATTATTATGATGTAGATGCAGAAGAGGCAATGCGTGAAAGTGCAATGCTCGTATTCAATCAGCAATACGTGACGAACACAGGCGTGACCATTTCAGTACAGGGCAAGACGTTCGAAGTCGTCGCTTCATTGAGCGGCACAGTGGAGGATGTCGTGCTAGACCCATTTAAAGGTGATGAAATCATACTTTCTCATGCAGATGGGTTGAAAACAATCTATCGATCCGTCTCAGGTATTCTCGTTAAAAAAGGTGAAGAGGTGGACCAGGGTCAAGTACTCGCCACCGCTGCAGAAAACGAATGGAATAGTACAGTCGGTATCCACCTTAATTTCGAAATACAAAAAGATGGGCTAGCCGTCAATCCGCGCTCATATCTTGCATTTTAAAAAGCACGTACCCAGCCATTCCCGAATCAATCCGGAGTGGCTTTTTCTTATGATAAAATCGCATTGTACATAAATTGTTTGCTGATTAATCAAAACCTCCGCTGAACCGAGCATATCTTGCAGTTAAGCGATCATAACCACCGCCGAACCGAGCATATCCTGCAGTTAAGCGATCATAACCACCACGGAACCGAGCATATCCTGCTGCCAAGCGATCATAACCACCGCTGAACCGAGCATAACGTGCATTCAAGCGATCATAACCACCGCGGAACCGAGCGTAACTTGCCGTCAAGCAATCATAACCACCGCCGAACCGAGCATATCCTACAGTCAAGCAATCATAACCACCGCCGAACCGAGCATATCCTACAGTCAAGCGATCATAACCACCGCGGGACCGAGCATAACTTGCCGTCAAGCGATCATAACCACCGCGGAACCGAGCGTAACTTGCCGTCAAGCAATCATAACCACCGCCGAACCGAGCATATCCTGCAGTCAAGCGATCATAACCACCGCCGAACCGAGCATAACTTGCTGTCATTCAATCATACTCTTCGCGGAACCGATCATATCCTGCTGTCATCCAATCAAAACCTCCGCCAACAATCATAATTCCTACTCTACAACCTCCGCCCGCATATCACGTCTAATAATCGCATAAGCTAAAGGAAGATTCGGACCTGAGACGAAAGGAAGAGGGCGTGCACGAGCAAATACGGAGGCGATGCGTGCGCCTCGGAAAAATGTTGCTGGAAACTGGACTTACCGTACGGGCGTTAGCAAAAGCGACTGGCTATTCGAAAAGTACGGTCCACAAAGATTTGACAGAACGTTTGCCTAAAGTCGATGTGGCACTGTCTGAAGAAGTCGTTAAAATACTTGCCTATCATAAGTCTGTCAGACATTTACGGGGCGGCGAGGCGACTAGAATCAAGTGGATGAATGAAACGAAAAAAGTTGGAAGCAGTTAGAAACAAAAGGCGGATCGCAGACTCATTGCGATTCGTCTTTTGTTTTGTCTAGGCTTCAGCGCCTAGCTCCTCGGGTCACTTCAGACTTGAAGATAAAGGCAAAGAACGCCTTTTTCTTCAAGCCTTTCAGTGCCTGTCGGAGCTGGACAGGCGCTTGCGCTTTTCTGTGTTGTCTAGACTCCAGCGCCTAGCTCCTCGGGTCAGTTTAGGCTTGCAGATAAAGTTTAAGAAAACCTTTTTATTCCAGTCTTTCAGTGCCTGTCGGAGCTGAAGAGCGCAACTACTTTTCGATTAGTTCTTTCAATCAAAAAGTTCTAAAGTATATTCATTGCCAGTTAACTATGATAAAATGATTAGTTAGAAGCGTATAAATACACGGGAATATCCGATGATCCAGGTGGAAGGGGAAACACAAACAATGTTTGCAAAAGATATTGGAATTGACCTCGGTACGGCCAACGTCTTAATACACGTTAAAGGAAAAGGGATTGTTTTAAACGAACCCTCAGTCGTGGCAATAGATAGGAAAACGCATAAAGTACTGGCAGTCGGAGAAGAAGCAAGACAAATGGTTGGTAGGACGCCCGCCAATATCATTGCAATTAGACCTATGAAAGATGGGGTAATCGCTGATTTTGATTTAACGGAAGCTATGCTAAGCCACTTCATCAATAAATTGGATGTTAAAGGATTTTTATCAAAACCGAGAATTCTTATTTGTTGTCCAACAAATATAACGAGTGTAGAACAGAAGGCCATTCGACAAGCCGCTGAAAAAGCGGGCGGTAAGAAAATCTACCTTGAAGAAGAACCGAAAGTTGCGGCAATCGGAGCAGGAATGGATATTTTCCAACCGAGCGGTAACATGGTTGTCGATATCGGTGGGGGCACAACAGATGTAGCTGTTCTATCGATGGGAGACATCGTTACATCGCGCTCTATAAAAGTGGCCGGAGATACTTTTGATAACGATATTACACAATATATTAAACGTGAATATAAATTGTTTATCGGGGAACGAACTGCAGAAAACATTAAATTCAATGTTGGTACGGTTTCCCCTGGAGGACGTAAAGAACAGATGGACATAAGAGGACGTGACATGGTTTCGGGACTTCCCCGCACAATTACAATTCATTCCGACGAAGTCGCTTTAGCATTGAAAGAATCAATCTATATGCTTGTCCAAGCAGCGAAAAGTGTTCTAGAAAAAACACCACCAGAATTGTCAGCTGATATTATCGATCGCGGCGTATTTCTTACTGGGGGCGGTGCGTTACTGCATGGCATCGACCAATTACTCTCTGATGAATTGAAAGTACCGGTGTTCGTTTCAGATTTCCCGCTCGACTGCGTTGCAATCGGGACAGGCATTTTATTGGAGAATATGGACAAGATCTCTAGTCGTAATTAATCGTTTACAACACTAATTTTGAAGTAAGAGGAGATGGGCATATGTTCCGTGGATTTTACACAGTCGGATCAGGGATGATTGCACAGCAACGCAGAACAGAAATGCTGGCGAACAATATGGCGAATGCCAACACGCCAGGTTTTAAGGCAGAGCAATCAGTGATTCGTTCATTCCCTGAAATGTATATGTCGAGCATTAACACTGCAAAAATTCCGACCGAAAATGGTTTCCAAATGAAGGGTTTAACTCCAGTTGGTTCAGTTTCGACGGGCGTTTACATGCAGGAGACTTTGCCATTATTCACGCAGGGGCAATTGCGTGAAACTGAGCTGACGACCGATGTAGCACTGATTGACGGCCGATTACCGATTGATGCAGAAACAGGAACGCAGGGTGCTGTATTCTTCAGACTTGAAAATGAAGGTGGAAGCGAACAATATACGAAAAATGGTAATTTCACACTTGATCCAAGCGGATATTTGACGAGTGCAGGTGGAGCCTATGTGCTTGATAATAACGGGCAGCGGATTGCTTTGCAAAATGATGATTTTCGTATAACGGATGAAGGTGTAATTATGGATGGGAACACGGCTGTCGCAACACTCGGTGTTTCATTCGCACAGCGTCCTGACATGCTCCTGAAGCAAGGAGATGGCATGTTCGTGACAGAAGGCGGAGAAAACCTTGCGGCCGCAGACGGCATGGCAGATGTTTCCTACTCGATGCAGCAAGGTTATCTTGAAGGCTCGAACGTCGATGCCTCGCGAACGATGACGGACATGCTTACTGCATATCGTGCATTCGAGGCAAATCAAAAAATTCTCCAAGCCTATGATCGTAGCATGGAAAAAGCGGTAACGGAAGTCGGACGAGTCAACTAATGACACGACGTATGAAAGGAGTCGGGATACATGATACGCACAATGACGACTGCAACAAATACATTGAGTCAATTGCAAAGTCAGATTGACATAATCGGGAATAATCTCGCGAATGTTTCTACTCATGGCTTTAAAGCGAGTGATGCTAAATTTCAGGAAATGCTATACCAACAATTTAATAATGATAAAGCTGACACTGCACCCCGTCAATCACCACTAGGTATACGTTACGGGTCAGGTGCTGTACTTGGACAATCACAGATGAATTGGAAAGCTGGTTCATTGCAAAATACGGGTCGCGAACTTGATTTTGCACTAACTACGCCAAAACAATATTTTAACGTTCTTATGCCTGATGGAGGTGGGGAAAAAACTGTCTATACACGTCAAGGGAATTTCTATGTTTCTCCAGTTGCAAACGGACAACTTATGCTAGTTAATGGTGAAGGTTATCCAGTCGCGAACAGTGCTGGATTACCTATTACATTTTCCGATAATGTAAAAAATTATACGGTCAAATCGGGTGGAAATCTCCAACTGACAAATGCAGATGGAACGACGCAAACAATCGAGCTTGCTGTGACAGTGATGGAACGTCCTAATCTGATGCAGCGTCTATCGGCAACGAATATTGCCCTGCCAGAAAATCTGGCGGACCTTGGCGTTACGCAACAAGAGGTTTTAACGGAGCTACAAGGTGCTGCGAGAAGTGAAATTGGAATGGAAGGTCAGGCACTCGAAGCATCAAACGTCAACTATCAAAAAGAAATGACGGATCTTATCAGTGTGCAGCGTAATTATCAATTTAATGCGCGGACAGTGACGCTTGCAGATCAGATGCTTGGTCTGGTTAATGGCATTCGATAAGTTTTTTGAGAATAAGCATCCTTCAGCTCTGACAGGTACAAGGCAGGGAAGGAAAGTAGCCGCTGCATTCCTGCATCTTGCAGGCACCTGAATATTGGACAATTGGGGAGTACTGAAAATGACTAAAGAAAAAAGAAGTGACTTGAACCCGGCTGAGTCAAAGCAAAAGGATAGCGCACCGCCTTTAATTCGATCTACTCGTAAAGAACAGGGCCGTAAAAATAGTTCGGTAGAAGAAGCACCGCTAAAAAAACAGTTTTGGGTACAAATTCGCATCCTACCGATTTGGCTTCGAGTAGTACTTGTTCTACTGCTTCTTACCGGTGCAGCAATGTTTGGGGCTTTGGTAGGCTACAGTAGTATTGGCGATGGCGAATCGGGAGATGTTTTTAAAAAAGAAACCTGGACTCATATCCTGGATATTATTAACGGAAAAGAGCTATAAAGATCCTTTTCCATTGAGTGAAATCATACATATTAACGTGTTAGGAGGCTGGATATGTTAACAGCAGAACAGATACAGGCAATATTGCCGCACCGTTACCCATTCCTTATGGTAGACCGGATACTTGAGGTTGAAGAAGGAAAAAGAGCAGTTGGCATAAAAAATGTGACAATTAATGAAGACTTTTTCAATGGACATTTCCCGGGATATCCGGTTATGCCAGGTGTCCTTATTGTAGAAGCGCTTGCACAAGTAGGTGCTGTCGCTTTGTTGCAAAAAGAAGAAAACAAAGGACGTCTTGCCTTTTTCGCTGGTATTGACAATTGTCGCTTTAAACGGCAAGTGACGCCGGGCGATACGCTGAAACTTGAAGTGGAAATCACACGACTTCGCGGCACGATTGGTAAAGGAAAAGCTGTCGCAACAGTTGATGGAGAAATCGCATGCGAAACAGAAATTACTTTTGCTCTAGGTCCTATTGTTTAGAGAAATTAGAACTAAATTTGCGAACACCTTGATAGTTCGTTACAATAGTCATTACGGTGTCGTCAAAAAGCACTTCTAAAGTGGGAGGTAACAAATCAATATGTTTAAAAATCTTTCTCCAAATATAAAAAGTAGCATAACTAGGTCCATTACACAGACATTTGAACAATATATGAGTGATATTGAGTGGTCAGGCGAAAAATTCAGTATCGATGATTATATCGCTAGCTGGCGTGAATATATTACTGAAAAAGCGCTATGGTATTCAAAAATACCTGATGATATGAAAAATGATCCAGAATTCCATGAAGACCTTGCTAAGCGTATCAATGAAATCATCGCCCGCATCCTTAGCGAACCGCCATCTGAAGAACAGGTTGTAGAAATTCAGAGCATGCAGGAAGTACTTGATACTCATTACGAGTATCACTGTAAAGCCGAAGCGATATACGTTGAAACATTGCTAAAAAATAAAATTAATGCATAAAAAGAATAGTGGATAGTTCCCTCGTTTCGGGCAATGCTACGTACTATCATACGGGTTTGTATGATAGACGGCTTGTGGAGAGGAGGGAATCTTTTCATGTTCAAAAAAGCAATACCACTAGTTCTTATGTCGGGACTTGTACTTACAGCATGTGCAAATAACGATGCTGTACCAGAGAACAACGAAACTCCGATGGAAAATGTGGAGGATCGAACTAAGGACATGACGCCTGAAGTTAACGATGGGCAAACAGGACCGGATATGGATGGTCTCGAGAACGAAGGGGATTTAAACGGTACCGGTGTAGATAATGGAGTCATTAAGGATGACAGCGGAGTAACTCCGAATGAAGATGTCATTAATGATGAAAACATGGATACGCCAAATGAAATCATCATCGACAAAGATCTCGATCAGAACAAAACGAATGAAAACAATCGTTAACCGCAAGCCGTGCGGAAACCGCCTCGTAACACTAGAGGCGGTTTTTTATATTCAAAAGCGCAGGGCGCATGTTCAATGGAACGCAGCTTAAGTGCGCCACGTCCTGTGGCACCAGCTGCATGACCTACATCCTGTAGGCCTCCGTATACAAAAGCGGAAGCACCTGTCGCAACTAAATCAGTGCCTTCTGCTTTGCCTATAGAAAAACTGCCCATAATCTGGGCAGTTTAACTTAAATTACTTGAACTTTCCTTATCCTTCTTCAATCGTGGACGAGAACGCATATCTGACTCGAAACGTTGCAGCAAATCAGCACCGCCCATCCCCTCGTCAATCAATTCCTCTAACAGCTGTTCTGCATATTGCGCACGTGCTCGTTTCAATCGGCCTTTCAGTAACACGGAAACATTTTCACCTATCATCTTAACCCCTTTAACAGCAACGCGGAAAGCAGCGGGCTCATTTTCAGGATAAGAAATAACGACCTTCGCTTCAAGCAATGTTTCATCAGCCATCCATTTTTCAAAGATGGATTGATGTCCCTTATCGATGAACATCTCCAGTATCCACATACGGTGACTGTTCTCCTGGTTGATAATGATTCCGTCGATGAGTGGAAAATCCTGCACACGATCTTCCTCTAATATTCCGACTGACAACATTTTGAAAGTTTTCATCGGCGACCACCTCAATCTTTTTCTTTTAGTATACCATAGGCGGAAATTTCTACGAATAAATCAAAACATAGCAAAACTAAATTATCGGTAAATTATATAAGTTCAAGTGAGACATATGGCTATGCAGTTTATGTAGATTAAAGTAAATTCATAGTTCTTCAAAATATGAAATTTATAGCGGATAAATAACTGAAAATTAAAATATCTCGTGTTGCTTGAATTCGATCAAAGGAAGTAAGATGAAGTTAATAAACGAGAGAGGAGGAAATCGATTGAATCAAGTCGCACTTGTTGGGAGAATCACGAAAGATCCTATTTTGAGAAAAGTATCTGAAGGAAGGGTACAAACAAGTTTTGTACTCGCCGTGAACCGCAATTTTAAAAATCAAAAAGGAGAAGTGGAGACAGATTTTGTACTTTGTACGATGTGGGGAAAGGCAGCGGAGAATACTGCAAAACACTGTGGCAAAGGATCTTTGGTGGGTGTGGGCGGAAGAATTCAGTCTAGGTCCTATGAACGTGCAGACAAGAGTAGAGTGTACGTAACAGAGGTAATTGGTGAAGATGTACGGTTCATTTTAACAAAAAAACGTAGCAATGATAACCTGTACAGTGAACAGGTAGGTAGCATGACGTTGCCGGTGGAAGGAAAAGGGGATGCTGAGCATTTCAATCTCCCAAATCGTGAAACGGCAGGACTACCGATTTTTTAACCAGGCAGAATGATACATAAAAGCCTTGGAATAGTCGAGAAAAAGGGGGACTCACTAGCCGGACGACAAACCGGGGGATTACAGACAACTGAAAATGGATAGGTAGTTAAACAAAAGCTATATGTGAGGAAAAGAAACGTTCCAACATGTCGACAGAAGGGGTTCTGCCCATGTTCGGTTTGAGTGAGTGAAAAAAACAGAACCAGATGCTCAGGGGCATCTGTGATTTGTGACAGGTAAGGGTAATGTATTGTTAATATCCGATGGGGGTCGGATAACTCACGTCAAGACAACTGTTAATGGGGATCCCTGAAGCGGAGACTGCTTCCACCAACGGGGTCCACACTAGCAGATTATTAAGAGAAGGGAGTGTGGAAGATGACTATCCTTGAAAAGGATGTGAAACGAATGGAACTGCAAATTGAACAGCTAATCAGCATTGTAGCCAATCAGAACAATCGTCTGAATCGGATTGAAGACCTAGAAAGGAAGAGGAAATTTGGGCCTGTTCATAGTATTCCGCTTGCTGAACGTGTGTAAGGGGGTTCGCAATGGCAAGCAAAAAGACCCCAGTGCCACTGGTGGCCTTGGGGTCTTTTAGAATTGCAAATCATACTTTCAGTCGCCGAACGATAACAAGTCGTCCAGTTCCGTTTCGGATAAGTCAGACAGCCATTGACTTGACTGAATGAGATCCGCGGACAGTGCAGCTTTCTCAACAAGCATCTTGTCGATTTTTTCTTCAATTGTTCCTATCGTCACAAACTTATGGACATGGACAAATTTCGTCTGACCTATGCGGTATGCACGGTCGGTAGCCTGATTTTCGACTGCGGGATTCCACCATCTATCAGCATGTAATACATGGTTTGCACCAGTCAAGTTCAATCCAGTTCCACCTGCCTTCAACGATAAGATGAAAATAGGAAATTCCCCTTCTTGGAAAGCCTCGACAAGCCGGTCACGCTGTCCTTTTGGCATACTACCCGTCAAAAATGGCACATCAATTCCATGCAGTTCTGACAAGCATTGACGGATAAGTTGCCCCATGCCAATGTATTGCGTGAAGATAAGGCATTGTTCTTTATTTGAAGCGATTTCAGCTGCCATTGACACAATTAGGTCTAATTTATTGGACCTAGACAGCAATTGTACTGCTGGAGCATGAGGCTCTTTCAGGAACAAGGCTGGATGGTTACAGAGCTGCTTTAATCGGCTAAGCATTTTTAAAATAAGGCCTTTCTTTTCAAAACCGGTAAGTGTCTGCAATTTGAATTTCGTTTCTTCTAGGAAACTTTCATACAAGGCAGCCTGTTCAGTCGTTAAAGGACAATATTCATTTTGCTCAAGTTTTTTAGGGAGATTGAGCTGTAAATCAGGATCACTCTTCGTTCTGCGTAGCAGGAAGGGACGGATTTTTGCTCGTAGCTTCCGTTTGTCTGCTTCAGAATCGTCACGTTCAATTGGAATGATGAAGTTGTCCGTGAATTTTCGGTAACTGCCGAAATACCCTTTGTGGATAAAGTCGAAAATCGCCCACAGCTCCGATAAACGGTTCTCAATCGGTGTGCCAGTTAGTGCGATATGATGCTTACCACGGAGCTTACGGATGACGCGGGACTGCTTCGTTTGCATGTTCTTGATGTTTTGCGCTTCATCCAGCGTAATGCTGGCAAATTCCGTTTCTGCTAACATCTCACCATCCTGTGAAGCGGTACCGTACGTTGTAAGAACGACGTCTGGTTTCAGTTGACCAATGAGTGCTTTAAAGCTTTCGTCTTTTGCTCGCAACGGTCCGTAATGTGTATGGACTGAAAGTGATGGAGCAAACCGTTCGATTTCTTTCTGCCAGTTTCCGAGAACACTCGTTGGGCAGACGATGAGCGAAGGTGAATCTGTATCTGGTCTAGAATGGATATTTAATAAATAAGTGATAAGCTGAATCGTCTTTCCGAGTCCCATATCATCGGCAAGGCACGCACCAAAACTATTATCACGCATGAAGATAAGCCAGTTATAACCGTCTTGCTGGTATGGCCGAAGTTCGGCCTGTAAATCTTTTGAAATTCCGGCTGTTGGAAGACCTTTTTTATCGGACAGCATTTCCATATAACCTCGAAGTGATTGTTGCATTGTGAAAGCGAAAAGTGGGTCATCAATATCCTCGTCCTCTTCTAGAGGGACAATCTCTTCAGGCAAGTCTTGGAAGAGCAGATCTTTAACAGTCCATTCCCCAGCATCCGCACGATCCATCAAATCACGGATTTTTCTAAGCCATAGCGGATCGATATGGAACCATTCGTCACCAGAGCGAATGTATTCACGGTTTTCATCGACAAGTTTCCGAAATGAATCCCGGTCAATTGGATTACCAGCAAGTGAAAAATTCCAATCGAAGGACAGTACTTCGTCCAAGCCGGTAGCAGATTTATACGATTGTATACCCGCGTTCGTTCGAATACGCATTTTCGATTCTGTCACCGATTTCAGCCATGCAGGCAGGATAACAGGATAGCCGAACGATTGAAGCAGGGGAAGGTCTTCTTTAATGAACGTCCGTACTTCCGGATCAGACATTGGAGTGGACAAAAAGCTTTCGCTTGAAGCAAGATCCACGGAGCCGAGAAATGATGTCATCTCGGATTGCTTTTTCACAACTTCATCTGCGTAGGGTCTCCATTTTGCAGGAAGAGCATCAGCGGCAGGAGCATTCACCTTTCGGGCGGCAGGCGTCCAATGCGCACCGCGTTCGCCGATAATAACCGTTTCAAGAAGCCATTCCGTATCTGTCATAGCTTCTGGTTCAGTCAAACGGAAAGCGACACTGATTGGCATGGTGGAGGCGGATTCGCCGGGCCAGCCGTACAGCCGTAAATGGGGCAGCAGTGAAGCTAGCAAATCCGGATTGATAGCAGAAGTGGCAAGTTTGCTACTGACTGCCTGGCTGATAACAGCTGCAGCACCTTCTGATATGCCCGCTTTGCTACCGTCAAATCGGATAGTAGTTCCTTCTACTTCTGCAAAGTTCCATAAATTAGGGTCGGTCCAGGCGCTAGTTGCCTCACGAATGGAAGCCAGCTGAGTATCGTCTTCGTCCGTCAATCCTTCGAACGTAACATAGGGGTGCATAACAGAAAAGACGTTTAGAAGCTGGTCTGCCTGTAAATAGGTAACTTCGTCATCCATATTTGCAAGAAGTCCGTACAGTGCTCGTTCATTGTTGAAGAATAGGAAGGAAACAAGTTCATCCGGGTCAACTGCTACCCCTCTATCATCTTCAGCGGCAATGGAAAATAGTCCGTCTTCCATCAAGCGGATGCTAATGCGAATAAGGCGGTTCAATGTAAATGTTCCGGTCATAAGTTCAAATTCCCTTTCTCCATCTCTTCCATCAATGCGCGTAGCCTACGGTTTTTTTCACGCACTGTATCAATATATTTATTCCAAAAGTCAACTTTCCCACTTTTCTTCGAGCCAGTTTTCATTTGTTTAAACAGTTTGACGGCACGACGATAGCTGTACCGGTTCTTTTCTTTGATGAAACTCATAGCAAACGTATGGAGTAGAGGCATGACGGCTGACGGATCCGAAGCTAGCGCGACTTTTAAACCGCCCGCTTCTGCACCTTCATATGAAACGCCATATCTATGCATGAGAGCAGCCCATTCGCCGAACCGTTCACGCTCAACCAAAAAGTCAGCGTAAACATCGACGCCGGGTTCACCGTATTGCGCAAACATACTTTCACGTAATTCTTCCGAAAAATCAGCGGCTTCAAATAAACCGTCGATATCCCGGACGAATGCAGGTCGAGAAGAGAGTAAAACAGATTCGTTTACGTAATCGCCAATGAAGGGTAATAACGCATGCATTATAATAGCTAGCGCGTCTGTTTCTTCATTATTTTCCGCTAGTTTTGCAAGCGGTAGCCAAGTTGCAACATTAGCAGCCGTTACGTGATTAACGAGTTCCGACAATTCATCATGTTCTCCTTGAATCAAGTGGAAAAAGGCGATGAAGATTCGTGCTTCCTCCGAATCTTCATTCGTAAGGATTGTTAGTTCGGCATCTCTGGCAGCTCGGAATGGAAATAGCTGCTGCCAAAAAAGGCGATAGACGTGGAACCTCTCTTGGAAGAGTCCAGAATTTCCAAGGGCAAATGTTCGAACGAGATCTTTCACACGTTCATGGAAAGCATCTGCTTCAAACAATTTTGGTTTTGCACCGATTGCGTTGACGCTATCATTTAGCTTTCCGAGCTGTTCTGTCAGCCAGTTTTGTACATACCATTTCCCGTAGAAAAAAGAAGTGGGTTCGGCACTAAGATGACTTTTTACATACGCCCATCCAGCGTCCAGTACATGTAATCGATAATAAAGTTCGAAAAGCGGTTTCCATTCATATTCAAACGGAATTAACGGGGTCGCTTTTTGATTTACTATAGTAGATTCATGGATGAACACTCCGGGATTCTCCGCCATATCAATGGTACGGAGCGGTTGGGTTAAGCGTGTCAGGACATCAATCCATGCATCAGGGGTACGTTCCGCAATTGACAGTGCCATCTGTTGTGATTCAGTTCTACGCCATTCGTGGAGCCAATCATTCAGTGATTTGTGCTGTGAATAAAGGTGAAATACAACTGCGACACGGTGCGAGCACCAGCCAGCGTATCCACATGTACAATTCGCATCCACATTATTGAAAGAAAGGCGAACATTTTCTGAATCTACGCCAAGGAGGGTCGCTATTACTGCGCCTTCAGATGGCGCATATCTATAGGAATTGGTGGCACCATTTCTGACAAGAGCCACCGCGCGTCTGACTTCCAGTGCATTGGACTCAATATCTGGCCTCAGGGCATGTTTAATTGCATTCATAAATTCATTTATTTCATTTTCGTGCAAGTAGGATACACGTTCGACAGTCATATTCATCGGACCACTCCCTAAGAAAAGCATTCCTTCTATTATACCGCTTTTCTCCAGTGAGCGGAAATGAAGTTATTCCATATCTTGTTCTTTTGTTTGTTGGTGTAATAAGTTATGCGCATAATCATAAGAAAAAAGTTAAAGAAGGGGTGGGGCATTGGAGAAACTTATTCTTTACGTACCCGATTTGGAGTCTCAGGTTTATCAAAAAAAAGAATTTCAGGAAAGCATTACCCCATTATCATGCACGATTTCGACCTCCGCTAGTCATATCATCTACGAATCTGTAGAACGGAAATTGCATTTTCATTCGGTGGAATTCCATGAGATGAAATTCCAGCTTGTGCTACTCGACTTTAAGCGCAACAATATTATATTTATGAGAAAGAAGGATTCTACAGGAGATTTAAACCGTGTCGTATATGAATGGTTATCATTATTGCAATTCAATTTCGAACCAAAGAAGATGTCATTTGTGATGGAAAGACCCAAAAGGAATTATATAGATCAGAAACATATATAGGTGATTCGCATACTATGATAATAATTTGGTGAAACGGTTCACAATGTAGCGGTAGTTGTGATAGACTATTAATAATCGGAATATTCAATATTGGAGGGGAGAAAGATGCTATCAGTTCAACGAATGACGCCATTTTTCACGAGTCAAGAAGATTTCCAACTCCGCCTGGTGTTTGCCTACCAATACTTTTCCATTCTTAAAGGTGGCGATGTATTTCAATTCATCCCATCAGAAGGAAAAGAAATTGTCATAAATACGAAGAGTTTGCAGGTCGAAAATCTCGGGGAAGTATTTGTTTTCCAAAGAGGAAACCGGTTTATTCGATTACCTCTTTACCAATTGCTCCTTATTTCAGATCTTCATATCCATTTAACAACTATTCTTGAAGGAAAGATGGGACTGGAAGCGGAAGCAGAGCCATCGGAAGTCATAACACTAGAAGCAGAGGGGATCATTGAACAACTGGAAGCCAAAAACCGATTGCGCATGATTGACTATGCACTCGAAACAGACAACATAAAAATGTTCAATGCATTGACGGAAGGACTGCAGGAAAAGTGAAAAGTGAAACTTGAAAAACACCTGTCGTTAGCAGTTAACGGTAGGTGTATTTTTATTGTTGGAATCTAGTTCTTCAAGAAAATACAGATACCCAAACATAAGCCCGCATTGCCATAATGGTTATGTGGCTATCAATGAGTTAGGATACGTATTTGTCGAATACGTCCTGGATTCACCCTGTGATGAAGTAAATAACCAAAAGGCAAATGGTGGAACCTGTCAAACCAAATAGAAAGTCAGGCCATGACAACACAGATTTTTCTTCATTAATCATAACTATCCGCCCCTTTGTCGATTTCCCGGGAAATAAGCCGGTATTCATTTCCAAATAAATCATTCCTTTTTAGAAAGATAAGAAAGTGTGAGTGTTTTCGACATTGAACAGTTTTTGGACTCCAGCGTCTAGCCTTTTGAGTCACTTTATTCCTGCTGAAAAAGGAAAAGAGCTCCTTTATTAAGAAGGATAGACAAAAAGTTCACTTCTTAAACATGGTTTATATGTTTCTACTACCCATAAAACAAGGGAAATAGTGAGAAGTTCACTATTTACTTGCTACCAAACATTGCAAATCTCTCAATTTTTGCTAAAGTAATTATAGAGGCTAAGGTGACTTCATCAAATTCAGCAATAGTTAGCAGAAAGGGATTACCGTAATGTTTTTTGATTTTAAGTTTTGGCACTTCCTGACGAATCCACATCTGTTGGCAAACCAACTTGGAAATTCTTCGATGCGCGGCTTCAAAAAACGTGTGTTATTTGTAGCTATTTTCGGTGTTCTTTTATTCGCCATTCGTGATATATGGGGTATGAATACAGAGTCGATCACAGAACTACTTTCTACAATGACCACAACGGATTACACAATTGCACGATATGTATCAGTAGTTGGAGCACTCATATGGGCACTTATTTATATGGCATTTCATTTCTTTGGTTTTGCATACATATTAAGCCTATTGACGGCAATTCCTTTTAAAAAATTATTGCCTTTACAACTTCTTATGACGGGCATCCTATTGATCGAAAAGGCGATTATCTTACTTGTATTTACAGTGAAAGGTGCAGCAACAAGCATGTCGTTCCTATCTTTTGGACCGCTTGCAGCGACATTTCTCGATAACTGGTATATCGTCCTATTCCTCAATCAACTAACAGTCACGACTGCAGTTATTATTGCACTTCAATCTCAATTTATCCGCTCGTATACAGGCGGTACCGAACGAAAAGGATTTATTTGGATATTAATAGGGATTCACATCGCGATGGCACTTATTGTAGCGGTTGTTGGTTTCATTCCAATTGAAAGCTTGTTCCATTCCTTTGTAGAAGGGGGTGCTGGCAATGAATAAAGTTAAGAACATCGCTGTCACTATCGCAATCAGTGCATTTTTAGCAGTGAATTTTTATCTGCTATTTTCTGATAAAAGTGTCATCACAAAATCAGTATATGTCGAGCGCTATGAACGTATGACAAACGGTGATCACCGTGAGGAACTTGCAAAAGAAGGTTTTGTTGCACCTTTAGAAACCTATAACGTATATGTTGGCAATGACGATACGGTTGATAAGTGGTTGGTTAAAGAAGGCGACCTTGTGAAAGTCGGAGATGAGATTGCTATTTTACAGACGGATCGTGCAGAAGGGCAGCGTGCTGTATGGGAATCTGAACTGAAAGCACTTCAACAACAGACAGCATCTGTTCGAAGCATGATTGCCAATCTAGAATCTGAACGCAAGACAGCACAGTCCGACAGCTCATCAAATGTAAAACGTAATGACAATGTGTCGGAAAATGCGGCCGATACGACAGTAGAAGTTGGATTGAATGTGGACGTCCAGGTAGATGTAAAGCAGGATGGAACTTTTGCACAGGCCATTGCGGCAGCTGAACAGGATCTCGCGGAAATCGAACGCGAGCAAACGGTTGTTGAAGCACAATTGTCGCAAACTCCGGGGAGACCTGCTCTAATTAGCCCGGTAGACGGTGTGGTTTCTAAAGTAACCCGTACCGGTTCTACGCTTGCAGTTGATATTTTTAGCTCGCAAAAAGTGTTTGTCACATATGCCAAAAACGACGAGTGGAAAAAAATTAAAAATGGCGACCGGGTCTTAATCCAAGGGAACGGCATCGGAAATGCGGTAGAAGGAACTGTTCTTTCGGTTTCCCAATCACCCGCAGTCGAAAACGAGTGGCTTCAGGCATACAAAGTACTCGACGACGCCGAAGCGAAGAACCCTCTTTCTTATTATGAAGTACGGATTTTGGCGGATGCTGCCAATCAATCGGTACCATTTGGAGCAAATGTAAACGCAATCGTTATTCTCAATGAAGCACTGGATGCCATTTCAGTGAAAGAAAAATGGCTCCATGATCTATACAATGAAACCGCGTTTGCGTGGATGATTGACAATACAGGTCGTGCTACGAAAGTAGAAATTGCGACACCATTCACTTGGAGTAACCGAGCAATCGTGACGCATGGCCTCAAACTTGGAGATGTAGTCGTTTCTGAACCTTCACTCTATACGTATGAATACGCACCAAAAGCGTTCATGTCACTTCCTTTAGAATTGCCTTCAAAAGAACAATGGAGAGCATTTGGATGGAGAAATTACGTGAAATATATACTTATAAGGTAACATCAGAACCCCGAATTTTCGGGGTTTTTTTATGTTCTAATAATCTTTCGTTATGAATCTGTAATAGGAATGTAACAATTAAAAGGTTTTAGGAGAAGTAGAAAGGGTATTTTTTATACTAGCTAGCCAAATAGCTTATTAAAAAATACTAGGAGGCGTTATGAATGGTAACACGACATGTAGTTGGATATTATGATACAGAAACTGAAGCAATCGCGGCAATTGAAGATTTAAAAAGACAAGGATATGGGACAGATGACATATCTGTTATGAGCAGACAAACGGCAAATGCGGATGTTATTGCAGATGAAACAGGAACACATGCAGCAGATGGAGCAGCAACAGGAGCAGCAACCGGCGGAGTCTTAGGAGGACTTGGCGGCGTGCTTTTAGGAATCGGTGCACTCGCAATACCAGGAGTTGGACCAATCATCGCAGCGGGTCCGATTGTGGCAGGCATTACCGGCGCAGCTGCTGGAGCGGGAGTTGGCGGACTTGCCGGAGCGCTTATCGGCATGGGTATCCCTGAAGAAGAAGCGAACCGCTACAACGATTATTTCAATGATGGAAAAATCCTTGTCCTTGTTGATGGTGACTATACACCTCCGAGTGATCGGTATCGCCCAATCGTTTAAAATTGTATAAAAGTAGACAACCACCCGGTTTCAGCCGGGTGGTTTTTGCTTGTGGTACGGAGGCTAACAGGAGTTAATTGTTAAACTGATGGGGATTCATTGTCCATTAATCATACGATGATGGCTTGGGAGATTTCGATAATTGCCATAGGAAACTCACGTCTAAGACGCGAAATGATGGGGATACCATCTACGGCACGTCTCGGAATCGTGGTTGGAACATCACCAATCCTGAAGCGCATTTTGATAGCAACGTAAAAGTAACGGTCGGGGTCTATCAATTATCAAAAAAAAATTTATGGGAATTACATTTGGTAAAGATACGGCAACACAATTGTCTGGCAAATATGACGTGGTCGCAGTACCAGAGCTAGGCAAGAAAACGGCGTATGAAGGAACCGAAGTTGGCACGGTCGTCCACTATTAATCGAAAAAAGAGCTCGCCGGGAAGATTATTCCGGGAGCTCCTTTTTTTATCTATTTAAAATTAAGATTAAGCGCTGTAAAAAAAGGGTATTAAATAATATAAATAGAATTATTACTAAACAACGGAGAACTACATAAAAAGAGGAGGACCATCAATGTCAGACTGGAATACAGAAGCAATCGAGTTACTGGAAAATAAACCGAAACAGCAAAACTGGGGAGCAAGAAGAGCTGCAAAAGAAAAAAAATATAAAACATCATCCAAATTAATGGATGATTATATCGTACTCGATTTTGAAACGACGGGTCTGCGTGCCGGCGCCGACAAAATCATTCAAATTGGTGCCATTAAGTATGTAAATCATGAAGTGAAAGATATGTTTAATACATTCATCAAACCTTTCCGTCACATCCCTGAGACAATTACACGACTTACAGGCATTTCAAACGAAGTGGTTGAAGGGGCACCAAGCATCGAACAAAAAATCGAAGACCTACTCGAATTCATCGGAGATTTACCGATCATTGCCCACAATGCATCGTTTGATATGGGCTTCCTTTATGCGCTCGACAACATCGAAGGCATCAAAATTCCTGAGTATATTGTCATCGATACAGTCAAACTTGCCCGAAAAAAGATCACCGAAACACCGAACCACAAACTGACAACATTGACCAAATTTCTGCAGCTTGAACATGACGCCCACGATGCCATCGGTGATTGCCTGGCAACAGCTGCGATTTATCAATATTGCGCGCAAAAGCATGTTTAATTTTCACTCGCATAACCTACTAAGTCAGCTATGACTGTTGGAAGATTTTTTGCTATGTTAAAGACAGGGGAATGTGAGAATGGAAATGGGGGAATCGGGGTGAGAAAAAATGTGTGGGCTATCTGTACGGCGTTAGTAATAAGTTTATTTTTCGGTACCACTTTGGATGTGGCAGCGGCAAAACAAAAAACTCATTACATAGGACTTCATGATCGGTTACTGGACTTTGAAGATGTCCAGGTCATCGACAACGACATGAAGGTCCCACTTAGCGAAATCACAAAAATTCTTTACATTCCGGTAAAAAAAGAAAAAGACATAACCTATCTTCGAAAACGCGGCATCGTAATTAGCTATGATGAATCCACGAAACGGACATCGAAAGACGGCGTGGAACTCAGCTGGTCCCCAATCGTCGATGTCGACGGTACGCTCTACATCAGCGCCAAATACATTGCCAAAGTAACAGGCTTCAAAGTAGAATACATCCAAAATCTTAAAACACTGCGCATTTACCGTGACGATTATGAGCATATGAGCCACGCAGATTACGAAAAACATGTTAAACAATTATTGGATGAAAAGAAGCCAATCAAACCAATCATACCAATCAAACTGCCACCCGTTACACCAACGAAACCCAGCGCAAAATCCGCAACTACCATCTACTTGACCTTTGACGACGGTCCCAATAAATTCACTACAATTAACAACGCAACTCTGAAAAAATACAATGTTCAAGGCACATTCTTCTTCCTAGGAAAACATATGAAAAACAACGAATCCATTGTCAAAGCTGTCGCAAAAGATGGCCACTACATCGGCACGCACAGCATGACACATGACAAAGAAAAAGTATACAAATCCTCAAAATCGTTTATCGATGAAATGAACGAAGGAACCAAAATCATCCTACAAATGACTGGTCAAGATGCCAAACTGCTCCGCGTCCCATACGGCAGCAAACCGCATGTCACACCGGCCATGCAAAAACTACTTAACCAAAACGACTACAAATTATGGGACTGGGACGTCGACTCAAATGACTGGAAATACACCGACGAACAAGTGGACCAAATTATAGAAAACGTCCGTACTGGCGTCGTTAAAGCTGACAAATCTGGCGACCGCGACATCATTGTCCTACTCCACGATCGCAAACAAACATCCAAAGCTCTCCCAGAAATCATTGAATGGCTACAAAAAGAAGGCTATACCATCAAAACATACGAACCTGAAGGCCACATTATCCAAAACTTCTTGCACGACACCACATTGTAAAAAAGCCGCCTCCGCAGGCGGTTTTTGTGTGGAGTAGAACTGAGATTGGTCAATAATACAGTGTCGAATGATCATATCTCTAGTGAGCCCGATCATAAATCGCGTCCAACCGATCATATCCATAGAGAGACCAATCATAAAACGCGTCCGACCGATCATATCCGAAGCGATCCCGATCATAAATCGAGTCCAAGCGATCATATCCAAAGAGAGCCCGATCATAAATCGCATCCAAGCGATCATATCCAAAGAGAGGCCGATCATAAATCGTATCCAAGCGATCATATCCAAAGAGAGGCCAATCATAAATCGCGTCCAACCGATCATATTCGAAGCGATCCCGATCATAAATCGCATCCAAGCGATCATATCCAAAGAGAGCCCGATCATAAATCGTATCCAACCGATCATATCCAAAAAGAGTCCAATCATAAATCGCGTCCAACCGATCATATCCAAAGAGAGACCAATCATAAAACGCGTCCATGGGATCATATCCCAAAGAGAGCCCGATCATAAATTACTCCATAAAAAAGTAAAAATAAGTCTACCTGATTAAGCTATAACCGTGTATCGTTCCAAAACTAAAAAATGAAGCAAAATAACCCCTCAAATATCCATCATGCCTCTATTTAACAAATACAAAATTTCACTTTAACCTAAAGCATATATATCTACTAGACCTTCTGTTACGCTTTCATAGAGGTGATGAAAAATTGATCTATAAACAAAGATCGGTGCCCAAAAAACTAATTGGATTAAATGCACTACTCCCCCGATTACATCCTTCATATCCAGAAATACAAAGAATCAAAGAGGATTTTCGCATTCGAAAAGCTGGCTACGGAGGCGAGCAACATTCCGATAAGCATTTACTCGAGTTCAAACCCCGGTATCCACACGCTATCTTACATGACATCTGTCTGAAACAAAATGGCGTTTATTTTCAAATGGATTCCATAATTATTACACCAGCGTTCATTCTCATAATTGAGGTGAAGAACATTGCTGGGAAAATAATTGTTAAATCAAACCCCACCCAGTTCATTCAAGAATCTCCAACCGCCGAAAGAAAAGTGTTGAACAACCCCATTTCCCAACTCGAACGCAAGAAATTATTTCTCGATGATTGGTTAAAGCAAAGAAAAATCGACATTCCGATTAGTGGAATAGTGGCATTTGCCTTTACCAATGAACTGCTTTTCGAAAATGATCCACCGATGAAAATCATATTCACCAACGAAGTATCTACCTATTTGTATTCCTTGAAAGTCCAGAATGAAATTATGAGCAAGAACGCTATTCGCCAATTGGCTTTCGAATTAACAAATAACCACCAAGAATATGATCCATTCCCACTGACAAAATCGATGAGAATTTCCCCAACTGACATTTTACCTGGCGTCATCTGTCCGATATGTAGCTCGAAAGGGATGCAATGGAAGAATAGAAAATGGGCATGCCAAAAGTGTAAGCACATCGGAACTGACTATCATGTTGCTGCACTTGAAGATTGGATTTATCTTATTGGAAATCGCATTACAAACAGAGATTTTAGGGGCTTCATGCTTCTAAATGACCGACAAGTCACAGCAAGATTCCTTGCCCGCTCCGGACTGACACACAAAGGGAAGGGGAAAGGTAGTTTCTATGTGATGAAAGAAAAGGTAAATAAGCATGAGCTGACGCTTCGTGAAATATGAAGCGTTTTTTCTATGGGGAAAATAGAAATCATTCTCTGGAACCAATCATATAACCCCCAAGCCCGATCATATCCCGCCATCAACCAATTATATATCCCGCCATCAACCAATTATATATCCCGCCATCAACCAATCATATAACCCGCAACACCGATCATATCGCCCCACCAACCGATCATATAACCCAGAACACCGGTCATATCCCGCCACCAACCAATCATATAACCCGCAACACCGATCATATCGCTCCACCAACCGATCATATAACCCAGAACACCGATCATATCCCGCCATCAACCAATCATATAACCCTCAACACCGATCATATCGCTCCACCAACCGATCATATAACCCAGAACACCGGTCATATCCCGCCACCAACCAATCATATAACCCCCAACCAATCATATTTCCCCGCTGCCCACCACCACCCTCAAAAAAACTTCGCCTCCCTAAAGACCTCCATCTCCGGTATAATTAACCCAACATCCCGTCACCACAAAAGGAGGAAATAGCAATGGACTACCTATATAACCCATACCCATCCATACGACACGCCGTCTTCGCCAAAAACGGCATGGTTGCAACATCACAGCCACTCGCCGCGCAAGCTGGCATTGAAATCATGCGCAGGGGAGGCAACGCAATAGACGCTGCAATCGCAACGGCAGCCGCACTAACGGTCGTCGAACCTACATCTAACGGCATAGGTGGCGACGCGTTCGCTCTCGTTTGGGTCAACAACAAACTCCACGGTCTCAACGCTTCCGGTCCAGCACCGCAATCACTCACAATCGACGCCGTAAAAGCACAAGGCCACGACAAAATGCCAGTTTACGGCCTAACGCCAATCACTGTCCCAGGTGTGCCAGCTGCCTGGGCAGAACTCGCTCGCAAATTTGGAAAACTTCCATTAAAAGAATCACTCGAACCAGCCATCCGCTACGCCGAAGAAGGCTACCCGCTCACGCCAATACTCGGTAAGTACTGGGAAACGGCCTACAAAAAATACAAAACTTCATTCACGACAGAAGAATTCGCCGAATGGTTTAAAACGTTTGCACCCGACGGCAGAGCACCTGAAATCGGTGAACTATGGAAATCACCAGATCACGCCGCCACACTCCGCTCCATTGGGGCTTCAAATTCTGAATCCTTCTACAGAGGGGAACTCGCCGACAAAATCGACGCCTTCATGCAACAACACGGCGGCTATTTCAGAAAATCCGATCTAGAAAACTACCAGCCAGAATGGGTCGAACCCGTCTCGACAAACTACCGCGGCTACGACGTTCACGAAATTCCGCCAAACGGCCAAGGTATGATCGCACTCATGGCCCTTAACATCCTATCGGAAATGAACACCCCAACGCCGAATGATACACAAGCACTTCACGAACAAATTGAGGCTATGAAGCTTGCGTTCACAGATGGACAAGCATTCATAACTGAACCAACCGATATGCCCATCAAATCCGAACACCTACTATCTAAAGCATACGCCCAACAGCGCGCAGCCAAAATCGCAACAACAGCAACAATTCCACAACCATACGAATTACCAAAAGGCGGCACCGTCTACCTTGCAACTGCAGATGGGGAAGGCAATATGGTGTCATTCATCCAATCAAATTACATGGGCTTCGGCTCTGGCATCGTCATACCTGGCACAGGAATCGCACTCCAAAATCGTGGCGCTGACTTCTCACTTGTCCCAGATCACCCAAACGCACTAAAACCGGGCAAACGGACATTTCACACCATCATTCCGGGCTTCCTAACAAAAGGTGGTCATGCAGTCGGACCGTTTGGTGTCATGGGTGGATACATGCAACCCCAAGGCCATTTCCAAATCGCCATCAACACCATCGATTACAAACTAAATCCACAAGCAGCACTTGACGCACCACGCTGGCAGTGGATAAAAGACAATCTAGTCCACGTCGAACCGGGCTTCCCGAATCATCTCGCCCAAGCACTAACAAGACTCGGTCACCAAATTCAGCCGACCCTCGACACTGGTTCATTCGGTCGCGGCCAAATCATTTGGCGAAATCCCGAAACCGGCATCCTAGCAGGCGGCACCGAATCCCGAACCGATGGAGCAATCGCCGTTTGGTAAACGCTCATCGAACGGCATAAGAATTACGTAAGCGACTACTACCACACTTAAAAAGGTGTATACTTAAACATCATCAAATCTGACAAATAAGAAACAAACTTAGCTCCTGGCATACGTTGCTAACTTCGAATAATATGTTGCCAAGTTTCCCGACAACGTTTCGAAATTTCGCCCAATATACACCAAATCACCATTTCAAACCAAAGGAGGGCCCCGCCCGTGTGGAAAATATACGCACTTCTTACTACCGCAATGCTCATTTGGGGATTTAACCTGCCGCTCCTCAAATACCTACTTACATATGTAGGACCGGTCACCATGACAACATTTCGTATCCTGCTGGCAGGAATCTCAGTATTCATCATCTTAGGCGCATTTAAAATGCTTCGCCTGCCAACAAAGAACGAGTGGAAATACATAGTCGGAGGAGCGATGCTCAACGTCGTCCTCCATCACTACTTCCTGAACATGGGCCTTTTCCGAACATCCGGCACAAACGCTGGACTGATACTTGGTCTAGGTCCTGTCCTGACAGCAATTTCAGTGTCACTAATCATGCGAATCTATCCATCGAAAGTACAGTGGCTAGGTTTCATAGTAGGCCTCGGCGGCGTTAGTTTTGTGGTCCTTGCAGGCGGCGGAATAGGCAGTCTCGCACTAGGCGACGTCTTCGTATTCCTATCAATCGCAGCACAAGTACTGTCATTCTTAGTCATCTCGAAGGCAGCCAAAACACTTGATCCGCGTATCATGACCGCCTATATGCTGATCATCGGCAGCGTAGCGCTATTCATCATCAGTCTGATTCAGGAACCCGGCGAAATTAAAGCATTCGCCACCGTACCACCAAGCTTCTGGCTCGCATTCGCAGCAAGCGCCATCGTCGGTACTGCTGTCGGACACATGCTCTACAACTACGCAGTCGGAAAAGTAGGCCCATCGAAAGCTGCCATCTTCATCAACTTCAACACTATGTTCTCCTTGATCGGTTCAGCCCTTTTCCTCGGCGAAATCATCACTGCGCGCCATCTCGTCGGACTTGCTTTGATCATTACAGGCGTCATATTAGGATCCGGTGCAGCCGAAGACCTATGGAAAAAACGACGTAAGTCTAGCGATAAAAATAATGTCTAATTTCATATAAACAAAGCCCCACACACAAACGTCCGCAAAATCTCAGATAGCGGGAAGGGAGAGAAACGAGTGCTACGTGAAATGGATATGTTTAATCATCTTTCGGATTTTGATAATGTACTTGTCGTGGATGAATTTGGGAAGACCCTCTATTATGATTTGGCTGACCTGAACGTTTTAGCAAAACTGGGGCACCGGCCTGAAGATTTTTTGGGTAATAAAGTAACTTCTTATTATACGAATTTGACAGATGAAAACAGTACAATAATGACTGTTTTACGTACGGGGAAAGCGCTGTGTAACGTTTCGCAGGAGATGGTGGCTAAAACTGGAAGTAGCTACATATCAAAAAGTTCAACGTATCCGATCATAAATCATGATCAGATTGCGGGGGCCATTGAATTTTCTAGGCATTATTATACAAAGGAAAATATGCAGTACTTAGATCAATATAAAAGACATAAAGTGTATCGGAAAAATAATACGATCTACACGATTGAAGACCTTATTACAAAAAATAAAAATATGCAAGAGATTAAAATGAAAATGGAACGCATTGCAAAACATGATTCTACAGTTTTGATTTACGGGAAAACTGGAACAGGGAAAGAAGTCGTTGCACAAGGGATTCATAATTTAAGTGATCGTTTTGCTAAACCATTCATATCACTAAATTGCGGTTCAATCCCAGAAAACGTAGTGTATAGCACGTTTTTTGGCGTTGAGAAAAATCTTGCAACAGGTGTGGAAGAATGGAAAGGTGTTTTTGAACAAGCAGCAGGAGGGACATTGTTTCTTGATGAAATCTATGCATTGGAAACTCATTTGCAGGCCAAACTTTTGAAAGCAATTGAAGAAAAAACAATTCGAAGAATCGGTGGTTCAGTAGATATCCACTTGGACATTCGGATTATTTCCGCAACGAATGAAGATCCTGAAACGTTATTAAAAGAGAAAAGAATGCGGGAAGATTTATATTATCGACTAGGCGTTATTCAAATCGATCTTCCTGAATTAAAAAATCGAAAAGACGATATTGAAATGCTCGTTAGTCATTTTATCCATTTTTACAACGAGCATATGAATATCTCTGTAGAAACGGTTGACCCAGAAGCCATGGATTGCCTGCGCCTATATAACTGGCCAGGAAATATCCGAGAATTAAAAAATGCTATTGAAACCGCTTTTAACAACACAACAAACAAAATAATTTCAATAGATGATATACCGATGAGAATTAGAAAGGCGAGTAATTTTGTTGATAGCAGCTCAAAGGAATGGACAAGTATGGATTTGAAGGATGTAATCGACGACTATGAGAAAACAATCATTGCTAATGAATTGCACAATGCAAATGGCATTATTGCGGAGACTGCAAGAAGATTAGGCGTATCGAAGCAAACTCTTAAATACAAACTAGGGAAATACGAGTTGAGGTAAGTTGAAACGTAAATCGGTAAGGCTCTATTTCCAATTGTTGTGGGGAAAAATATTTTTACTTTGGAGGGGAAAAATATTCCCCTCTTTTTTTATTGCCCATTCATTGTTTATAGTTAAATTTACAGACGATAGAAAAGTTTCAGTGATATAGGGAATGAATCATTTATATTGCTGGAAATGAAAACGGTTGCAAAGAATGCTATTACAACAAAGGGGATGTAAATAGAATGGGGAAAACGTTTCAACATAGCTTGATTTTGGGGTTTGCTTTGTTTGCATTATATTTTGGCGCTGGGAATCTAATATTTCCACCTTCAATCGGGCATCTAACGGGAACGGAGTGGATACCGGCACTAATCGGCTTTTCGATTACGGGAATCGTTTTACCGTTGCTTGCAGTTATCGCGATTTTAAATGTAGGCGGGAAATTTGAAGATTTAACGAGGCCGATTAGTCCTTGGTTTTACGCTGTTTTCAATCTGTTGCTCATGGTGGGAATTGGGATGTTCGTTACAATTCCGCGTATGGCGGCAACTACGCATGAGTTGGGTATTGGAATTCTATTTCCTTCAGTACCACCAATCGCTACCATTATTATCTTCTTTGCAGTCTGTTTCTATTTTGCAATGGATAAGTCAAATGTAATGGACAAAATCGGGAAATATCTGACACCCGTACTCGTTATTATCCTATTGTTCATTATCGGGAAAGGGATTTTCTTCCCAATCGGCACACCAATCGCGACGGGCGCCAAGGCTCCATTTTCTGACGCATTTTTAAGTGCCTATCAAACTGGCGATGTCATTACCGGTATTTTATGTGCACCAATTTTCATCGCAGCAATTGTTGGCTATGGCTATAAAGGAGCACAAGTACGAAAAATGGCATTGACGGGAACGTTAATTGCCGGAGTAGGCCTGGCGATTGTCTATGGCGGTCTATTATTCATCGGAGCGGGCGGCAGTGGGATTTTTCCTGAAGGAATCGAAAGTACGATGCTCGTTTCGGAAATTGTCAAAACGTTATTTGGAGATTTTGGATCGATCGCGCTGGCGGTTGCGATTGCACTTGCTTGTTTGACATCTACAATCGGGGTAGCGGCCGTCATTGCAGACTTTTTGAACAAACTATCAAGGGATAAAATTAGCTATCGGATGTGGGTACTCGTCATTTGTGTAATGGGCACGGCTGTTGGTTCACTTGGTGTAGAGAAAATCGTTGACTACGCAATGCCAATTTTCACTGCGTTGTATCCAGTAGCGATTGTCTTGGTACTGTTAGGGGTTTTCCAAAAGTTCGTTCCAAATCCAGGGGGCTATCAAGGAGCCATATTACTAACATTTATCATCAGCTTCTTTGAAACAATGAGCTCAATTGGCGTAAACATCCCATTTATAGAAAGGGCAATCAGTATATTGCCATTTAGCGGAAATGGATTTGCTTGGCTCGTACCAGCTGTCTTCGGTTTTGTAGTCGGGCTAATTATGTATAAATTATTCAATCCTACAAAACAAGACGAACCAATATTTTGAAATCGACAACTAGAGAACAGATGTGAGAGGGGAATGCAACATGACTAATCATAGAATTATTTACCATAACGGTCGAATTTTCACGTCGAACCCTGAACAGCCAAATGCAGAAGCAATGGTTGTTGAAAATGGACGTATTGAATGGGTTGGAGACGACGAAAAAAGTGAATCATTCGAAGGAGAGCGGGTCAATTTAAATGGCCATCGCGTCATTCCTGGATTCGTGGATGCGCATTTGCATCCGCTTTACCTTGCCAACTCAGCAAAACAAATCGCTTGTACGGCACCACTCGTTAACTCGATTGAAGAAATGATTGTAGAAGTCCAAAAGCAACGGGCAACGCAGCAAGCTGGAGAATGGATTGAAGGTTGGGGCTATGACGAAGGGAAACTGGCGGATGGCCGTTCGCCGATGCGCCATGATTTGGATAAAGCCGTAACAGACTCACCAGTCATCATTACACGTACATGTGGTCATATAATTGCCGTCAATAGCAAAGCGCTTGAACTCGCAGGCATTACAAAAGATACGCCAAATCCTCGTGGCGGGGAAATAGATCATGATGAACACGGTGAACCTACTGGTATCCTGCGTGAAAATGCAAAAGACTTAGTGATACAAAAAATGCCAGTTCTCTCGATTGAAGAAAACGCAGAACGTCTCGCCGAGCTGACGCCATTTTTATTCAAACGCGGGATTACAGCAATTACTGATTTGATGGCACGCGTAGCTCCAATCGACTATATGGAACTGTATGAGGAAGCACGCAAAAGAGGGCTTGAACACCGTACTGTTCTTTACTACATGTGGGAGGACTTAGAAAAGTCGCCGATATTGAATAAAGAAAATACAGACCGCACAAAACCAACTCACATTGGCGGCATTAAATTATTCGCAGACGGTAGCGTTTCCGGCCGTACCGCATGGGTCAACCCATCTTTTAGTGGGGATGATGACAACCAAGGGATTTCGACGACCTCAAGCGAAGAATTATTGGCGGCAGCCAAAATGGCAAAAGAACACGGGATTCAAGTTGTCGTCCACGCAATGGGTGAACAGGCAATCGACCAGATCGTCAACACATTCGCCGATGTCGACAACTGGATTGAAGGTGCACCATCCGTCCGAATCGAACATGCAGCAATGCCAACAAAACATGCTCTTGAAATTGCAGCAAAAAAAGGATTCGCTTTCGTTCCGCAACCAGTGTTTCTATACGCGGAAATAGAAAGTTATCACAACAATCTAGGCATTGAGCGGACGAAAACGACCTATCCAGTCAAAACAATGCTCGAAGCAGGCATTCAAGTCGCCTTTTCTTCAGATGCGCCGGCAACAGCTTGGGCCGATCCCGTCGATCCATTTGCCGGTATCCAATCCGCCGTCACACGAATCGCTTATAACGGTGCCGATACTGGCCAAAGCGAGCGCGTCAGTATCGAGACAGCAATTGAACTGTATACGCGCTGCGCGCAAGAAGTAACACGCATTCCAGACGTAGGCCAATTAAAAGTTGGCTACCACGCTGACTTCATCGTCCTTGACCAAGACATTCTCGAAGTCCCAGCAGAAAAAATCGCCCAAGTGAAAGTAGAAAACACCTATCTAGGTGGTCGCTTAGTCTACTCCAATAAAAACTAATTGACTAGATCTGTTACGTTGAATAAACAAACACCATAAAACACACCGTCCGGGCAATCGGACGGTGTGTTTTTTTAACCCAAAAACTGTTTTGGAAAAGGGACTCCCAATAAAGTTCAACTCACCCCCACACCCGCATATACTACTACCCACCAGTCAAAAAGGGGGAACCACTATGTCACTCACCGTCAACCCGCGCGTCCAACAAATCGAACCGTCTGGCATCCGTAAAATATCAAATCAGCTCATAAATTACCCTGATGCCATCAATCTGACCATCGGGCAACCCGATTTCCCAACACCCGAACGCATTAAAGAAGCCGCCCACAAAGCAATCGCGGACGATAAAACTGCCTACTCACATAACGCCGGTCTCCTTGAACTCCGGCAAGCCGTAGCCACCTTCTTCACCACTAAATACGGTTTCAACTACAACCCACAAACCGAAATCATCATCACAACCGGCGCAAGCGAAGCAATGGACACCGTATTCCGAACAATTCTCGAAGAGGGAGACGAGGTTATCATACCCGTTCCGATTTACACGGGTTACGAACCGCTCATCACACTCGCTGGCGCAACCCCCATCTATCTCGACACAACACCAACCGCCTTCATCCCAGATCCGGTCAAACTCGCCGAACTCATCACACCAAAAACAAAAGCAATCGTTTTCAACTACCCATCCAATCCGACCGGTGTCACCATCCCGCCGCACACGATGGACGCACTTGCCGCAACACTTGCCAAACACGACATCTTCATCATCTCAGATGAAATCTATAGCGAAAACATCTTCGAAGGGGAGCACCGCTCATTCGCCCAATACCCCGGCCTTAAAGACAAACTATTCCTTATCCATGGCCTGTCAAAATCTCATTCCATGACCGGCTGGCGCATCGGCTTTCTACTCGCAGCCGATAAGTGGATACAACAAGCCGTCAAAGTGCATGCCTATAACACCATTTGTGCAAGCGTCCCATCTCAACACGCAGCCATCTGCGCGCTAACCGAATGCCAGCACACACCCGCGGCCATGAACCCAGAATATATCCGAAGACGCAACTACATGTACATGCGACTCACCAACATGCAGCTTCCAACCGTCAAGCCGAATGGCGCATTTTACATCTTTCCTTCTATTAAAGAGTTCAACCAACCAGCAGAACAATTCGCCCACATACTACTCAACGAAGCGCAAGTCGCAGTCGTCCCGGGCACGGCATTCACAGCATTTGGCGAAGGCTACATCCGAATTTCATACGCTTACGCCTTCGACCAACTAGAAGTCGCCATGGACCGGCTAGAAAACTGGCTAACCAATTGGCGTAATAACGAACGTCACATCGTTCCAGACCCGCCGTTAGTATAATGAAAAACGTAACCCTATAACTGTGCAAAATTTTCACTCAATTAAACAACGCCTCAACCCGCAAAAGTAGTATAATCATAGAAAAGGAGGAAACCCATTATGAAAAAATGGTTCCCTACAACGATTCTCACAGCAACCCTAATACTCACTGCCCAACCAATACAAGCAGCCACATTCACAGATGTGCCGCCCACACATTGGGCGCAAATTGCTATCGACACCATCTCAAGCCGCGGCCTTATTAACGGTTACCCAGACGGAACCTATCGTCTGAATGAACCCGTCACCCGGGCGCAAGCTGCAAAAGTCGTCGCACTGGCCATCAATGCCAAACCAACGGCGACATTTAAACCGAGTTTCCAAGACGTCAGCCCGGCTCACGGTGCATATGACCATATTCGCGCACTTACTGAACTTGGCATCTTCACCGACGGGGAAAAATTCCACCCAAACGAGCCACTCACCCGTGCGCAAATGGCTAAAATACTCACACTCGGCTATAAAATAACCGTCGACGACAATGACCTCATCAAATTCCAGGACGTCATCAAGCTCAACCAAAACTATGGTTACATCACGACACTTGCCGAACTCGGCATCACAACAACACTGCCAGGTGGCATGTATAAGCCGAACGACATCGTATCCCGCGCGCATATGGCAGCATTCATCGACCGCACAACGAAGTTTGACCTCGAGCGTGAAAAAGGCGTCATCTATTATGACAAAGCCCGTCGTATGTATATGGACAAATCCAAACCTGATCCAATGCCACCCGTCATCAACGATCTAGACAACGCCTTAAAAACCATTGATCTTATCAATGAAAAGCGCAAACAGCTTGGCATAAAAGAACTCATTCACGACACGGACCTTTCTGCTATCGCCAAAGCAAAAGCACAAGACATGGCGAACAATAACTACTTCAATCACAAATCACCAACTTACGGCACTATCGATAAAATGCTCAACACATTAAACTACAAATGGACCGCATACGGTGAAAACATGGCAAGAGGCTACATCGCACCTGAATCCGTCGTCAAAGAATGGGTGACCTCTCCAAATCATCGTGCCAATATCGAAAACAACAAGTTCACACAAATCGGCTCCGGCTATGCAACTGACGCCAAAGGTAAAACGTACTGGGTCCATCTTTATGTGAGTAAATAAACAAGACAACGCTTCACCCAAACACAAGCAACCTTATTCTCAACAAAGCGTCTTCACAACGCTAAAACTGGGTATAGTCTATAATACAAAGAGACTGACAAACTCACGAAAGGGGAACCGCCCATTGAAAAAAATCCAAACAGCACTCATCACCATCATAGCCCTATTCCTATTTGTACCAATTGCCCAAGCAGGCACACTGGACGACGTCAAGTTCTTCGTCGATACCTACTACTATGGCGATGTCCCAAAAAATCTGAACAAGATGACAACGGTAGACGAAATCATCGACTCGCTCGATCATTACTCGCGCTACATGCCCGCAGAGGAATACCGTACATATCTCTCGGCAGTCGCTTTTAACACACCACTACCTAAAAAAAATGTAGCAATAACCAAAACGCCAACAGCATCAAAGCATCCAATCACTTCATCCATGCTCTACGGCAACATTGGGTACATTAAAATTAAAACCTTCTCCGCGGATCTGGGCAGTCAAGTCGAAACACACTGGACGAAGCTTAAAAAAGCGGGGGCAACCGGACTTATCGTCGATCTCCGTTATAACGGTGGCGGCTACGTTGAAAGCGCCGAACAGCTCCTCGGCTTTTACCAAGGAGTGACAGAAGCCTACTATCTGTCAACACGAGAAGGTAGTAAAATGATCAAACCGATTCCAACCAAAACGAAATTTCCAAAACAATCATACGTACTCGTCAATCGCTATTCCGCATCCTCATCTGAAATCGTCGCAGCGTCCCTTATAGATCAGCGAGCTGCTACAATAGTAGGCGAGACGACAAAAGGGAAGGGGTCTGTCCAATCGTTTTTCGAATTCGATGACGGTGGAGCACTCAAATTGACGATCGGGCACTTCACCGGACCCAAAGGATTACTTGTCCATGAAAAGGGCATCCAGCCTACTATCAAAACTGATCCGAACAAAGAACTTATAAACATCCATCAGCGGCTCCTAAACGATTCATTCAACACTAAAAAGTACAAGAAAATCGACAATCTAAAAAATGTTCCTACAACTAAAACCTTTACCGTCGAATTTACCCAACCAATGAACTTTAAAGACGTAAAAACGTCCCGCACAATAGAACTCGTTAAATTAGGCGGCGTAGCCGTCCCGGTCACATTCAAGGAAAAAGCCAACAACACGCTAGAAATTATCCCAAATAAAAACTTGCAACCCGGTGGTTCCTATGAACTTATCATCCGCCCCGGCTTACAAAACACCAAGGGTCGGACAGTAAAACAAGGCACACACACGCCAATCACTGTCAAAAGCGCCAACTGATGTCTAAAGGTGCCTAACCCTCAAAGATATGTACACGAACACCAAATGTGCTATAATCAACAAATGTTAAAACGTATCCGGTGCCAGTAGTATACGGCGCCTATAGTACTACCTATAAGCACTTCTAGAAAAGAGGAAAACTACTATGCAAAAAAACATATGCGTCATCGGATTAGGCTACATCGGCCTACCAACAGCAGTCATGTTCGCCAACAGCGGCGTCCGCGTACACGGTATGGATGTAAACGAAAAAGCAGTTAATATGATCGCCAACAAACAACTTCATATAGAAGAGAACGGACTTCAAGAGCGTCTTGAAGAAGCAATCGACAAAGGTTTGTTCACAGTTTCAACACAACCCGTTGAAGCAGATGTCTACATCATTGCCGTTCCATCACCTATCAACCCTGACAACACGGCAAACCTAGAGTACATCCGTAAAGCGACAGCGTCAGTCGTCCCTTACTTAAAAAAAGGGGCACTTGTTATTCTCGAATCTACCGTTCCACCAAAAACCGTAGAAAACGTTATGTTGCCAGAACTTCGTAAGTCAAATCTGGAACTAGGCGTTGACCTTTTCGTTTCACATTCACCGGAACGCGTTATACCGGGTAAGATATTCGAAGAACTCATTAACAACGACCGCATCGTCGGCGGAATCACGCTTGAATCCGCTGAGATGACAAAAGAGTTATACCAAACATTCGTCCAAGGGGAAATCCACCTAACGGATGCTACAACAGCTGAACTTGTAAAAGTAATGGAAAACACATACCGCGACGTCAACATCGCTTTTGCCAATGAACTCGCAAAAATCGCTGAAACAATCGACGTCGATATATGGGAAGCCATCCGCTTCGCTAACTTCCACCCACGTGTTAACATCCATACGCCAGGACCTGGTGTAGGTGGACATTGTATCGCAGTAGATCCTTGGTTCCTTGTCGAGTTAAGCCCGGAACACTCGGAAATCATTAAGAAATCACGCCTGACAAATAACGGCATGCCGTTATTTACAGCGCAAAAAGCAAAAAAACTTCTTGAAGAACAAGGCATCCAAAACGGTAAAGTCGCCGTTCTCGGTCTTGCATTTAAAGCCGACGTCGACGATTTACGCGAAAGTCCGTCTACGGAAGTCATTAAAGAACTACAAAACTTGAATATGACAGTTACATCTTTCGATCCACACATAAAAGAACTGCAGCACTCAACACAACGAGCAACACTAGGCGAAGCGCTTCAAGAGATTGACCTGATTATCCTAACAACGGATCATACAGAGTTCAAAAACCTTAATCCAGAAACAGTAAACACTGGCGACACTAAGCCGCTCGTACTTGATGCGAAAAACGCACTCAACCGCGATAAGTGGGAGCAAGCTGGATTCCGTTACTTTAAGCTAGGCGACGGCAAAAACAAGGGATTATCCTCTCTATGAAAGAAGTAATTCTAGGCGTCCAAGTCAATACCGAAAACTACGACGAGTTAATCCCGAAAGTCTTCCGCAACATTGAAGACAAGAAGAAATCACTCGTCGTCGCTATCAACCCTGAAAAGCTCATGAAAGCAAAAGAAGACCCGGAACTAAAAGCGCTCCTTAATAGAGCAGAGTTCCAAATCCCAGATGGTATTGGCGTTATCATTGCGTCCAAACTAAAAAAGGGAAAGATCACATCTCGCATTACCGGAATCGACATGATGGACCGCGTTGTAAGGGAAGCCGCACGAACGGGGCACTCTGTCTTCCTCTACGGCGCGAAACCAGGTGTTGCCGAAAAGGCTGCACAACAACTTAAACAAACCTATCCAGATCTTATCGTTGCCGGAACGCAAGATGGCTATGAATCTGACCCTAGTAAAGTCATTGCCGCTATCAACAAGGCACAGCCATCAATTCTATTTGTTGCCATGGGCTCTCCAAAACAAGAGCAATGGATTGAACAACAGCGGGACAATCTATATCCAATACTGTACCAAGGCGTTGGTGGTTCATTCGACGTCCTAGCAGGAAACGTCAAGCGTGCTCCAGCCGGATTTCAGCGAATGGGCGCAGAGTGGTTATACCGTTTATTAAAAGAACCAACTCGCCTAAAACGTCAAATGAATCTTCCAAAGTTTTTATTTGAAGTTTTCAAACAAAAACAAGGTTGACACTCTTGTATTCCAACAAAATGGATGCTAGAATAGTTAATTGTAAGGATAATTTCCTCTTTATTGTATATAATTAACGCCATGCAGATCGAAATCGGTTGGTTGGCCACAAATAAGACTTGAACAGTTCCCATCTGTTCAAGTCTTTTTGTGTACAAAAAAGTGGAAGCGCCTTGTTTAGCTCCGAAAAGCGCTGAAGGGTTTGAAATTGCCTCTAAAGGTAGGAAAGTTCTGTATTTTTAATCTAAGACAAGTAAACCTAGAGTAGAAAAAATATGTAACTTTAAACTAATATAAGTAAATTACTTGATAAATACCAAATCTAAGGTAGAATGGTAGAAGTAGACCAGATGTCTAGCATTATTTTGCAAAACTGTTTACTATATTACTATTTTGTAATTGACATCCTTGTCGCAACTATCTATAATTTAATCTGTAATGACATCTACCTTTCATTTTGCCGTGGAAGTAGTTGACAAATTAATTTTTCTATCTAAGAGGAGGAAATTATTCAATGGCTAACCAACCATCTAAGTACAGCAAATTTTTAGTAGGGGCTGCATCAGCTGCTCTAGTAGCATCCGCAGTAGCACCAGTAGCAAGCGCGGCAGATTTCAAAGATACAAAAGGTAACACGCACGAAGCTGCAATCGATGCACTATCTGATGCAGGCGTTATCAAAGGCTATTCGGACGGTACATTCTTGCCAAACAAAACGTTGACTCGTTCTGACGTTGTTAAAATGATGGGTAAATGGCTTGTAACTGAAGGACACGCAATTCCTGCAGATGCAAGAACTAACCCACGCTTTACTGACTTGTCGACAAAGTCTAACGCAGAACTTCTTGACTATGCTGCAGTTGTAAAAGACGCTGGCGTATTCATCGGAAGTAACGGTAAACTTCTAGCAGTTGACAACATCACTCGTGAAAACATGGCACTAGTGCTTGTTCGCGCATTTGATACTGTTGAAAAGATCGACCTAGCTACATACGTAGCTGGACAAGATTTCAAGCGTGATGTAAAAGATCTTACATCTGCAAAATCTGAAGCACGTGCTGCTATCGACGTTCTTGATTTCTTCGATATCACGAACCCAACAGTAGCGACTTTCAATCCAAAAGGCAACACAACTCGTGGACACTTTGCAACATTCCTACACAAAACAATTAACGCAGACTTCTCTAAAGTATCAGGCGAAGCAGCAAAAGGCGTTGAATCAGTTAAGGCTGTTAATGCAACTACTGTTGAAGTAACTTTCAAAGAAGACGTTAAGGACGTAAAAACTAGCGATTACACAATCGAAGGTCTAGCTATCTCTAACGCTGCTATTAAACAAACAAATAGCAAAGTTGTAGTTCTTACAACTGCTGTTCAAACAGGAGACAAAGAGTACACACTTAAATCAGGTGAATCTGCACTTGGTAAATTCAAAGGGATCTCAGGTGTTATTCCAACTAAGATCACTATGAATACAGCTTCAACACAAGGTGTAGTTGGTAAAGAAGTTACACTTAAAGCTGATATCGGCGTTAAAGAAGCTGGAGTTCCTGTAACATTCAACGTAGCAGCTGGTTCTAAATTGAACAAAGATCACATTGAAGAAGTAACAACAGATGCTAACGGAATTGCAACTTATTCTTACACGCAATATGTTTCTGGTGAAAAAGATGAAGTAGTTGCATACCCAACTGGCGCTCCATCTGTTCGTAGCCTAGCTACTGTATACTGGGGAGTTGACACAATTCTTACAGTTACACCTTCTGACGACAAACAAGGTAACAGCGTAGCAAACGGAGCAAACAAAGTATACAAAGTTACGTACAAAAACCCTAAAACTGGTGCTGCTGTTGCAAACCAAAGATTGCATGTAACATTCGCTGAAAACGTAAACGTTACAATCGACAAAGTGTCTAAAGCGACTGTAAACGGTACAAACCCAATGCAACTATCGAACGGTACTACTCCAGTTACTGCTGAAGTCATCACAGATAGCAAAGGTGAAGCTACATTCACTGTATCTGGACATAACACAACAGTTACACCTGTTGTTTTCCCTAACGAAGTAGTAGTTAACAATAACTACAACAATTCAACATCAACTTCAGATGTGAAAACGTGGGATGCTACGAAACTTCAAGCACAAGTCGCAGACAAACTTGTATTTGGCGCAACTCAAGCAGATTACGTAATTGATATTACTCGTGACGGCGGTGAAGAAGCAGCTCGCTTTGAAGCTAACGGACGCGAATACAAAGTCGTTTTGAAAACAAAAGACGGTAAAGTAGCTGCGAACGAACTTGTTAACATTGCATTCAATGAAGACGTTGATAGAAATATCAACACGAATACGTCAGCATACTTCACTAAAGATGACAAGAAAATTCTTGTTGATGGAAAAACTGTTTCTCAAACTACTGTGAAAACAGATGCAAAAGGTGAAGCTACTTTCACAATTAGCAGTGATGAACTAAAAGACTATGCGACACCAGTTGCTTGGATTGATGTTAATACAAGCAATGCAAAAGAAGGTAAATTTGACGATGGCGAACCAAACAAAGTCGCTCCAATTTCTTACTTTGCAGATGCAGCTCTTACAGGCGGAACAGTAAAAGCATACAATGATGCAGTCAGCACAACAAAAGCTATTAAAGAATTCACAGGTTTGGAAACAGCTACATTCAAGTTTACTGCTGCAAATCAAAGCGGACAACAAATGGGTCTACCTACTGGATATAGCCATATCGAAGCTTCATTCACAGTATTCAATACTGGATCTGAAGATATTACAGTAGATGGTCATACAGTATCACCTAACCGTAGTCATACAACTACTACGATTGAAAGTACTACTAGTAAACTAGCACAAATAGAAGTTAAATCTGTAAACAATAAAACGGCTTCTGTACGTGTAGTAGCGAATGGTACAGCTATTCCTTTGGCATCTACTAACAACCGTGCAATTAACCTTGGAAGTCACACATCAGAAGTTACATTTAAATCGACTACAGATGTGGGTGAACTTCATACAGGTCTAATCACAAGCATAAACAAAGAAGATAAGAAAATTCAATTTGAAGGGAAAACTTCTGTAAGCTACAAAGGAGCTTCTTTCAAAAATCATTCTGGAAACACGATTAGCCAAGAAACATTTGAAAGTACTATTAAAGAAGCTTTAGATGCTGGATTAACACACAGAGTTACACTTAGCAAAGATGGAGACAAAATCACTGTTTCTATCCTTACTAGCACACCTGTTACTGCACCTACAAGTGTTCTTAATCTACGTGACGTAACAGCAGTTGTTAATTCAGTAGTGATTCCAACTGACGCTCAAGTACCAGGTAAAACATTTGGATTAACACCTGATGCTAATGGAGTTGTAGTTGATTGGACATCAAGCAGCAGTCTTCTTACAATTGCTAGTGATGTTGCTACAGTAGGAGCAGTTGATAAAGAGCAAGAAGTAACTTTAACAGCAACTTTCACTAAAGGTACTGGTGCTGATCAAGCAAAAGTAACTAAAAACTATACTGTTAAAGTAGCACCTACAGCTGCGAAAACAAAAGCTGATCTACTTCGTGTACTTGATGAAGCAGTAGCTAAAGAAGCAGATGTAAAATATACAGAAGCTAGCAGAAAACTTCTAACTGATGCTAGATATGAAGCAAAAGTTGTATATGACAACAATTCAGCAACACCTGCAGAAGTTACAGCGGCTGTTAAAGGTCTACAATCGGCAATTGATAAATTGGTAACACATACTACTGTTACTGGTAAATTAACTGTTGCTCCTAATGCAGTTGCAGTAAACGGAACTGTTAAAGTTACTGTTACTGATGCTGATTTGAATGTGGATTCAGCAAAAGCTGACACTGTAATTGTAACAGTTGGTTCTGCTAATCTTACATTAACTGAAACAGGTAATAGCACAGGTATTTTTGAAGGAACAACAGCAGCACTTGCAACTGCTGGTCCTGTAGTGATAACTTACACTGATGCTAAGGATGCAACAGGTAAGGAATTAAAAGTTACTGAAACAATCACTGTAACTACTCCTTAATAAAAATAAACGAAACGTTATTCTATAAGCTGGCTAGTTCAGTGAAATGAGTGGAACGAATACCCCATGTCTTGCCTTTTGGTAGTACATGGGGTTTCTTTCTAACTACCACTTCCAATTAGTGGGTGAAATACCTACTCTTGTAAACAGTCAATCTACAAGTACCTAATCCTCCTGCATCCAGTGATGTGCTGAAATACACAAAAGGGATGAAGTCAGGTGAAGTCGTACCCGGTGGTCCCGGGGCGGGGTTCTTTAAAAGATTTCTATGGTTAGGCAGACGAATCCATGTAGGCAGGGTAAGTTAGTGTACGGTGCGAAATTAAGCTAGGAGTTTACTGTACATCCCTATAGTTGCAATGCTATAGTGGCGATCGACGAATTGACTGTTAAACCGGTCGTTCTTACACCTGGATAGTGGGAACCTAATGAAGTCAAAAAGAGGGATGGAAGTTGTGGAACGTTTGAAGTCTTGTTAGAAGAGGTGTATCAGCACCAGTGAGACTAGCGAGATGGCAGCGGGTTCATAGTAGTTTTGATAGCTAGCCGTTTGGACTTGTATAGTAATATACGAGAAGGATAAAACTAGCAGGAGCGAAGGAACCTAGTCAGTGGTAATTATTCTATGAAAAGCTTATTTCCCCAAATCTAAGCTTTCTAAATTAATAGGACCAATCACGAACTTGTGGTTGGTCCCTATTATTAGATAATATATAGGTACATTGGTTTATGTCATGTTGTATATATAATTGAATAATAAACCGTTGATGGCACGCCGTATGCGCTGAAAGGCGCTTGTGCGGTGTAGGCCCGAACCGAAAGCCACATACATAAGTATATGGTATAAGACGGGAATAGCGTACCAGATCCAACTGTTGTTCAAGTGGGAACTGCACAAGGATTAGTAAATGCATTAGCAAGTGATGTAGTTAAAACAATAACTTTAACAAGCGATCTAACATTAACAACTAATGTTGCCCCAAAAGCAGGCGTAACGATTGATGGTGGTGGAAAAATACTAACTTTAAACGCGACAAGCGCTGGTAATACTTCGGCTGAGGGTCTGTTTATCCAGTATGATGGTGTAACAATCAAAAATATAACAATTACTCAAACAGGTGATTTAAATAAAGATAACTTGGTTGAAATTTATGGTAAAAATGCAACTTTAGAAAACGTAACTGTTAATGGCGGTGTGAAAGCCGGTATTTACGTTAATAACAATGGTAAAAGCGATACGACTGTTACTTTCAACAAGGTAGCTACTTCTGGGAATGCTTGGGGCGGAGTTGGTATTGCTGCTCAGCAAAATGGAGATAAAGTGACAGCAAACTTCTTAAACTTCAATTCAGATGAAACAGTTGGAGTTTACACTGAAGGGACAACATATGCTGGAACTTATGTAGTAAGTGGCTTAACTGGTTATACTGAATCAACAGTAGGAACACAACAACACTGGAAAAAGTGATAACTGATATTATACCGGTGCCAATCACTCACATAACTCAGACACAATTCTGACGGCTGAGTACAACACTAAAGAAACTAGCCCTTCAATCGAGCAATCGGTTGAGGGGCTGTTCTGTTTCAACTGCTTTTTGTAATCTTGGTACTAGTGGTCACTCACTCAACACGGAAACTATTCCGAGACTTGAATGGCATAGAAGAATATAGTCCTTTGATTCATTAATCAATCATGGGGCTATTCCTTTTTCTAACCATTCTATACTCTAACTATTTCCTATTGAACTTCGACTAAACCGAAAACATGAAGCTGTGAAGTTTATAATGTTTTGCATTCTTGTAATGAATTGGTTGATTTAGTGTCCATTCCATTATTGTTATCCAGTGGTATCTCGACAATAGTGACTCACATACAATTCTGATGGCTGTGTATGACACCAAAGGAAATAGCCCTTTGATCAATCAAGGGGCTATTTCTGTTTAGGTATGGCCATCACTTACCAAGCGGAGCTTCAGGCAAATGAATGAGCAAGTGAAAGTGTTTCATCATAATACAGTATACGCTTAGGGTGAAGAGGTGTTTCATATAGAAGTAGTGGAGAACGCGGAAAAATTCCGCTACATCTGCCGTGAAATCATATCTTCTAGGAAAGAAGCACATTCTTTAGTTGAATGCGCTTTTCCTATGTTACATATTGTACACAAATATCCAGTGCAGTTAAGGGGATTGGGTTTTGTTATGCCTTATCCATCACACTCACTATAGATAACGTTGAATCATATACGTCGATTTTTTGTAGGATGGCACCCTTTGTAAGTTTTGGAATACCTAACTCGTCAAAGGAAAGAACCAGTTCGTTTGAGTTTTCAACTGTCGCGATGGTTCCAAACACCGTTCCGTTAATCCTTTCATTTGTATCTCTAACTTTCACACTATCAATACTTGAGAATAATTCATTAGTGGCTCGGAACGTTAATGTTAGAGTTCCTTCGTTTGTACTCGAAACCGCATTTTTAATCTCAGGCACTATCACGTTTTTTGTGGTCTCGTTTTGGGCAATCGCTTCTATTATTCCTGCTTGCAGGGCAGCGACATCTGTAAACGTTTGGGTTGTCAAGATTGCTTCAACAGCTGTTTTTTCTTCTACCGAAAGCGCTTGATAGGCTCCTAAATCCAAGCCTGGCACTGCAAGTAGGGTGGTTACGGTAGCTGTGTTATTGACATCATCAATTGCGGCTGCAACCAACTTGGCATATTCGTCCTTATAAACACTTTGTAATCCATCTGCACTATATCCGATGCTCGTACGCTGTGTCAAAACAGCAGTAGCCAATAATGTTTTTTGAGTTGAATTCAAGTCACTAAACGTCGGGCTCATATTAGTGTTGCTAAGTACGTTTACTACTTGTTCCACTGTTGTTGCATTATTCACTTGGCTAGTTGTAGAAGAGGATGTGCCTAAAGAGATGATTTCGAACGTTGTTTCTTCATTTTCTTGTATAAAAGTAACATTTGCAGATCCTAAGTTACCGGCAATTAAGGATTCAAATTCTTTTAAGTCTATAATCCCTCCTCTTTCATTTTTATAAGTAGCATTATCATAGCTAATGGGAGTCTTCTCGAAAAAAGTAATGAGCTTCTTTGTGGTATTCAAATCCGTTACCATACCAGTATGCAACATGCCGACTGATTGAGTGGATACGAATTCGAATGTCGATTCATTGTTACCCAAATCAATAGGATTAGCTGTGTTATTTGGCAATGCCTTATCTGGTATCGCCTTGCCGTTCGCGACGACTTTAACTGATGAAGATGTATCGCCTACAGTTTCAATCGATATCGTTGGGTTTTCATAGCGTGTTCCACTTAGGGTTGATGTTGTATGGCTTCGATTTGGTGAGATCACCAGTTTCCGATTTTCACCTGCGTTCGTCGGATAGGAAACCTCGATATCTTCCGCTCCCGTATTCCAGATTGTGAATGTAGCATCGACATGACTATATTCTGTCGGGAGGTCCAATGGGAAAAAGCTTTGATTGGCTGCCCATAATTCAACTGTTGCCACATCTGTTCCTTTAAATGCATTTTTAGTAGATCGTGGTATAGCACCTTCCCCGTCCGAGACAAATAATGATGCGTAAGTAGGTTTTTCTTTGGCGAAGTACGTAATTGGCGCCAATTGGAATGGCTCGCCCTCATCCAAATTACCTTCCTTGGCATTCGGAGAGTTTATATCAATCCATGCAATAGGTGTTGCGTAATCGCCTGGATTCTCACTGTAAATTTCAAAATCTGCTTCACCATAGGCATTTGTTTTCACCGCAATTTGTTTTTTATGCGTATAGTCGCCCGTCAAATCCAAGAACCAAGCTTGAGTGTTCGTACTTATAACCCGATCCAGATCTTCATGGAAGGCAAGGTTCACGACTTCATTCGCAGCGGGTTCACCGTTTTTATTGAGTACCATTGCTGTGTATATGCGTCCATTTTCGAAACCTACCGCTGCCTCAGGATTTTCACCGTAAGCACCGAAAATTTCAATAGAATACTCTTGTTGAAGAGCTGCAAATGTTACAAGATCGGCTTTGGCTTGTAGCTTAATTGACTCGTATGTTTTAGCTCTTGCTTCATTTTTATCGCCGTTATCAATGAATACAACTGGTGTCACAGATGTGTTTAAACCGGATACTGTGAAGATTGCTTCACCTTTGCTGTCAGTTGTGACAGAAGCAACGGTTGGGCTGTCGTTGTTCAGCAATTGCATTGGAGTTGCACCGTTAACTGTCGCTTTGGACGCCTTATCAATGTTGACGTTAACGTTTTCCTCGAATGTGACAAAGAAACGTTGGTTTGCAACAGGCTTACCTGTTTGAGGAGCAAGATAAGTCAATTTGTAAGTCTTGCTTTCGCCATTAGTAAGTGTAGCAACCCTATCTTCGCTCGCGGTCTCTTCACTTACTTTTTCAGTAGGGACGATGGTAAGAATGTTGTTTACACCCCAGAAGATGAATGCATGGCTACGAACTGTCGGAGCACCAGTAGGGTAGGCGACAACTTCGTCATTGCCTGCATTGTATTGCGTGTAAGAGAATGTCGCAATACCGTCAGCGTTTGTTGTTGCTTCAAACACTTGGTCTTTGTTAAGTGTTTTGTTTGTGTCCGGTGTCACGTTGAACGTTACAGGGACTCCTGCTTGTTTTACGCCTATATCAGCGGAAATGGTTGCTTGTTGACCTATTTTACCTTGAACTGATTGAGTTGTGATCGCGATCTTAGTAGGTACTATAGTAGAAACACCTTCGAATTTCCCAATTTCTTTGCTATCAAGTGAGACTGTGTATTCCTTGCCGCCTTCTTGAACAGTAGTCGTCAATATAACTGTTTTGTTGTCGGATTGTTTTACTGCTACGTTAGAAACAGTCAATCCGTCAATTGTGAATTTCAAAGAGTTGCCGTTTTTGATTGCATCTTTGAAAGTTACTTCAACTGTTGTTGCGTTAACAGCTTTAACGGCTGTATCGCCTACTACACCTACACCAACAGCAGAGAAGTCTGCGTTGATGAACTTGTGCAAGAATGTAGCAAAGTGGCCGCGAGTTGTTGTGTTTTTAGGGTTGAAAGCCGGTGTGGCTGGGTTCGTGATATCGAAGAAATCGAGAATGTCGATCGCTGGACGTGCTTCAGCTTTTGCTGTCCCTAGGTCGTTAACATCTTTTTTGAAATCTTGTCCTGCCACGTATGTAGCGAGGTCGATGTCGTTTACACGGTCAAATGCACGAACGAGTACGATTGCCATGTTTTCACGAGTAATGTCGCCGGCTGGATCTAGCTTGCCGTCTAGAGTGCCTACGAATACGCCGTTATCTTTAACAACTGCAGCATACTCAAGAAGTTCTTTGTTAGATGTAGATTTCAAGTCAGCGAAACGTGGGTTCGAAACAGCATCTGTTGGTACTGCGTATCCTTTAGATACAAGCCATTTACCCATCAGTTTGACAACGTCAGAACGAGTCAATATTTTGTTTGGCTGGAATGTGCCGTCTGGGTAGCCTGTGATGACGCCAGCATCAGATAAAGCATTAATTGCTTCGTAGTGAGTGTTATCTTTTGTGTCTGAGAAATCTTTTGCGCTTGCGATGGGTGCTACGGCAGATGCTACGAGAGCAGCTGATGCGGCGGTTGCGACAAATTTAAGATATTTTTTATGTAGTACTCCCATTTAATGCACTCTCCTATTTTTCGATATCTCTATTTAGTAATCAATAGAGATATTCGTTATAATAGTTTCACTTTATGCACTTTTCAATCAATTAACAAGATGGTTTGTTAATCTGGGCTTTTTTTATGTCAATTTGGTCATCACGAAATGGCGTTTTATGCGAATCATTGTTTGTTGATGCACCATAAACCTCTTGGTGGTAAATTTCAACAAAAAACTGCACCTCTACTTGTTAGATGTTGTCTAACAAGTAGAAGTGCAGTTCACACATAGATAGAAGCCATACTGCATTTATTGTTGGGTATTAGAGAACTTCTTCCAGAAAATCAAGGAAATCTTTGCGGTTCAAATAACCGATATATGTTTTAACAACTTCCCCTTTATTGAAAAGATAGAGAGAAGGAAAAGAAACAATATCATATTTCAATTGAATCGGATTTGATTTTGCTTCGAAGTCTTCAAAAGTGACCCAATGCTTTACAAATTTAATCTTTCCAACTAGCTCCTCAGCAACATCCTCAAGCACTGGCTCGAAAGCTTGGCAAGGTCCACATTCATCTGTAAAAAAATCAACGAATACGGGTAATTCACATTCCAATACTTCTTTTTGGAAATCTTCTTTCGTAACAGTTACTACATTTGACATTCTATTTCCCCCTCAGATTAGAGCTTAATAACTTATAAGCACTTTTGGAATTTTTGTATTCTTGGATGTCACTATATCTTGGTTTAGTTTCCGCTACAATAGCATTCGTCAAAAGTATCCTATTTCACGTCGATTTGGTACAGCATTAGACCAAATCAACACGAATCCAACCACGTTTGCCATTCTCTATTGAAGTTTGCAGGATAACTAGATAAAGTCATAGTACGGAAGTTCAGAATCATTATAATTATATGGCGAGTGAGAAGATATCTATTATTTCTTGCGAAAGGGATAAAAATTGATGGAGAAGGTGAGATGATAAAGTGGGGAAAGATAAAATTCTAGCATTGATTGAAAAGGAACTGGTTATTGCGCTTGGCTGTACGGAGCCAGTTGCAATCGCTTTAGCAGCTGCAACGGCAAAAAGTTATGTCAATGGGGAAATTGAAGAACTGATAGTGAAGGCAAGTGGAAATATTATTAAGAACGCCAAATCGGTTGGAATCCCTGGAATGTCAGGGAAAGGGTTAGAATTCTCTGCTGCAATCGGAGCTGTTGCGGGTAATCCAAAACGGAAGTTAGAATTGCTTGAGGGATTGAACAAGGATGATGAAAATCGGGCATTTGCTCTAATTGAAGCTGGTAAAGTACTAGCAAGTCAAGCGGATACAGCAAAGCTACTCTATATAGAAGTGATGATTCGAACGGCTACACACTATTCACGCGTCATTATTTCTGACAATCATAGTAATATTACGTTAATTGAGGTTGACGGAAAACCGATTATGCATGGTGGATGTGAAAATAGTAGTAATCGATCAGGGGAAATCGATTTGGTTGGTCTAACGATTGATGAGATTTACGAATGGATTCTTCGAGTGGACGAAAACAAACTTTCTCTTGTGAAGAAAAGTATCGAGTTGAATAGAGCAATTGGAATAGAAGGGCTATCAGGTAATTATGGATTGAATGTGGGAAGAACGATTAAAGAGAACGTTGAAAAAGGCATTCTTTCTGATGATATAAGTACTGCTGCAATGTCGTTGGCCGCTGCAGGATCGGATGCAAGAATGGCAGGGTCCACGATGCCTGTTATAGCCAATACAGGAAGTGGAAATCAAGGAATCGCCGTAACATTACCAGTTGTAGCTGTTGCCGAAAAGCTTCAAGTATCTGAAGAAAAGATGATTCGTGCAGTGGCACTAAGTCATTTAGTTACCATCCATATAAAATCGAAATTTGGCCGACTCTCTGCATTGTGTGGCGTGACGACAGCTGGTATGGGGGCAAGTGCAGCCATCGTCTATTTACTGGGTGGAACGCTTCAACAGATAAAGGCAGCTGTTCAAAATACAATCGGGAATGTGTCAGGCATGATTTGTGATGGTGCAAAAGCGGGATGTGCCATGAAGGTGTCGACCTGTTCAAATGTGGCAGTGCAATCCGCGCTATTGGCACTGAGTGATCAAGAGATTCAGTCTACAGATGGTTTTATCCACAAGGATGTTGAAAAATCCATTGAAGCCTTTTGCACGTTGGGGAATGAAGGAACCAGGCAAACAGATGAATGGATTTTAAAATTGATGATGGAAAAGTAAGGATTTATCTACACTAAAATGAGGTGAATAGAAATGACAGAAGATAAAATTTATGACGTTATTATTATTGGAGCAGGTCCAGCTGGTATGACAGCAGCGGTGTATGCATCACGTGCAAATCTATCAACACTAATGCTTGAACGAGGTGTTCCAGGGGGGCAAATGGCGAATACTGAGGAAATTGAGAACTACCCAGGATTCGAACAAATCCTTGGCCCTGATTTATCAAAAAGAATGCTTGCTCATGCGAAGAAATTTGGGGCGGAATACGCTTATGGAGATATAGAAGAAGTTGTGAATGGCCCTGAATACAAGACGATACATGCTGGGAGAAAACAGTATAAAGCAAAGGCAATTATTATTGCAGCAGGGGCAGAATATAAAAAATTAGGAGCCAATGGGGAAAATGAGCTTCGTGGACGAGGTGTTTCCTATTGTGCAGTTTGTGATGGCGCTTTCTACAAAGAAAAAGAATTAGTCGTCATTGGCGGCGGCGACTCAGCGGTGGAAGAAGCAGCATATTTAACACGTTTTGCTTCAAAAGTAACAATTATACACCGTCGGGATGAACTGCGTGCCCAGGCTATTTTACAAAAAAGAGCTTTTGACAATGAAAAAATCGAATTCGTGTGGAGCCATGCTGTTAAACAAATTAATGAAGAGAACGGCAAAGTAGGCAGTGTAACGCTCGTTTCTACAAAAACAGGTGAAGAACAGGCTGTTGTAACAAATGGAGTCTTTATCTATGTGGGGATGCTTCCGTTATCTAAGCCTTTTATCACTCTAGGTATTACGAATGACAACGGATACATTGAAACAAATGAAGAGATGGAAACGAAAGTTCCTGGAATTTTTGCAGCGGGGGATATTCGAGAAAAAACGCTTCGTCAGGTCGTTACAGCAACGGGAGACGGCAGTATCGCGGCACAAAATGTCCAACATTATTTAGAAGCATTGAAAGAGAGAATACAAGTAGAAGTGTCCGAATGAGCATGAAAAGGGACACGATTGTCCGGTTGTATTGTAAATGCCTCTAAAAACAGATAAATTAATGACAATCGTTATATATATCAGAACAATCAGAACGTCTATTTTGTGATAACGATGAAAAAATTGAGGATCATTAAAAAGGTTTCTTAATACAGTTAGTAAAAAATCTAGCTATCAACTTAATACGAGAGGTGACAATATGATTAAAAAATCTGTAGCAGAAAATATCATATATGCAGCACTTGAAACAGGTGGAGATTTTGCAGAGATATTCATTGAGGATAAGAGGAATTCAACCATTAGTATGATCGGTGGTGTGGTAGAACGTGCATTAGCTGGGCGAGATTACGGGGTAGGTATTCGTATTCTTAAAGGGGAATACTCGGTATATGCATTCACTAGTGATGACAGCGAGAGTAATTTATTGAAAGTGGCTCGCGCTGCAGCTCAAGCCATTCGCAGCAATCCTATAAATCTAACATTGAATTTACAACATACCATTATAGAAAATAAGCATCCTATTATTGTTACACCTGATTCTATAGCTAAAAAACAAAAGGTGGAGTGGCTCCGACGGGCACACCTAGCAGCGAGTTCTTATGATTCGGTCATTACCCAAACGACGACGACATTTCTCGACACCATCAAGGATATATGCATTGTGAACTCGGAGGGCCTGTTTGTAGAGGATCGGAGAGCATATAACCGAATGGGAATTAGTGTTATAGCGGAATCGGGCAATGAGCGAGAATCTACCAATGTAGCACCAGGCTATTATGGTGGGCTAGAATATATGGAAACACTTGATATTGAAGGGATTGCAAGAGAAGCTGCACGGAGCGCAAAGACGATTCTATTTGCGGACCACGCGCCTTCTGGAAATTTCCCAGTCGTTATCGACAATGAATTCGGTGGGGTCATCTTCCACGAAGCATGCGGTCATGGTTTGGAATCACATGCTGTCGCACGAAAGGCGTCTGTTTTTGCGGATAAGCTCGGTGAATTTGTTGCTTCCCCTCTCGTGACAGCCTATGACGATGGAACGCTACAGAATGCGTGGGGCTCTCTTAATATAGATGATGAAGGGATGAAAACACAGAAAAACCTGTTAATCGAAAATGGAATATTAAAAGGGTATTTAATCGACAAATTGGGTGGTCGTAAGATGAATATGTCTCCGACAGGTTCAGGTCGTCGGGAGTCCTATAAATATGCGCCAACTTCACGGATGAATAATACATTCATCGCACCAGGGAAGTCGACACCTGAAGAAATTATTGCAAGTACGGAGTTAGGTATTTACGCTAAGTATATGGATGGTGGTTCCGTCAATCCAACAACGAGTGATTATAATTTCTCGGTCAGTGAAGGGTATATGATCCGAAATGGAAAAATAGCAGAGCCTATCAAAGGGGCAGCTATTATTGGAAAAGGAATCGACACACTGAAAAAAATAGATATGGTTGGGAATAATTTAGGACTTGGCATCGGAATGTGTGGAGCATCTAGCGGAACAGTGCCTGTCACTGTTGGGCAACCAATGATCCGGGTTTCTGAACTCACAATTGGCGGTAGAGGAGGAGAAGCTTGATGAATATTCAAGACTTTCAACTAGAATTATTTGCTGCTGGAGCTAAAAAAGGATTTCAGGATATGGAGATGTTCTATTCCTCTAGTAAAGCGGTATCCATTTCAGTCTACCAGCAAGAAATAGATGATTACACAATTATGGAAGAAGGGGGTGTTTCTTTCCGAGGATTATTTAATGATCGGATGGGTTATGCATATGCCGAAAGAATTGCGGAAGATTCTATTCCACTATTACTGGAGGAAGCACATAATAATGCCCTAGTCATTGAAGTGGACGATGGTGAAGATTTGTTCGAAGGGTCATCTGCATATGCCGAAGCAAGACCTTTCTCAGAATCCATCGATGGACTTTTACCAGAAGAGATGATTCAGGCGGCCATGGAGTTAGAAAAAGTGGCATATGAGTTAGATGAACGTGTGACACTTGTCCAAGCCTCTTACGCATCGAAAGTTGTAAATGAGAGTTTGATTGCCAATACGAAAGGCTTGAATTGTCATTCAAAAGCAGCGTTTGCTTCAACGGGACTTTATTTGACTGCAGAAGACGGCGAATCCACGGCAACGGGTGGCGAGTCCGACTTTACATTAACGAGCTTCTCTGACATGAATATACGCGAAATTACAGAAAAAGCAGTAAAAGAAGCTGTTTCTAAATTACATGCGAGCTCTATTAAAACTGACAAATATCCAATTATTTTCCGTTATGATACAGCGACTGAACTAGTGGGTTCGTTTTTAGGTCAATTATCTGCTGAATCGGTCCAACAGGGCTATTCCAAGTTAAAAGGTAAACTAAACGAGCAAATTGTAGGGGGAAATATTACATTTGTAGATGACCCACTTATGGAGGATACAATTACTTACTCACCTTATGACTCTGAAGGGTTTGCTACTCGGAAGAAGGATTTGATTCGGGATGGTAAATTGCTTTCATTCTTACACAATCGGAAAACAGCAAAGAAAGATGGCGTAGAGTCAACAGGAAATGCTGTTAAAGGTGGATTTAGGTCAACTGTAGGCGTCGGTCCGTATAATCTATATTTAGAACCAGGCATGTCAACTTTAGATGAAATGATTGCTGATACCGAAAAGGCTATTTTAATCGTCGAGCTACAAGGTACAAATGCAGGCATCAACTACACATCAGGAGATTTCTCCCTCGCTTCGATAGGATTTTTGATTGAGGATGGGAGAGTCACTCGTCCAGTCGATCAGTTTACGATTGCTGGTAATGTCTTTGAGCTGCTAAACGATGTAAGCACAATTGGTAGTGATCTCCGTATCCGTGGGTCTATCACACTTCCATCTATTAAAGTGAATGCATTACAAGTCTCTGGTAATCAATCCAATTGACTCGATAGATAATTTTGAATGCCCGAATTGACATAGAAATTCGGGTATTCATCCTAGTAAATTGAGTCATTGCAATGAGAACTATACATTACGTACAGTTTTGTATATAAATGACTGAAGATTTTAATAAGTGGTGAAAAAATAGAATCGAGGGGGAACCTACATTGTCAAACGTAATCAATGTAACGAAAGAAAACTTCCAAAAGGAAGTACTAGAATGTAAATTACCCGTATTGGTCGATTTTTATGCAGATGGTTGTGGACCTTGTGAATTCATCGCACCTATTCTAGATGAGCTTGCCGATGAATATGGTGAAAAATTAAAAATCACCAAGTTCTATGTTCCAATGGATGATGTATTAAATAATTCAAATGAAGTAGTCGCTAAATACGACGTTATGGGATTCCCGACACTTTTATTTTTTAAGGGTGGAGCAGTAGCGCACTCTCATTTAGGATCTTTGGATCGCAAAGAGCTTCTATCATTCGTAGATTCTGCTTTGTGAGTTGGCTAGTTAATTGCAATTGATCTGAGGGGAGGGATAACACATGGAAACCAGTGAAAAACACATGAGAAAACATGACGAAAAGGGAATATGGAAATCCTATATCCGGTTAATGTTCAAGGCTAAATTACCATGGGGTTGGATCATATTTGTATCAGCCCTCTATATACTCTCGGCTACTATCTCATTAGCGTTTCCAAACTTCGCTTCAAAAGTAGCGACCGGCGTATTGAAGCCATACATCATCTGGGGGACAGTTGGATTAATTGTCGCAGATGTCGTCATGTCTGGCGTTGTGCGTTATTTTAACAAACTACTTGTCGCTAAAATTGATGTTAGTTACCGCTCTTTGATTTGGGAACGACTGATTAAATCACCGTTGCGCTTTTTTGATCAGATGAAACCTACTACAATGATCACTCGAATCACAACCGATGCATCTCAAATTAGCGTAGTTTTAGGATCATATCTGCCATCCTTAGCAGCGACTATATACGGGACTATCGGAGTTGTAGCAGTCATATTTACATATGATTGGCGGCTTGCATTATCGGTAATCGTTTATATCCCACTGTATCTTTGCTTCAATTTGTACTATGGAAAATGGAATTACCGTGCATTCAAGGAGACATACAATCGATTATCAACCTTGACCCAATTCCTATCCGAATTACTCATGAGTGTGCCACTTATTAAGACATTCGTGACGGAACAAAAAGAGGACGAACGTGGGCATAAGAATTTGCAGTATTACTATAAAGCGAATATGCGTAGATACCTCGTTATGTGGGTGGAGAATCCGATAAATGGTGTTTTGAGTATAACATCAGATATTCTTGTCATTTTGTATGGTGGCTATCTAGTGAAAGCTGGCATTATCACGATTTCTCAGTGGCTTGGATTTTTCATGTACATTGGAATGCTGTGGGGTATGCTTGGCTCCTACCTAATGATGTATGTGGAAATCAAGAAAAGCCAAGGGGCAACAGATCGCATCGCAGCATTGATGGATGGTGAATTGGAAGTTAGTGAAAGAAGTTTCGGCATTGAAAAGTTGGAAGACGATATAGTATTTAAAAATGTAGCATTCAGTTATAGTGAAAAACCTGTTTTAGGATATGTCGATTTAACTATCCCAGTTGGGAAAGTAACGGCAATCGTCGGACCAAGTGGAAGCGGAAAGTCAACAATATTTTCACTGCTACAACAATTCTATCAACCAAATTCTGGTGAAATTTTACTAGGTAATACACCAATTTCAGACTATCATTTAACTGATTGGCGAAATCTATTTGCTGGTGTTGCACAAGATAGTCCAATGATTTCTGGGACGATTCGGGAGAATATCGTATACGGGGTAAACCGAAAAGTTACCAATTTAGAATTGGCAGATGCTGCCGAGAAAGCAAATGCATTGGAGTTTATCAAAGGATTCAAAAATGGGTTCGATACTTACGTCGGTGAGGCAGGTTCGAATTTGTCAGGTGGGCAACGCCAGCGCGTCGCGATTGCAAGGGCTATCCTTCGGAACGCCAAGGTTTTATTGTTGGACGAAGCGACTGCAAGTTTGGATAGTCAATCAGAGAAATCTATTCAACAAGCGATGGAAACATTGAAGCAAGGAAGAACAACTATCATGATTTCCCATGATCTATCAAATGTCCAAGATGCTGACCAAATTATTGTATTGAATGGCGGAACCTTGGATGGTGCTGGAACACATAATGAACTCCTAGAAACGAATGAGTTATACCGTCTTTTAGTTCAACTCCATACAAATTCATCGGTAAGTTAAGTCATGCAATGTAGGTAAGGGGGGGGAATTATGGAGGAAACGAAACAACATGGTTGGAAAGAGTTTTTTACGCTCATCTTTAAATCTAAACTACCATGGCATTTGTATATTATAGGTACTCTGGTAGCGGCTGCTTCCACAACTGTAGCTTTAATTATGCCGAAATATATTCAAGGGATATTTGAAGGGGATATTTTCAATAATGAGGTCGTAAGGAATTATATTCTGTTAGGCGTTCTCGCAAACATATTAGTGGCTCTCTCAGCATTGTTTTTCTCGATTACACCACCAATCGCTATGCGGAATGTGCAGAAAACTGTTTGGTCAAAAATTATGAATATGAAAATGAAAGACTATTCAAAACAACCTTCTCAGCAGTTAATAAGCCGGATTACAGATGACCCAGTTTATATTGATAGCGTTGTAGCGGGTATGAAGACTGTTTTGACTTCAACATATTCACTAGTGGGTTCATATGGGATCATGTATACTATGAACGCCAAATTGACGTTTGCACTATTGCCGGTCATTCCCTATATTTTGATTGTTTCAGCGATAGTAGGACATTATACGCAAAAAACACAAATGGGCGTGCAAACACAATACTCAGGGGTTACCGCATTTTTTGCGGAACGGCTGCCTAGAATTCGATTAGTAAAGTCTTTTAATAAAGAAGACGAAGAAATTAGGCTAGGCAAAGAGATATTGATTGGGCAATATAAAGCAGAGAAAAAGAGGATTACCGTAGACTTGTTTGCCGAGCCTTTAATGCAAAGTGTTCGAGCAATTATCGTCGGAACTGTGCTTCTATACGGCAGCTATCTCGTAACTAAAGGGGAACTCAAAGTTAGTCAAGTTATTTCCTTCTATTTATACGCTCAGTTCATCCATATGAATGTATTACAGTATGGTTTATTCTGGCAAACGACGAAGCAGGCCAAAGGGGCTTCTGAGAAGATTTCCAGTATTCTTAACTCTGAGAGTGAAAGGATGAAACGAGAAGAACTGATGCCAGCCACGGACAAACAGGACTTGAAATTTGAAAATGTCTCCTTCAGTTATGGGGAAAGAAACATATTGTCACATTTGAACATGACGATTCCAGCGGGTAAGGTGACTGCAATTGTTGGACCGAGTGGTTGCGGAAAGTCAACTATTTTTAAACTAATTGAACGCCTCTATGATCCAAATGTAGGACGGTTAGTGATTGGAAATAGTTCTGCCGAAAAAATTCATCTTGATGATTGGAGAAGGTCCATTGCAACTGTATCGCAATCAAGCCCGTTGATATCTGGTTCAATTCGAGACAATATAGCATATGGTCTCGAAAGGGAAGTAAGTGATGAAGAAGTCAGACGAGCAGCAGAATTGGCAGATGCCTTAGAGTTTATTGAGGAGTTCCCTGAAGGTTTTGATACGGAAGTCGGTGAATTTGGCTCAAGACTGTCAGGCGGACAGCGTCAACGAATCGCTATTGCACGTGCATTTATACTGGACGCTCCTATATTGCTTTTGGATGAAGCGACATCAAGTCTCGACGCACAGTCCGAGAGTGAAATTGAAAAATCATTAGCTTTGCTAATGAAAGGCAGAACAACGATCATAATTGCCCACGATATGAATTTTGTCAAAAACGCAGATAAAATTATTGTCATTGATGCAGGAACCGTTTCTGGTTCAGGTACCCATGATGAATTAATAAGATCCAATAAACTATACAAAATTTTAGCGGCTATTCAGTTGTCTAAAGATGAGAAAATGATATTTACCTAAATTCAGCTGGAGACGCCTATATATGGGTGGGGGGCAAGAGTGTGAGATTTTAATTCCGTTCAGCATGGGTTGATACTTATTTCGAATTTGGATAGAGGAATGCAACCCAATTATGCGCAATAAAAGAATGCGACAATTTCTGTTTGAAACACTGATCTTTCAGTGATTAAAATAATACTAACTCTAGGAGGAATGGAAGATGAAAAAGTTTTTTATGTTATTGTTGGTGGCATTGATTGTTTCTGCTCTTGCGGCTTGCAGCGGAGATGACAAAAGTAATGACAATCAAACACCAGAAAAGGACTCGACGGAACAAACAGATGGTGCAACATCAGGAGAATTAGAGAATGACTACTACAAAAACGTCGTAGAAATCCTAAAAGAAGAAGGCTATGAAGTGACAAATATTACTGGAGGGGATCCAGAATTTTTTACGGATACAAAATCTTCTTTTGGAGCTGAAGTCAATGGAGAAGACATGCTTACATTACAATTGTTTGAAATTGACCCGAACAGTGAGCATTTGAAAAATGCGAAGGAAACTGGAATGGGACAAGCGGAATTTGAAGGAGAAGTAGCGGAGCTTCCAGTTCTTGTTATCGGGAACCATTATATTTTTATGGCGGAAGGTCATCCGGACCAATTGGATATTTATAAACTTTTTCAGGAAAAATTGAAGTAAGTTATTTATAGGTTTATTCAAAAAATGTGAACGAGGATCTTTCTTCCTTGTTTGCGTTTTTTTAGATTCATAAACTTTGAAATTGATACTTGATGGATTTTTCGATATAATAATTGAATAAGTGTTATTGAAAGAATATTTTAAAAGCTGAAAAATTATATTGTATAAATGGGACAATGACTAGAAACAGGTGACGAAATGGGTATGGCTATAGTTATCCACATAATGGGAATTTTTGTGTGGTCCATTCAACTTTTAACAGGGCTATTATTAGGCCTCTCAATGGTTGGTTTAAAGGTTCGACAATCACTTAAAAAGTTGATACTACTTAGTTTACTATTCGGGCTAATTTACAGCGTCGCTCCTATTTTTTATCCGTCAGACTATATTCCAATTCTTCTTTTTATAGCGCTATTCGCCATACTTGTCCAGATGATGAAAGTGCCTGTCACGCAAGTCTTAATCGCTTTACTACTGGCACTTATTTTCAATTTACTTATCATTTCACTTTTGGAATATAATATATTCTATCTTCTGCTTGACATGGCGAATGTATCATTGGATATTGGAACGAAAATGTCGATTGATTTTTTTGCAATGTTGACTAATATATTTATGTCAATGATCATTGTTTCGAGATCACCGGTTATATTTCCGAAAAGTTTATTTGAAAAGCCAATGAGTGCAGATGATTCTGAAATTTCTTTTAATAGTCAGGTGTACTCTGTTATACTCATATTATCCCTATTAGTTGTGGGTCTTTATTTTACATCGTTGGAACTTCAACACATACGCTTACATTACCGCTGGTTCCTCACAATTTGGTCACTGGCCGTCACGGTTGCCATTATCTTATTCCAGCATAAAATTATTTTATTTAAAAATGAAAAAGTTCAACTTTTTTTGGATCAGCAGTATCAGAAGGAACTATTATCGTTTTTCAGTATAATTCGATCGCAACGACATGATTTCAATTTTCATTTGACTGCTATTAATGGTCTTATTCAAAAAAAGGAATATGATGCCTGTAAAACATATATTGAAGAAATGGTGAAATCAGCAACGGTGATAAATGATCTGCTGCCACTGCATCATCCGGCGACTGCTGCAATGTTGAGCACATTCAAAGAAAAAGCCGCAGCGAAAGGGATTACGATTGAATTCATGATATTGAATGATTTACGGAATTGCCCTTGTTCAGTTTACGAAATCAATAAAGTGATTGGTAACCTTCTCCAAAATGCAGTGGATGAAGTAGAGCAGCACCCCAATCATAAGCAACCGATTGTAGTAGAGATGAATACGCAAAGGAATCAACTCCTCATCACTGTAACAAATGAAATTAATATAATGGGTGATAAGTTGGATAATCTATTCCAAGTAGGATTTTCCACTAAAATTCATCATGAAGGGCTTGGCTTGCCTATTGTAAAAAAGATTGTCGAAAAATATCAGGGAATTGTCTACCCAGAATTGGATGGTGGGTTTATTAGTTTCCATATCTCGATTCCTGAGTTGTCTACTACCAAATGGGGGTAAAGAGCTGTGAATATACGGGTGTTAATAGTGGATGATGATCGAAGCTGTATTGACGACTTGAAGGTCCATCTTGCATCACATTCATTGCTAAACTTAGTTGGGGAAGTGAATAGCTCCGAAGATGCCCTTGTTTTTCTGGAGACTTATCGTGTTGACTTGTTATTTCTTGACATTGAAATGAATGGAATGGATGGGATTAGGTTTGCACACCTTGCAGAAACTCTATACCCAAATATGTTAATTGTATTCGTGACGGGGCACCCCCAATTTGCCTTGGAGGGTTATGAAGTTCACCCTGTTGACTTTTTAACTAAACCCGTTAATCCAGTACGCTTGAAAAAAGCCCTTCAAAAAGTGGAGGAGCGCATATTGGAAACGCCGTTGCCTAGAGATGTGAAAATTGGCTTGAACGTGCCTGGTGGCATACATATGATTTTGGTAAGTGATATAAGATTGATAGAAAAAAGAGGAAGAAAAGTCTTTGTTGAAAGCAAAGGGGGAACCAGATACGAAACGAGGGAAACAATGAAGAAGTTGGAGGAAATTTTCCTTCCTTTCAACTTCGTCCGTACCCACCAATCCTTCCTCGTCCCTCTTCATACAATTATGTCGATCACTTCCGATTCTTTCTCTCGCTCTTACACGGTCCAATTGAAAAACTTCGATGACCTCGTCCCACTTAGTAGGAAGAATTATAATGAACTGAAAGACAAATTGCAAAAACAAGTTGAAGGATTGACGATACACTAGAAACATATTGGTTACTCACACAACACAGATACAGTTCTGACAGCTGAGTATGTCACCAAAGAAAATAGCCCTTCGATCGAGCAATCGGTCGAAGGGCTATTTCTGATCTGTTTTGAGCTATTAACGTTCCATGGATGTAGTGTCAGCTACACCTATGCGTAACGTTATTTTTGTTCCAATAAATGGAGTAAGTACCTATAATTTCATTTTGTAACACGCAATTTGACTTAAAGGACTTCACTTTGATAGATGTATTAATTAACAATATTTACAGTTAATTTACATAAATCATACACTAATCAGTTATTCAGAGTGCTACACTATGCGTGGGGAAATAAGTTAAGAAATTACTACTGATGGCACGCCGTATGCGATGAAAGTCGCTTGTACGGTGTAGGCCCGACACGAAAGTCGCAGGAATGCGGTATAAGACGGGAATAGCTTAACAACTGTAACTAATGTAGCTGACTTTAATACTGCTATTGTGCAAGGAGTAGGTTCTATTAAAATTTCAGGCGATATCGCTACAAATTCAAAATTCGACCTTGCTGGAAAGAATATTGTCAATTTAACCATTGATTTAACAGGAATGTCGAACAAAGATGTTCTTACTTTAACAAATGGAAGTGTAACAAACCTCACGGTAATAGATAAACAGGGTGTTTCATTAACTGTTGAAAATGTACTAGTTCATAGTAGTACAAACCTTAATTGATTTTATAAGAAAGAGAAAAAGATTTCTGCTTTTAGTGACATAAACAGACCAAATATCCTGTATGTTGTTGAGGGAAAAAGCGGTAAGTTGTAAGACTGTGTAGTATTTAGAATTATGTGTCGAAATAATGTGATTTTTATATATTCTAAAGCAATATACAATGTAGATGGGGAAATAAGTTAAGAAATTACTACTGATGGCACGCCGTATGCGATGAAAGTCGCCCGTACGGTGTAGGCCCTAATCGAAAGCCACAGAAATGTGGTATAAGACGGGAATAGTTTATCGAACGTTACAAGTGTAGCTGATTTTAATAAGGCTATCGCGCAGGGAGTAGATCCACTTACGATTTCAGGAAACGTTACAAGTAATTCGGTATTCGATCTTGCTGGAAAGACTATTACAAACCTAACAATTGATATTACAGGAATGGCTACGGGAGAAAAGTTAACTTTAAAGAATGGTACTATAACAAATTTATCAATAAAAAACAAAGCAGGCGTTACATTTACGATTGATAGTGTACAAGTTGTAAGTAAAACAAACCTTAATTAAGTTTGTAAGAGATGAATGGGAGGAATATAATATCTCCCATTCCTTAATGATTTGAGTTCTTTGGCTGGAAACAACACTAATAATAGTCAAGTGAAAAATGGTGATTGGGTGTCCTATTTATCGTTTAATAACATAGAAGTCGAAGGGAAGAGAATGAATGAAAAATAAAAATCGGTTTACTATTAATAAATCTGCAGGATATGCCGTTTTATCAACAGCAGCATTTGCATCACTAGTAGTAGTTCCATCCGTAGTAGCACATGCGGATGTAGTTTTTACAGGGGCAACAAGTTTTAAAGGTGAAGTGGTTATAACATCGCCCGTTCAACTAACTGATGATACTAATAGCGGTTCATTAAAAAATGCCAAAATAGTCATTAATTTAAGCAGTCCTGGTGAAACAATTAACCTGGGGAAAGTAGAAGTTAATAACCTCGAAATAAAAAGTTCTGCCAAGTTAGTTGGTTCAGGTCTTGGTAACGCACAGGTTGTTTTGAAACCGGAAAGTAAAGATAGCGCTATTGATCTGAGTGGTAGTAATGCAACAAATATCATTGTAGGGAATAACAATGTAAAAACGATTACAGTTGCGGCTGGTGTAACTAGGATCACAATTGCGGATGGGGTAACAGCAGCCAACCCGACTATTTTAGATGAAAATGGGAAACCTAGAGATGATGTAAAATTTGTTCCTGAAACACCGGTTGTAGTTGATAAGACAGCACTTGAAACAGCAATTACAAATGCTGAAAAAGCTGTTGAAGGTGCGAAAGAAGGAACTGAAGTAGGACAGTATCCAGTAGGTTCTATCAAAACACTTCAAGATGCAATTGAAGCAGCGGAAGCAGTAGTAGCTGATAAAGAAGCGGAGCAAGAAGCAGTAAACGCGGCAAGCAAGAAGTTGAATGATGCTGTTGAAGTATTCAAAGCAGGTAAAGTAAGCGATGGGAAATTTAATCTATCAATCATGCACGTAAATGATATACATGCTAATACTAACAAGGCACCAAGGCTTGTTACAGCAGTAAAAGAAGTACGCACAGTTAAACCGGATGCATTGTTATTAAATGCTGGGGATGTTTTCTCTGGAACTTTATATTTCAATGAATTCCTAGGTCAAGCAGACTTAGCATTTATGAATTTAATGAAAGTCGACGCTATGACATTTGGTAACCATGAGTTTGATCTTGGTTCATCTGCGGAAGGTCACAAAGCATTGGTCGACTTCATTAAAGCAGCAGACTTCCCATTTGTATCATCGAACGTAGATTTCTCGAAAGATCCAATTTTTGATGGATTGTTCAATACGAAAATTTCAAAGACTCCTAAAAACAGCAATATCTACACGGGTATTGTAAAAGAAATAAACGGAGAAAAAGTCGGTATCTTTGGACTAACAACTGCTGAAACGAAAGACATTGCAAGTCCTGGAAAGATTACATTCTCTAATTATATTGAGGACGCAGAAAAAATGGTTGCTGAATTTGAAAAAATGGGTGTCAACAAAATCGTAGCACTTACACATATTGGTTTTGATGATAATGCCGCTATGGACAATGACCAAGAATTAGCTGCAAATGTAGCTGGGATTGACGTAATTGTAGGTGGACATAGTCATACGCAATTAGACAAACCGGTAGTTGTAGATAAAGATGAAAAAGGTGCAGCAAAAGATACAACGATTATTGTACAAGCGTATCAGTATTCGGATTACCTTGGGACTTTAGATGTTGAATTTGATAAAAATGGCGTAGTAATAGGGCATGCAGGAAAGTTGATTAAGACTGCAGATAAAGCAGAAGATGCTGAGGCAGTTGCACTCTTAAAACCTTATAAGGATAAAATCACTGCTGTTAATGAAAAAGAAATTGGAGTCATACTTGATAATGCATTATTAAGTCCAAGGACATCTGATGTAGGATATGTACCAGGCACAAGTGTACGAGCTAGTGAAACGATTCTAGGGAACTTAATTACAGATGGCATGCTTGCAAAAGCGCAAGGATATGTAAAAGATAAAAAAGTAATCATGGCATTCCAAAATGGTGGGGGAATTAGGGCAGGTATTGGAGCAGGACCAATCACGGTAGGTGAAGTAATCACAGTACTTCCATTTGGTAACACATTAGCGACAATGGAACTAACAGGTTCCGAATTAAAAGAAACATTTGAAATTAGTTTTAAAGATTATCCAAAAGAAAGTGGTGGGTTTTTACACATAGCTGGTGCAAAAGTAGAATTCGATTCTTCGAAACCTACTGGACAACGTGTAGTTTCGATTGCATATAAAAATGAAGATGGTACGTTTACTAAAATGGAAGATGCTAAGACGTACACAGTAGCGACAAACGCATTCACTGCCAAAGGTGGAGACGGCTATGACGTTCTTAAAAAAGCGTATGCTGCAGGTCGTGCAACAGATCTTGGGCTTTCAGATTGGGAAAACTTAAGAGAACATTTAGTATCACTAAAAAACATAATTCCAACTAAAATTGAAGGTCGTCTTGTAGACGTTGCGGGTCAGGAACCGGATACTGATCTACCAGGTGGAGATATTGCAAGCGAGGATTTCTCTGGTACAGTTAATGCGCCAAAAGTATACAACGGTGACGTTACAGTATCAGTTACTGACGTAGCTTCCTTTGAGAATGTAACTGTCAAAGGTAATTTGATTCTTACAGGCACTCCGACTGGGAATGTATCCTTTACGAACATTACGGTTAAGGGTAATTTAAATCTTTCAGGGCTTGATGGAGCTATATTTGACTTTGACGGCATTACTGTCGATGGAGAAACAATTCTTTAAGCTTTTGTGTAAAGTCTTCTGCTTGTAGGCTGAAGGCTTTGTATTTTACAATGTCACATTTGCTTTACTCAAAAACTGTATATATAAAGGGGAATTGTTTAGATGAGTAAAAGGGATTGGAAGAAACCTGTGAATACTATGTTAGCGGCAAGCTTAGTAGCAGGCCTAGTAGTACCGGCATTACCTGCTACAGTAAGTGCGGCAACGAATGCAACGGATCTGATTATTTCTGAATATATAGAGGGAAGTAGTTTTAACAAGGCAATTGAACTTTATAATGGGACAGGTGCTGCAATCGATTTAAGTGCATATTCACTTGAACTTCATGTGAATGGGGCGACTACTGCCGCTTTTAAATTGAATTTGACAGGTACATTGGAAAATGGAAAAACGTATGTGGTGCATCATAAAGATGCAAATGCAGATATAAAGAGCAAAGGGAATCTTGAAAACACGACCGTCATTAATTTTAATGGAGATGATCCAATCGTTCTAAAGAAAGATGGAATGGTTATCGATTCTATAGGACAAGTAGGACCAAAAATCAACTTTGGTACCGATGTTAGTCTAGTCCGTAACAGCAATGTGACAACTGGCGATACGGTTAGTGATGATGCATTTAATCCGTCAGTCGAGTGGACGGCTTTCCCTAAAGACGATTCTTCTAATTTAGGTTTCCATACTATGGATGGCGGTGATCCTCCAGTTGTAGAAAATAAAGTCGACACTGTAACAGTTTCTATACCATCTTCTAGTGTTCCTAGTGGTACTGAAATAACGTTAGCGACAAAGACGGATGGAGCGGCCATCTACTATACAATAGATGGAACAGATCCAACTAGTTCAAGTACAAGTTACGAAAATCCTATTATCGTTGACGCAGATATGACCATCAAGGCAATAGCAATGAAAGATGGATTAGAAGACAGTGCAATTGCCGAGTTTACTTATACGATAGCCAGTGAATCTGGGATACCGTCAATCGCTGATGCAAGAATTTTACCGATTGGCGAAACCGTTACGATTAAAGGCGTTGTTGCTGCAAACTTAAAAAACACTATTTCAGTACAAGATGCTACTGGCGGGATTGCAGTACGACCTACAAGTTTAGCTATCGCAGTTGGTGATGAAGTGACACTTACTGGTAAATTGGCAGATTTCAAAGGCCTCCTTCAATTGGATGCGGCTAAAATCGTTGAAAAAACGGGGAATATAGGTGCGCCGACGCCTAAAGTAGTAACGGGGGCAGAAGTCAACGAAGCGAATGAATCACTTCTAGTGCAAACGAAACAAGTTACATTAACAGCAGTAGACGCCAACTTAAATTATAAAGCGACAGATGGGACAACAGAATTTATCGTCCGTGATGAAAACAATACATTAGGGTTAGCTGTAGGAAACAAATATGAGTCCATCGCAGGGATTGTCCAACAATTCGATTCGGCTTATCAAATCATTCCACGCTCACAGCAAGATGTTATTGCGGATAGTTCGATCATGCAACCGGTCTTTGCAAATCCAGCGAGTGGAACATTCATCGGGGGCACGACTGTAACATTATCGACAAGTACGGAAAACGCAACTATCTACTACACAGTAGATGGGACAGAACCAACGAAAGAAAGTAAAAAATATGAATCACCAATTGATATTAAAGTAAATACAACGCTCAAAGCAGTTGCAATTAAGGGAGATGGATCACTTAGTGAAGTGAAGACGTTTAACTATAACGTTACGGATAGTCTTCAAATTCACGATATCCAAGGAGGAGGACATACGTCCACATTTGCGGATAAAATGATTGAAGGAGTACAAGGAGTTGTTACCTACTCATTTACTTTAAGCGGTTCGACATACTATACTGTCCAAACACCGGATGTATTAGCAGATAGCGATCCGAATACATCTGAAGCGATTCTCCTTTACAGTGGTAAAAGTACTTGGCCAATACAAGTCGGAGATTTAGTAGCTGTAACTGGAAAAGTTAGCGAATATGCAATCGATGGCTATGATGACCGACAAACAACTGACATGAAAACAACGCAAATTAATGTCCGTGACGATCAAGGCGGAAAAGTTAAAGTTGTCGAGAAAGGCGTAGCATTACCGGCGCCAATCGTCATTGACGATAAAAACTTGCCAACAGAGCATATTGATAGCGATAAGTTAGCTGTATTCAATCCAGATGTAGATGCAATTGATTTCTGGGAAAGCTTAGAAGGTATGCGTGTAGAAGTGGGCGATGTGAAAGCCGTAGCGCCACAAGATAATGGTGACCTTGTTACCGTTCTTGATAGTAAGAAAACGAACTCCTTACACGGAGGACTTCTATTAGAAGAAAATAACCAAAATGCGGACCGCATCCAATTTCGCTTAGAGCCAAATGGACCGGCGCGTGATTTTGAAGTCGCAACTGGTGATAAATTCAAAGGGCCAATTGTAGGTATAGTCGGCTATTCATACCAAAACTACAAAATCTACGCTTCGTTGGATGAAATGAAAACTAAGCATTCAAAAGGAAGTGCAACACCCGAAAAAACAACGATTGTAAAAACAAAAGATAAGGTAACGATTGCTTCTTATAACTTGGAAAACTTCTCGAATAATAAGAAGTCAACAACTGATGACAAAGCTAGAAAATTGGCAAGAGCTTTTGCTTCTGACATGCAAAGTCCTGATATTGTAGGGGTAACAGAAGTTCAAGACAATAATGGACAAGACGCTGGTAACTCAGAAGCGTCACAAAGTTATGAAAGACTTATTGCTGAAATCGTAAAAGCAGGCGGCGTGAAATATGAGTATGCCAATATCGACCCAGTTAACAATCAAGATGGCGGCGCACCAAATGCGAATATTCGAGTTGGATTCCTCTACAATCCAGAGCGAGTAACGTTAACGAAAGGAAATCCTAAGGGCGATGCAACTACGGCGGTCGGATACAAAAACGGAAAGTTAACAGTAAACCCTGGCCGTATAGCTCCAACAAATGATGCTTTTAATAGCAGCCGTAAACCATTGGCCGCACAATTCGAATTCCAAGGGGAAAGTGTTATTGTCATTGCCAACCACTGGAACTCAAAAAATGGAGATACACCACTCTTTGGTTCGCAGCAACCACCAGTTTACAAGAGTGAAGTACAACGTCATAAAATCGCAAACATCGTAAATGATTTTGTGAAGGATGTAAAAACACAAAATCCGGAGGCAAACGTCGTGTCTCTTGGTGATTTTAATGACTTCCAATTCTCTGAGACCCTAAAGATTCATGAGGGTGATAATATGACGAATATGATTAACAAAGTAGAAACAGCTGACCGTTACTCATACGTGTTTGGAGGAAACTCACAAGTATTAGATCATATTCTAGTTACCAATAACTTAGTTAATAAAACAGAAATAGATATCCTTCACATCAACGCAGATTTCACGGATATGGCAGGACGTGCGAGCGATCACGATCCAGTTCTTGTCCAAATTGATCTTGCAGGTAAAGATGTCGTTGAGCCGATCGTAGCAGAAAAAATCTACAACATCAAAGATCTTAAAACGAAAAAATTAACGATTGGTAAACAAAGCGTTTCTGTTACGCTCGACGATAAGTCGGTAATTACGGAAGGCGTTACGTTCACTGGAGCTTATGCAGAATTCCATGGTGTAGGCTTTGCGAACACAACAGTAACAATCAAACCAGTTGAGTCTGGGGCGATTATTGATTTCAAAGGTATTCAAGTGAAAGAAGTCACCATCGATGGCGCGAACGTAAAAGAAGTTAGAGGCGCAGAAAAAATCCAAAACATAAAATTCATTAACGGTGCAAATCCAGACAATATTAAATTCACAAATTCGAAAGGGGAACCCATTGAGGTTCCTTCTTTCCCTGTTGGAAACAAAGCACCTATCGTGAAGAAACCGATTGCTAACGCTACTGTTAAGGTAGGGGAGCATATATCCATCGTGTTAACAGACCACTTCTCTGATCCTGAAAATGATGAGCTAACTTTTACATCAACAAAAGGGACAATAGAAGGGGCATCATTAAAATTAACGCTTAATGAAGGAAGCCATATTGTTGGCGTCACGGCTTCAGATGGTGAAAAATCTACTACAATCAATTTCTCTGTAACGATAACAGCCGATGTTGAATTGCCAACAGATGTTTATTACAAAGACGCGATTGGTAAAAACGGGCAGGCGTTAAAAAACGCGCTTCATGAAATTATTGATGGACATACAGAGCTTACTTACGATCAAGTATGGGAAGCATTGCGTGAAACAGATGAAGACCCGAAAAACGTCAACAATGTCATTCTATTTTATTCCGGAGATTCACGCTCTAAAACTCGTAATGGTGGGAATGTCGGCGATTGGAACAGGGAACATACCTGGGCACAATCACACGGGAAATTCGGAACGAGTAAAGGACCAGGAACAGATATCCATCACTTGCGCCCTACAGATATTCAAGTAAATAGTTTAAGAAGTAACTTGGATTTTGACAACGGAGGCAGCGCTGTAAAAGGCTGTAACGGCTGTTTCAAAACAGCAAATTCTTTTGAGCCACCCGATAATGTAAAAGGTGATGTAGCAAGAATTCTCTTTTACATGGCAACACGCTATGAAAAGGGTGACAAGGTTGACCTGGAGTTAAACGACAAGCTTAATAATGGAAGTGTACCTTACCACGGAAAACTCTCGACTTTGTTAAAGTGGCATGCACAAGATCCGGTTGATGCATTTGAACAAAACAGGAATAATGTCATCCAAAAATGGCAAGGAAACCGCAATCCATTTATCGATCATCCTGAATGGGTGGAATTGATATGGAAACAGGCTGCTTCAGCTGATTTGCAAATTGCGTCCTAATGCTAGAGTAATTGTGTACGGTATCATTTGGGACTTTCCTGCAATAATTTCGGATGCGCATATAACTACTCAATAAAAGTACTAGAATAGCATGAAGAAAAAGCGGGATTCAGCCATATTCACTTTGGCTGAATTTTTTACTGTATATAGTTGAAATCTAGTAGTGGTCATAACTGTACTTTGCAAAGGTGCTCAAACAAACTACTTTATTCACTATAATAATCAATCTGCAAAATCTAGCTATATTCCTTCGATATGTAATTTGGCGTTGGATATAGCTGTAGTGGTCCAAAGTGATATGGACAATTAATTCGGCATCCGTTTCCTAAAACTGTAAATAGAGATACCTAATATAAAGATTTGTTTATTCGAAATGATATAAGGATTGTCTGGGCTAGTAGGTGTACTAGAGTTACAGCGATTCAAACGAGTATAGCTGTATAGAACAAATCGAAATTAGTTCAATTGGTAATTGCACAGGTACCAGTAATAGCTCGGTGCCAGTCAGAGCGACTGAGCCTAGGTTGCAGCATATAGCGGTTGGTAACCCCGTTTGGTAGGAATTAGCCAATCATGCAAAGCGAATTTTGGAGTGGATGGGTAACCGGGATTTTTAAGTTTAGAAAGTTAAGTGATGGGTCGAAAGCCATTGGGTTGAAGGGATTAAGTTTACAGAGTATCCAGGTGCCGTTTACACAACTAAGGCACAAAGCTGACAACCAAGAATGACTCCCAAAAGTATTTTTGTATTAGGTGTTCATATTATAGTTAACGTCACTCACATTTCAGTTTGTCTACCTATCACGGCTACTTTTTCTTGTCACAATCATATATACTACTCGTTCATCTAACGAGACAAAAAGAAAGTTTCTACATTGTAATTCATAATCAGTCAAAAAATACTGTAGATTATTGGATTGTAAGATAGTATTTTGATGTGATATGTAAAAAATTATATATTATTGTCTGAATATTTAAGTTTTTAAAAAACTTAATCCCTTGTATAGTTGAGATGGGGAAATAAGGATTAGAAATTAACTGCTGATGGCACGCCGTATGCGATGAAAGTCGCTTGTACGGTGTAGGCCCGAAACGAAAGCTATGCAAGAGCATGGTATAAGACGGGAATAGCAATAACGTAACAGCTGAATTAGTCCAAACAACTGCGGGGAAAGAAGCGGTTGAGGAGGGAAAGACGATTGTAAGTTATAAGTTTGACGAAGGTTTTGCTCCGAAAATGAGTAATTTCAAGTTTTATATCAATGATGGTGATGGTGTTGTTTTTGATTTTTTATTCGGAGAGACCCAAAAATTTGTGGATAATAAACTTGAATTTAGAACTGGGAAAGAAATTGCGGAAGGACTTATCGAAAAACTTTACGTCACACAAAAGGGTTCGTTTAAAAAACTAACCGACAAATGGGACGTAACAAATGACGGCAGTGAGTTGATCTTCACATCAAAAGAATTTAAAGCCTTTAGCAGTGCACAATTTACGGTAAATGAAAAAGAGAATCGTGCAGAAGTAAAAGGTGAGATGTTGAAGAAAAAATTAGGTGGACCAGCTGTAGCAGGTGAAAAAGAAGTGAATACCTTAACTGTAACAGGATCCGCCGTTTCAACTGGTAACTTAGAAGTGACATTTGACGACGGAAATAAAGTTACGAAAACAATTGCAGTTGCAAAAGGGGATACTCCTGATGCTATAGCTACTAAAATCATGGCAGCATTCAATGGTTTAGCAGATTGGGGTGTTACAAAAACTGAAGGTACAGCTGTTTTAGTATTTACCGCTAAAGTTGCAGGGGTTGATAAAGAGGTTAAAGTAACAATTACTAACAAGTAAATATTTCGATGCCAGTCACTCACGCAACTATGTTTGATGAATAATGATACAAAGGAGCCTCTCGATCAGTCGAGAGGTTTTACTATTTTAATAAATTCCGGGTACCTGCGTACTGCAACGTTCAGTTAATTCACTATAATTACATATTTATTAGCTGAGGAGAAGAGAATTACCTAATAATCTGAACTTCTGTGATTTTTTATGTAATAGTATAAATTTTGGTTGTTTTTTGTTGCATAGGCACGCACACACAAGTTCCAGGTCCTCATACAATTCTGAAATGCTTCAGAACATAGTAACCTATCCAATGCACTTATTCCTTGAATGGAGTATGTGCTTTTTATTTTGCAAAGTTGTTACTAGTGTCTATCACCGGTAACAATTGCATCTCAAATAATACGAGTCAAAAAGAAGCTCCTCCATCCAAAACATCCTCAAAACTACTCATATCACTTTTATAAAAAAGTATTTCGGAAGTATTAAAAGATAGGGGTCTATCTTTTTAAGTACGAGGTGCAGAAACTAAAAAAAAAATATAGTCATAGCAAAGTAGACTAGCGCATACATTAGGACAGCGCCACATTTTGTTTATATTATTCTGCTTTATAGGAAGGATGCGATCCCTATTAAACAATTGTAGCAACTAGGATGGACAAACCCAGCGTTTTATAGAAAAAATCTGTACTAAAGGGGGAATTATAGTGAAGAAGAAACAGGTTAATAGGTTATTTAGTGCTTTTTTGGTACTAGCTATGGTCTTCTCGATGCATAGGCCAATGATGACTGTATCGGCTAACGAAGAAGTCAAACCATTTAAACAAAATGGTCAAAGCGAAAGTACTATGCAATTAAAAGCTGCAATCGCTGAACAATTAGATTTGTTGGATGGTGGACCAAAGCTACACAAAGATTTACAGGAGCTATCGGGTAATCAGGAAGTTGCAGTAATCATTCATTTATCGGAAAAACCTGTTGCCCTTGAAAAAGGAATAGACAATTTAAAAGGGAAAACATTCTCCGCCTCACAGGAAAATCAAGTGAGAAAAAAGGTACAAGCACAACAATCATTTGTAAAAAAGGAATTAAGTCTAAAAAATATTTCGATTGATCAGGGATATACATTCGATACTGTGTTAAATGGTTTTGCTGCGGTTTTAAACGCGAATGACCTAGACAAACTTCTTACGATTGAAGGAGTTACGTTAGTGGAACCAGATACAATCGTTCATGCGTTTGAAGAGCCAGAAAAGTCTAAACCAATTAAAACAACGTTGCCTTTGAAAGAAGTTAAAGTAGATGCAAAGATGAATACGAGCATTTCATTCCTAGGAATTGAGAAGCTATGGAATGAGGGAATTGAAGGACAAGGCATTAAAGTTGCAGTACTGGATACGGGAATCGATGCGGATCACCCAGAATTTGCGAAAATTTATAAAGGTGGAAAAAACTTTATTCCGAATTCATCTGTCTATACAAAAAACCGTGCAGATGATGATGCATCGGAAACTTCTCCTGTAGAACGTCCACCAAATACACCAGAATTTAATGATAGAGGTAGTGCGTTCTATACGTCACATGGTACGCATGTAGCGGGGACAATCGCTGCAATCGGTGCCAATGAATACGGTATTAAAGGAATTGCACCAAAAGTGGATCTATATGCGTACCGTGTACTTGGAGCATATGGTAGTGGATCGACTTCTGGAATCGTGAAAGCGATTGACACAGCTGTAATTGAAAAGATGGATGTTATTAACCTATCCCTTGGTGGAGGGGCTAACACTGAAACAGATAGCGGATCTTTCGCTCTTAATAACGCGATGATGGCAGGGACAATTGCTGTAACAGCAACAGGTAATTCTGGTCCTAACCGTGGAACAATGGGTACTCCGGCTACATCTCGTTTAGGAATTGCAGTTGGTAACACAACGAACCCGGAAACAATGCACAACGGACAAGTAAATGTCACAGTTGGAACCTATAATCTGACGAAACAACTGCAATTGATGGGAACTACTTTCGGGCAAAATGTAGCTACACAACTTCAGGGCCAATTTGATGTTGTTGCTGTCCCTGGAAATGGAGAAGCAAAAGATTATACAGGAGTCGATGTAAAAGGCAAGGTTGCACTGATCTCTCGTGGAGGCATTGCGTTTGTTGATAAAATTGCACATGCACAAGAAAATGGTGCAGTAGCAACAATTATCCATAACTTTGCTGGTGGTACAAATGCGCCAAATCCATCCGGCACATTCCTAGGTGATTCATTTGCATTTTTACCGACGTTTGATATGTCTCAAACAGATGGCGATGCAATTCGTGCAGCATTAAAAGGTGGAACGGGAACGGTTACGTTTGGTAGCTTTGGATCCACTCAGACAGCTGGAGACGAAGTAAACGATTCTAGTTCACGTGGTCCATCCACACCGAACTTCGACATCAAACCGGATGTAAGTGCACCTGGTACAAATATCATGTCAACAATTCCAATGTACAAAGCAGATTTTCCAGATGTTGTTTATAACGAAGCCTATGACCGTAAAACCGGCACATCGATGGCGACACCGCATATCGCGGGAATCGCAGCACTTGTTAAACAAGCGAATCCAACTTGGAATGCGTTTGATGTGAAAGTTGCGCTTTCAAATACGGCAAAAATTCTAGATAAAGCGGAGTATGATGTATTCGCTCAAGGTGCTGGTCGAGTAGATGCATATGCTGCAGCTCACCCAAATGTACTTGCGTATGCACTTGATAAAGCAGTACTAGACGGAAGTGGCTCAGTTGTTGATAACTTGAAAGGTACTGTGACATTCGGTCCTCGGCCACTAACTGAAAATGTATCCGTTACAAAACAAATTCTTGTAAAAGATAAAAAGGGTAGTGGTGGGAATTATACTGTATCGGTTGATGTAACCAAGTCATTTGGTGACGCCAAAGTGACTGTTGACAAACCGACATTTACACTTGCTGGAGAGCAAATGTTAAATGTGACTTTGACAGCTTCAAAAGCTGCGGCTCCAAAGGATTCAGAAATTCTAGGGTATATCCGCATTAACGGTGGAGGTTCCGAGGTTTCATTGCCATTTGCGGCTGACTTTAGTACCGTAGCAGCAGCAACAGAAATTAGGGATATGGCTATTACAGAAACAGACCTGTCTTTTGATGGGGACGGCGTGCAAGATTCAGCTGACCTAACATTTACATTGACTGGAGATGTGACAACGAACTATATTGAGCTTTGGGATATCATGGATCCAGAGGGTGGAGAATACGGTGATGGCTACATTGGATATGTACATGCGGCTGGTTCTCTTGGAAAAGGATCGTGGAGACTAGGTGTTCTAGGTAAATATTTCCCATGGAGCGGTGCACCTCAAACAACGATTCCAGATGGTTTATATACAATTGACTTAACAGCACAGGCTGGTTCAACAATTATAGGAGATTACGTTGGGCCAATTGTCGTTAAAACAACAAAACCAGTAATTACAGGTTCAGTTGCTGAAAAAGTGGCTACTGGTCAAGTAACTGATAAGTATATCGACTATAATGAAGAATTATATTTGTATGATTTGGACTATGATTTAAATGAAAAACTGCATGCTTCTTATATTGCGACGATTAATGGTGTAGCAACTGATGCTGTTCCATTCAATCTGGCACAAGATGGTTCATTCACATTCCCGGTTACAGATGACACTAATTCAGTAACTGTTGTAGTGAAAGATGAGGCAGGAAACGTCGGAGAAGCATTAATTTATCAAAAAGGAGAACCTGAAGCAGTCGTAACACTGACTGTTAACCCAACTGAACTTAATTTGAAGGCAGGGCAAACGGGTCAAGTACTTGTTACTGAGACATCAACTCCGACACAAGGGGACGCTACAAACAAAGATGTAACTACTGAAGCAACATACGTTGTAGCTGACGAAGCTGTTGCATCTGTTTCAAACGGATTGGTAACTGCAGTAGCACAGGGAACTACAACGATTACCATTTCTCATGGTGAAAATGTAGTGACTGTAAATGTGACTGTGGTTGATCCAGAAGTTGTAGTACCAGGTATAACGCTGACTGCAAACAAAACAGAAATTGATTTGCAAAAAGGAAAAGAAACACAATTAGCAATTAAAGAAGTAACAACAGCGGCTGACGGAACAATAAAGAAGAAAGACGTAACAGTAGCTGCTAAGTATAAAGTAGCGGATAGCAAAGTCGCTTCTGTAAAGAATGGTTTAATTACAGCTAAAAATGCTGGGACTACAACAATTACCGTTAGTTACGGTAAAAATGAATTAACGATAAATGTAACGGTTTCAGAAACAGTTGTAACACTGACTGCGAACAAAACACAAATCGATTTGGAAACTGGCAAAGAATCGCAATTAGTCATTAAAGAAGTAACAACAACGGCTGATGGAAAAGAAAAACAAGTAAACGTAACAAATGCATCAACGTATAAAGTAGAAGATAGTAACGTAGTTTCTGTAAAGAATGGCTTGATCACAGCTAAAAATGCAGGAAGTACTGCGATTACTGTGAAGTATCGTACACATGAGTTAACAGTAAATGTGACGGTTACGGAAAAAGGAGTAACACTTACTACAAATAAACCAGACATCACGTTGGAGTCTGGAAAAGAATCACAATTGGCAATTAAAGAAGTAACAACAGCAGCTGACGGAACAACTAAACAGAAAGATGTAACAAAAGTTGCAACGTATGATGTAGCGGATGGGAATGTGGCATCCGTGAAGAGTGGTTTAGTAACCGCAAAAGAAGCAGGAAATACAACAATTACCGTTAAATACGGTAAAAATGAATTAACTGTAAATGTGACGGTCACAAAATCAGTTGTGACACTAACGGCAAATAAAGAGCAACTCGATTTGGAGCCTGGCAAAGAAGCACAACTGGTCATTAAAGAAGTCGTAACAGGGGCAGACGGTAAATCAAAACAAACCGTCGTCACAAATCTTGCAACATACAAAGCAGTGGATGGTAAAGTAGCTTCTGTATCGAATGGCTTAGTTAGAGCTAAAAATGCAGGAAGCACATCAATCTCAGTGAAATACGGCGGAAATGAATTAACAGTAAATGTGAATGTGACAGAACCAGTTGTGACATTGACTACAAACAAAACAGACATCGCTTTGGAAGCTGGCAAAGAATCACAATTGACCATTAAAGAAGTAACAACAGCAGCAGATGGCAAAACATCAGAAAGAAATGTAACACAAAACGCAACGTTTAAAGTAGCAGATAGTAAAGTAGCAGCTGTCAGTAATGGTTTAGTAAGAGCAAAAGCAGCAGGAGAAACAACAATCACTGTGAAGTACGGTAAAAATGAAGTAACCGTAAATGTGATTGTGACAGAACCAACAGTGACACTTACAATAGACCAAACGCTACTTGAAATGGAAGCTGGCAAAGAAGCACAACTGACAGTGAATGAAGTAATCACATCAGCAGATGGAAAAACAACAGAAAAAAATGTAACACAAAACGCAACGTTTAAGGTTGCAGATGGTAAAGTAGCAGCTGTCAGTAATGGTTTAGTAAGAGCAAAAGCTGCAGGAGAAACAACAATCACTGTGAAGTACGGCAAAAATGAATTAACCGTAAATGTGATTGTGACAGAACCAGTTGTGACATTGACTACAAACCAAACACAACTCAATTTGGAACTTGGAAAAGAAGCACAACTGAGCATTAAAGAAGTAACAACTGCGGCAGATGGGACAACAACAGAAAGAGATGTTACATTAGCCGCAACGTACAAAGTAGCGAATAGTAAAGTTGTTTCCGTAACAAATGGTCTAGTAAGACCAAAAGTAGAAGGAAATACAACAATTACCGTTAAATACGGTAAGAATGAAGTGATAATAGACGTTATCGTTGGAAACACCCAAAAAACTGAAGTCATTCCAATGACTGAAGCCCTTCCAATCATTGAAGACATTCCAGTCACTGAATACGTTCCAATCGCTATCTAATATCCGGTGTTAGTCACTAGCGCAACTCATGCGCTAGTTTGACAATTGCGAGTGATTCCGAAGAAGATAGTCCTTTGATCCTTTAATGGATCAAGGGGCTTTTTCTGTTACTTTCCATTCTATAACCGGTGCCAGTGCACTTGCACAACTCAATTCTTACAGCTGAGTAGGATACTCAAAAAAACAGTAAATAATTTAATCCACCCGGGCCACACTTGTATAGTTGCGCTTTAGGATCGCTGTGGATTGAATGACTTCTAGTACGGTTACCGAGATGTCTGGATGTGTAGGGATGCGACTTTGTCGCATCCCTACACATCTTTTTCGGAAATCGTATGGTTGTCCTTCATCCGTCGCTCTCCATATGCATAAGTACACAGAGTGCTGAAGTTTATTGGGACGAAAGAATAGCTGGTTTTTCACCTGGAGAAAAGCCGCCAAAGATGCAATTTTGGCGGCTGATGCTTTCTCTATGGTTTTTTCCTATTTATTTTAAAGAAGTGTCACTTTCTATAAGGTACCACATGAATACTTGCATAATCTTTGCTAAAAGTAAGCAAGGAACACATTCTACAAAGTACAAGAGTGCCCGAAATTTCATCTTCGGGGACTTACACTCTCCATAGAATATCCTCTATTCTTTTCTTCCAAAATAACCGCATTCTTCACTTGAACATTGTAGGAACGCGACAGGCAACTAGCCACACTAGGACACCTCAGTAAATCTGTCATGTATAGTTCGCCGTGAGCGAGCCGGAAAGGTACCAGTGAAAATCGAGGATATCAAACCTATCTCACCAGTATTTTATACGATTAAATGGTTAATCATCAGAAGTGGTGTTTTTTAGCAGTATAGTCACTCACACAGCGATCCAGCGAAACTAAACATACATTTTACTGTCGATAAAAACAGGACAGAAAATGTCTTCTGTCTATTTACGTATATAGCAAGTTAATATGGAAGCTATGGCCGAGTGTATTTATTTCAGTGCGTAACCTAAACTGGTAAAAATACCCGAATTTAGTGCAAAAAGAACTAAGAATTCTGAAAAAAGCGACATCAAAAAGAGTTTATGATGAGTAGATAGAAAAAGGGGGGTTGGATTTGAAAAAGATTAGTGTTCTATTTTTACTTATGGGTATTTTAATACTTAATGGATGTTCGACAGGGCAATCAACTGAAGGCACGGGACAGAAAGACTCAACAAGCAACGAGAACTTAATTGTCGTGATGAAATCTGACGTGACTAACTTGGATCCGCATTTCATTGTGGACATTACGACCGCAAATGTTCTTTATGAGAAAGTATATGAAACGCTGATCATTCCAGATGAGGATATGAAGCCTCAACCACATCTAGCAACGGAATGGAGTCAGCTGGATGATATTACTTGGGAATTTAAGCTGCGTGAAGGAGTGAAATTTCATGATGGAACTCCATTTACAGCAGACGCTGTAAAAAAGACTTTCGATCGCCTGTTGGATCCAAAAGTAGGTTCTCCCCAAGCTTCCAAATTGGGGATGATTAAAGAGGTGGAAGTGAAAGACGATTATAATGTCGTTTTTCATCTAACAAAGCCCTATGCTCCGCTGTTATCAATTTTGGCTAGTAATGAAGGAAGTATAATGAATCCAACTATGCTTGAATCTACACCGGAATTGCTTCAAAAGGAAGCAAATGGAACAGGTCCGTTTATGTTTGAAGAATGGAAATCAGGGCAGTACGTGAAATTGAAGGCTAATCCAGATTACTGGGGTACAGCTGTGAAAATTAGTGGAGTAGAGTTCAGAGTAGTGCCTGAAGATACCACGCGTCTTGGAATGATTGAACGGGGCGAGGCGCATATTATGTCACAAATACCTGTTAATGAAATTCAGCGTATTGAATCATCGGATAATATGAAATTATTGAGAAATGAAGGATTAGGTGTGGAGTTTGTAGGTTTCAATGTCCAAAAAGCACCCGTTGATAATCTACTTGTCAGACAAGCGATTAGCCATGCAATTGATCGTGAAGCTATTCTTAGTGGAGTCTTCAACGACGTCGGGTTTTTAGGGACTTCGACAATGAGTTCAAAAGTCTTCGGTTATTCCGATCAATTGGTTCCGTATCCATATGATCCCGAAAAGGCGAAAGAATTACTAAAAGAAGCTGGCTATGAAAATGGGTTGAAATTAACTTTACTAACTGCGGATAGGGCTGAACGCATTAGTTTAGCTGAAGTGGTTCAATCACAATTGAAAGTAATTGGAGTGGAAGTTGAAATTCGTGTTCTCGAATACGGATCATACATCGATGCAAATACAAATCAAGAAGGTCACCTTTTCAACGGAAGTTGGGGAAATGCTACAGGAGATGGTGATTATAACCAATATAATCTATTCCATTCAAACTCCCAAGGATCTGCCGGTAACTACCAGTATTATTCCAATACGGAAGTTGACCGATTATTAGATGAGGCGCGTGGAGAAAAAGATGATGAAAAACGGAAAGAAATTTACGCGAAGACGCAGAAGATAGAACTGGATGAAGCAGCTTATGTGCCAATTCGCAGTTATGAAAACCTTGCAGTCTATCACTCATCTGTAAAAGGGATGAAGATGAGCCCGGTTTCCTATTTCATCCTCTCAGATGTTGAGATTGTTGAATAAATTGAGGTTTAACGTTTCTTGATGTGAAGTCATCGGGACACCTCCTAGGATTCGTATTTTAGTATATAGCAATAACGGCGGGCCTTTCCTCTATAAAACCGAGGAAAGGCCCGCTGTTATCAATACAAAGTATACTAACGAAGTAGATGTCCACAAAGCGTCGAAGCGTTTTCAATGGCTCTATCTTTTTGCTTCTTTCTTTATTAGCAGTAAAAATAATACCGCGAAGAAAGACGTACAGAGAAAGCTATACCAAATGGTCATTAGTGGATCTGCGTTTTGGATTATAAACTTGCCAATGATCCAGCCAAGTACAATCGAATATGGCAATAGTCTTGGGATTGGTCTTTTTGAAAGTATTACAATCAATAGCACAGGAATACAGGACGCGTAAATGCTGCCATAAAAGAATAGAAACTCTAGTAAGCTGAACTTAGCGAATAGGGTGATGGTAAACAAGACGAAAAGTATAATTCCTGAGATCCAGTAGGATTCCCTTCTTAACGTATGATCTGTCTTCAACGATTTTTTTGACTTTAATATATGCTTTACAAAATGGACTGTTGTCGCATGGAGTTCTGCTTGTATAGTTGTTGATAAAACGCTGAAGCACAATAAGGAAAATAACAGGATAAGAAAGATAGAATCTATTTTATCGATCAACATAAAAAGAAGAGAATAAGTTTCATTGAACGCTCCGTCAAATATAACAATCAGTAGCATGGCTGAAAGAGAAATTGGAACTGTACACCAAACAAGTGCCGTCGACCAAAATGTAATTCGGACTTTCTTCTTCTCAATCATATAAAGTCGTTGCCATGTAGATCGATCGGTTATGACTTGTCCGAAACCAACTAATACAAAGGTTATGATGAATAGAAAAATATCGCGGTTATTTATAACTAACAAATAAGGGTGGTATAAACGAATACCATTATAAACCTCGTGTGCCCCTTCTTGAATGAAAAAGTAAAGTGGAATCAAAATAACGGCAGAGAAAATGAAAAACATTGAAATCCCTTCAAATTTCTGAATCCACCTCATCCCACCTAGGCCAGCAACCACAAAGCAATACAGGAAAAAAAGGAACAAGCTCAATGATAAAGGAACATTGAAGAGGAGATCGAATAGGACAGCGGCGCCGACAGCTTGCATGAACAATGAATCGAAGCCTAACAAAAAGATTAAAAAGGACATAAACAAATAGCCATCACGTTTAAGGCGAAGTTGAAACAAGTCGCCAATTGTTTCAAGAGTAGGGAATTTGTTTCGAATGGGTACTGCCAGAATACCGAATAGAAAAATAGATAATGCCCCTGCTATTGAATAGCCAAACCCTCCAAGTAACCCATATTTAGTTAATGATTCAGGTGATGCTAGAATGACGTTTCCAGAAATCCAGCGCGCCAATAGGCTTATCATGCCTGTGGAAATACCGAATATCAACGAGCCTGTAATATAATGTCGATACAGTTTCATTTTTGAATCCTATCGGCTCTCTTGGGGTTTATACGATAATCGGATGGAGTAACGCTAAATTGTTTGCGGAACATTGAACTGAAATAATGCTGGCTATTGTAGCCAACTTTTTCAGCGATTACCGACATACTTAGCCCTTTTTGATCGATGAGAATCTTTTTTGCCATTTCAAGTCGATATGAATTCAAGTAATCCGCAAATCCAATTTGCATTTCATCGAAAAACTTTCGACTTAGATAGGTTGAGTTCAAATGGACACGTTTTGAGACATTACTCAAATTCAATTTTTCATGGTATTCATTGTGAATGATTGTTAATACCTGTTGAATAGAGTCGCTTTGTGAACTCCACTTTTTATATTTCTCTAGAAGTTCGAGAAGTTCGCTTTCCACAACGGGTTTTGTCAGGTAGTCATCCACCCCAATACGTAGTGAAGCCTGTGCATATTCAAAAGATTGAAAAGCGCTCACCATAATGATATCTATTTCATATAATTTCTTTAATTCTTTAGCTAGCTCTAATCCGCTTTTTCCGGGCATTTGTATATCCAAAAATGCTAACGAGAATTTCATTTTTTTTGCAAGTTGCAATGCAATAGAAGCGTCTTGAGCTTTATAAAAACTCCAGTTTGGGAAATAGGGCTTCATTATGTATTCTAACTGTTCTAATTCCAACATTTCATCATCTACTAATAGCACGTCCATCCCTATGTCCTCCTTTAAATTGCATATTCTTTTACAAAAGGGTATTTAGCTAAAACCATTGTCTCATTCTTCACATGGAGCAACGTTAAGGAAGTTTCCTGTTCGGGAAACAATAAACGTAGCCGATTTTGTATGTTTTTAAGTCCATATCCGCCTTCTTCTGAGGAGTACTGTTCTTCAATGTTATATGTATCTAGTAAATGTGTATTCCATACTTCAAGATTTAATATGTGGTCTGTTTCAAAGGCAATTATTTTCAATATGGATGGTCCAGGATTCTTTTCGAAACCATGTTTAAATGTATTTTCAACTAACGTTTGAAGCATAAAGGGAGGCATAAGCGCGTTTTTACAAGCTGGTTCAATTTCGATGATTATACGCAGTCGGTCTCCGAAACGGAGTTTTTGGATGTCCAAATAATTATTAACATTAGAAAGCTCAGCATCGAATAGTATCAGGGGCTCATTCGTTGCGTACTTGAATTTAAAGAATTTCGCCATAGCCTCGAGCCCTGCTACTAAATCTCCTTTACGATCTAAACGAGCGAGACTTAGCATCGTATTCAATGTATTGAAAAAGAAGTGAGACTGTATTTTTGAATTTAATTGGTCATAATTTACTTGCTGAAGTTCTTTTTCAAGTGCGAGTTTTGAAGTTTCCCTTTGAAGACTGTCAAAGCGTCGTTCAAAAATAATAATAAAAGAAAGCGTAAAAGCTCCTATAAGGGGAGCCAATACGCAAATTAAGACGTAGAAAGAGAAGTTTTCGATTGACATCATCATCCATACGCCCTTCCTTGAAATTTAGAATGCCGACAATATTCTTAGTATACAGTGAAAAGACAAAGAATTAAATGACTAATTATCACATTTTTTAATTAACAATAATTATCCAAAAAGTAACACAGTCAGCCACCAAGTGCTCCATATACAGTCGCTTTCAGTACTCTTTGAATTGAACACCTTCTATTCCATTAGCGTGATATCTAGATGTATACGAATGCAACTTTTCCCGCTCCTAAGCGCCGAATTCGTATTTAATGGATTCAACCTATATACGGCACTACTTATTTAGAATTACTAGATGATATAACTCACCAGTTTAACGAACAAATCTAGCGAAGAAGCGACAAGTGTGAGCCGAAGCAATAAGACTGACAGTGATCTTCTGCCAGGCTTATTGCGTAAGGCCATCACCAAGCGACAAAGCGGTATTCAATGAAATCAACCTATATATATGACACTATTTATTTAAATTTAACTAGGTGATATAACACACCAGTTTAACGAAAAAATCTAGCGAAGAAGCGACACTAATGAAAGGCAGCCCAATATCGCCGCGTCCTGCGGCAAAGGCTGCACACCCGCATCCTGCGGGCGCCGAAGCAATAAGACTGACAGTTATCTTCTGCCAGGCTTATTGCATGAGGCCATCACCAAGCGACAAAGCGGTATTAAATAGCACACCTATATAACCGACAACTTCTCCGCAAAATGGCAAGCAACCGAATGGCCAGTCTCCAGCTCCCTTAGCAAAGGTTCTTCGTCTCTACACAAATCTGTCGCAAAAGGACAACGCGTATGGAATCGACACCCTGCCGGAGGATTCAACGGTGAAGGAACATCCCCCTTCAAAAGAATCCTTTCCCTTTTAATCGTCTGATCAATAACTGGAATAGCCGATAATAAAGCTTTCGTATAGGGATGTAATGGATTCTTAAATAGACTTGCCTTATCCGCAATCTCCACGATTTTGCCAAGATACATCACCATAACTCGATCTGAAATATGCTTAACGATACTAAGATCATGAGAAATAAATAAAAACGTTAAATCGAAATCTCTTTGAAGTCTCTTAAGGAGATTAAGAATTTGAGCCTGGATTGAAACGTCTAAAGCTGAAACTGCTTCGTCGCATATAATCACTTTCGGATTGACCGCGAGAGCCCTAGCAATCCCAATACGCTGTCGCTGTCCGCCGGAGAATTCATGGGGATAACGTTCAAGGTATTCAGGCCTCAAGCCAACATTTTGCATTAATTCAAGCATACGCGCTTCTCGCTGTTTCGGAGGAAGAACCTTTTGTATGGCCATCGCTTCGTCAAGCATTTGTCTAATCGTACGTCGAGGATTTAGAGACGCAAATGGATCCTGGAAAATGACCTGAATATCTCCTCTAATTGTCCGAAGTTCTTTCTTTGACATTCCAGTAAGGGATACGTCTTTATAGAGAATATCTCCCTCAGTTGGCTCATCTAAACGAAGTATTGAGCGGCCTGTAGTCGATTTCCCACATCCAGATTCTCCAACAATGCTCAACGTTTCCCCTGGGTAAAGGTCGAATGAAATACCGTCGACGGCTTTTACAACCTGTTTAGGCTGGAACAAAGCCTCCCGTTTTACAACAAAATGTTGTTTCAAATTACTGACCTTAAGTATAGGTTTTTTAGAGCTTAGTAAAGTGTTCATAGGACGACCTCCTCTTTTACTAGTTCTGCTTGCCATTGGTCAGTATATTTCCAGCAACGCACTTGTTGCGAATCCTCGATATGGATGATTTCAGGCTGCTGATTTCTACATAAGTCCTGCACAAATGGACATCTATCCGCAAAACGGCAACCCGTAGGATAGTCGTAAGGACTTGGTACAGTACCTTCAATAATTTGTAACTCCTCCTGATCTTCATACAATTTAGGCAAAGAACCAATTAACCCTTGTGTATAAGGATGGAGGGGAGTCTTAAATAAGTTTGCCGTTGTTTGATATTCAACAATCTGACCGGCATACATGACTGCAACTTGGTCGCACATTTCCGCGACTACACCAAGGTCATGTGTTATGAAGATGATGCCCATTCCGATTTTGCGTTGAAGATCTTTCATTAATTCTAATATTTGTGCTTGAATGGTCACGTCGAGAGCAGTAGTCGGTTCATCGGCAATTAAAACTTCCGGTGTGCATGCCAGCGCCATTGCAATCATTACGCGCTGCCGCATGCCGCCACTAAGTTGATAAGGTTCTTGTTTTGCTCGTTTTTCAGGGGCCGGAATACCGACCAAACGAATCATTTCAACAGCTCTTTCCCATGCCTGTTTCCGGGATAATTTTTGGTGCAGTCGGAGAGCTTCTGCTATTTGTTCTCCAACTGGAATTACAGGATTTAAGCTGGTCATTGGCTCTTGGAAAATCATCGAAATTTGATTGCCTCTTATTTTCCTGATTTCCTGATCGGACATCGTTACAAGGTCTTTGCCATGCAGTAAAATTTGTCCATCCACTATCTTTCCTGGAGGGGAGGGGATTAGTCGCAAAATCGATAAGGAGGTTATAGATTTTCCGCAACCGGATTCTCCGACTATTCCCAGGGTCTCACCTTTTTTAAGTACAAAATCGAGACCATCAACGGCTTTTGCGGTTCCTTTACTTGTGATGAAATGCGTTTTTAAATTCTTTACTTCCAATAATATGTCTTCTTGCATCATGATCCCTCCTAATTTAGATCTATTCGTTTATTAAATACCTTGTACATAACATCAACCAATAGATTTACAAAGACAAAGACGAGGGAGGCAACTAAGACGCCACCTTGTACCATTGGAATATCTCTTGTACGGATTGCATCTACAATCATTCGTCCAAGTCCATTAATCGCAAATACTGATTCAACGATTACCGTTCCTCCGAGAAGGCTACCAAACTGTAGACCAACGACTGTAATAACAGGTATTAAGGCATTGCGCAAGGCATGCTTATAGATGATGGTATGTTCTTTTAATCCTTTTGCTCTAGCTGTTCTTACATAGTCTTGGCCAATTACTTCAAGCATGCTTGAACGAGTCATTCGGGCGACAATCGCCGCTCCTCCTGCACCAAGTGTGATGGCCGGAAGAATGATGTGAGCGAAACTGTCCCAGCCTGCTACCGGAAGCCATTGTAATTTAATAGAGAAGGTATACATCAACAGTAAACCAAGCCAAAAACTTGGTAATGATATTCCTAAAAGAGCGACAATCATAACGGAGATGTCTGAAACAGAGTAAGGTTTGACTGCCGAGATAATACCTGCTGTTAAACCAAGAACAACGGTGATTAATATACTGAAGAAGGCTAATTCCATAGTAATCGGTAATCGAATTAGAATTTCATCCAACACAGGCTGATTGTTTTTAAGGGAATTGCCTAAACTACCCTGTAGAATATTTCCTATATAAGAAAAGTATTGTACGTGCAAAGGTTCGTTCAATCCCAAATCTTCCCGAAGTTGTTCTACTGTTTCTGTCGATGCACCTTCACCGGCCATAATAATTGCTGGGTCACCAGGCACCATTTGCATTATTAAGAAGACAACGAGTGTAACTCCAAAGATGACGGGTACTACTTGTGCCAATCGTTTTAGGATAAATAAAAGCATTGAGCATCACCTCTTTTCTTATTTTTTCATTCGTGGATCTAATGCATCGCGTAAGCCGTCACCGAACAAATTGAAACCTAGTACAAGAACTGAAATCATAATACCAGGGAAAATTGCCATATAGGGTGCGGTGAATAGGAAATCACGACCGCTTGAGAGCATCGCGCCCCATTCAGGAGAGGGAGGTTGTGCACCAAGTCCTAAGAAGGACAATCCCGCCGCGGATAAAATAGCTGTAGCTAGTCGCAAACTACCCTGTACAATAATAGGGGACAGAATATTAGGGAAGATGTGACGGAAAATGATGATGAAATCATTTGCTCCAAGCGTTCGAATCGCATCAATGTATTCCAAATTCTTCACTTCCATTGTAGAACCCCGTACAATACGTGCAAATAATGGTATGGAAAATACACCAACAGCAATTGTAACGTTAATAAGACTTGGTCCGAGTGCACTAATGATAGCAAGTGCTAATAATATTCCCGGGAATGCCAACATTACATCCAGTGACCTGCTGATGATTGTATCGACCCATTTTCCGTAGTAACCGGCAATGAGACCTAATAGAATCCCGAAAAACGCCCCGAATAATACGGATGAAAATCCAACAGCTAAAGATAAACGCGAACCGTATAATATGCGACTTAGAATATCTCTACCTTTATCGTCAGTTCCCATCCAGTGTTCTGTAGAAGGACCTTGTAGTTTGTCTTCTAATTCGATTTTGAAAGGGTCAAATGGTGCTAAAACGGGTGCCAAAATCGTCAATGATATATAGAAGAGAATGATAAAGCCACCTACGACAGCCGCCTTGTTCTGGCCAATCGTTCTGAAAAACAGTTGGCGTTTTTCTTTGCGTAACTTTCTTCTTATACTAACTAACTCTGAAGCCTCTTCTATGGCCATGCTTTTTGTCATGCTGTTGCCTCCTTCGTCTCCATTATTTTTATTAGAAGTAACTTCAAGATAGAAAAATTAGATAGGAAAGTAAATAGAAATACAAAGAGTAGTCGAAATAGTATAAAAGTGTATTAATATTCTGAAAAACTACACATGGTTTATTATCTATAATTCAAATTAGCAAGACAATTAAAGGAATGGGGGTAACGGGAATATGAAAAAGGTTAAAGGGTTTTCAATTGTACTGGTACTTGCAACGCTGCTTCTCCTATTACAAGCCTGTTCAACAGGATCTACAGGTGACAAGGAGAAAGAGAAAGGTACAGGATCAGATAGTGCCATGGGAGAAGGCGGCGTATTGAAGATTGTACGTTTGTCTGATGCGACAGGCCTTGACCCACACTTCATTACTGATATACCGTCAGCAAATGTAGTGCATGGGAAGGTATATGAAACGCTTGTTGCTTTCGATAAAGAGGGAGAAATTCAACCGAGACTAGCGGAAGAATGGGAACAGGTAGATGATTTGACTTGGAAGTTCACGCTACATGAAGGCATCAAATTCCATGATGGTACTCCATTCAATGCAGAGGCTGTCAAAGTGACGTTCGATCGTTTATTGGACCCGGCAACCGGTTCTCCACAACGTGAAAAACTTGGAATGATTTCAGAAATTATCGTAGAAGACGATACACATGTAACATTGAAACTTTCTGAGCCTTATGCGCCATTGCTTTCTATTTTGGCAAGTAATGAGGGCAGTATCTTAAGTCCGAAGTCGATTAAAGAAACGGCAGATCAATTAGCGGTTCATCCAGTAGGTACTGGACCATTTGTTTTCGATTCCTGGAAATCTGGTCAACAGATTACATTGAAAAAGAATGAGGATTATTGGGGAGAGAAAGTGAAAGTAGATGCGGTTGAATTTAAAGTGGTTCCTGAAGATTCGACTCGACTCGCAATGGTTGAGAGTGGAGAAGCGCATATTTCCGATCAGGTGCCTGTGACAGAAATAGACCGAATCGAAAGTTCTGACGCACTGAATCTAACTCGAACAGAAGGATTAGCGGTGGAATATGTTGGCTTTAACACGACGAAGGCGCCGTTTGATAATGTAAAAGTTCGTCAGGCAGTTAGCTATGCAATTGAACGTGAAGCGATTATTAAAGGTGTCTATAACAATGTAGGTACGTTGGCAAACGTGGCGATGAGCCCGCAAGTATTCGGGTATAGTAAAAATGTTGAAGCCTATCCGTACGATGTCAACAAAGCAAAAACGCTCTTGAAAGAGGCCGGATTTGAAAAGGGCATCAAAGTAAAACTACTGACAAGTGACCGCAAAGAACGTATCAATATGGCTGAAGTTATTCAATCCCAATTAAAGGGTATCGGGGTCGAAGTGGAAATTGAAGTCCTTGAATATGGTTCTTACATTGAGCAAATTGATGGACAAGAACATCAGATGTTCATCGGCGGATGGGGAAATGCTACAGGTGATGGAGACTATAATCAGTACAACCTATTCCACTCTGCATCCATCGGACCACCTGGGAACCATTTCTATTATCAAAATCCTGTAGTGGATAAGTTAATTGAACAAGGTAGGGTAGAAACAGATCCAGCCAAACGGTTAGTAATCTATGAAGAGGCAATGCAAATCGAAATGGATGACGCTGTTTATGTCCCAATTCGCAACTATGAACACCTAGCAGTCTATAATAATGATGTGAAAAACTTTAGACTCGATGCTTCAAACTATCTCATTATTGAGCAAGCCCAAGTAAAATGATAGTCAATGGAGAAGGCTGTTTAAGAACAGCCTCTCTATTCCAATCAGAGAGGAGAAACACATATGGTTAGATTATTGATGAAAGACGTTAGGTTAGAAACAGGTTTTTTATATGAGGGGTCGCGTGTAGTTCGCACAGAAACAGAGTTGTTTGATGTATTAATTGAAGATGGAAAAGTTGTTGAAATTGGTAAGGGATTGAAACAGGAGAGCAATGATGAAGTAGTGGATGCGGGCGGCAAATTGCTCATGCCTGCGTTTCGTGAAATGCATATCCATGTAGACAAAACATATTTCGGAGGTCCGTGGAAAGCATGTACGCCAATTACTAAAGGAATCATAACAAGAATTGAAGAAGAGCAACTACTTTTACCTGCACAATTAGATACAGCCCAAGAACGTGCTGAAAAAATGATTGGATGGCTTTTATCACAAGGGCATACACATATTCGTTCACACTGTAATGTCGATCCTCAAATCGGAACGAAGCATATTGAAATTACACAACAGGCTTTCAAAAGATTTGAAGATCAAGTTACTTATGACATCGTAGCATTTCCGCAGCACGGGCTACTGCGTTCAAATGTGGCACCGCTTATGCGTGAAGCTATGAGAATGGGTGCCACTTTGGTAGGCGGGGTTGACCCTGCGACAATTGATAGGGATATTGATCGTTCACTAGAAACAACAATGGATATCGCAGTACAAGCGGGTACAGGAATCGATATTCACATACATGATCCCAATTCGTTAGGCGCATTTGAATTCTACAAACTAGCAGAAATGACAAAACAGGCAGGTAAAGTGGGGCAAGTCACAATCAGCCATGCAATTGCTTTTGGTGATTTACACGGCAAGGAACTAGAGGAACTCACGGCTACGCTAGCAGAAACGAAAATTGATGTTACTTCGACTGTGCCGACGAATCGTCCTACTATTCCAATTCCATATTTATACGACAATGGGGTTACTGTGTCTCTTGGCCATGATAGTTTGACAGATCATTGGTCTCCATTTGGAACTGGGGATACAGTGGAGAAATTATGTATTCTAGCAGAGCGTTTCAGGTTCATAGATGAGTATTCGTTAAATCGTTGTTGGAAGTACGCGTCCGGTGGAATTATGCCATTGGATGATTTAGGGAAAAGGGTATGGCCGCAAAAGGGCGATAGCGCGAATATGATTCTGTTGGATGCAGAATGTTCTTCCCATGCGATTGCAAGAAGACGTCCAATTACGCACGTAATCTCAAAAGGACGCATCGCTCATGTAAGCAATCATGAACAGGTTAAGGAGGATGTCAAATGACAGAAGTAAAATTGCTGACAAATGTCAAACTAGAGACAGGCGAAAGAGTAATCGACAACGGATCTGTTGAAACAATCACAGCACTTTTTCATCTAAAAATAGAAGATGGGAAGATTGTAGAAATAGTGAAAGCTACTGATGCTGTTCCAACTAACATTACCGTGATCGATATGAAAGGAAAGCTTGCCGTTCCGACCTTTAAAGAAATGCATAATCATTTGGATAAAACCTATTTAAGCCTAGATTGGAAAGCATGTATTCCAGTTTCCAATTTGGCGGAGCGCCTGTCGTTTGAAGCAAAAGAATTAGTTGAATTGTCGACGACGGCAAAACAACGGGCAACGAAAATGATTGAAACATTATTGAAAAATGGTTCAACACATATTCGGACACATGTAAATATTGACCCGTATATAGGGTTAAAAAACTTAGAAGGTGTCCTTGAAGCACTTAAAGACTTTGAAGGTAAAGTAACAGCAGAGGTAATCGCATTTCCACAGCACGGTCTCCTTCGCGATCAAGTCCCGGCTCTTATGCGGGAAGCGATGCGCAGTGGAGCAACAATGGTTGGCGGACTAGATCCCGCAGGAATTGATGGTGCAATCGAAAAGTCACTCCATGAAGTAATGGACATTGCAGTGGAATTTAATGCAGATGTGGATATTCATTTACATGACGGGGGCTTTGTCGGATATTACACAGCTGATAAGTGGATTGATATAGTGGAAGATGCAAATTATAAAGGAAGGACGGCATTAAGCCATTCATTCTGCCTGGGCGATGTACCTATATCTCAACAAGAAGTGATTGCTAAGCGCCTAGCTGAGCAACGAGTCGCCATCATGTCCACCATACCTATCAATCAAGGCAGAATTATTCCGCCTATCGATCTTTTGGACGCATATGGAGTACCTGTCCACTTTGGCTGTGATGGATTTTATGATTCTTGGAGCCCATACGGAACAGGAGATGTATTAGAAAAAGCAACTCGTTTTTGTGAACTCACACGTAAAATTGATGAGCGCTCACTACGAAATTCGTTAAAATGGGTGACAGGCGGTATTACTCCTTTGGATCAAGAAGGAAAACAAGTTTGGCCAAAAGTACAAGATGCAGCTGATTTCATCTTCTTTAATGCAGCATCTTCTGCTGAAGTAGTCGCACGTAAACCGGCCGACAGGCTCGTTATGGTAAATGGTAAGCTTATTTCAACTAATTGAGTAAGGTGAAGAGTGAGGGAGATATTTCCTTCACTCTTTCTTTTTGTTCAGAGATAAGAGAGTATAAGTCTTTGAACTGGACTACTGTCTAGACTGCAGTGCCTAGCCCCTCGAGTGAACAGGCACTTGCGCTTTTCTTCTTTTAAGGAAGTGTTAATGTCTACAAGATATCACAAGTTGACCAACATGATTTTGCTAAAAGTAAGTATGGTACGCATTGTAGAAAATTCAAGCGTGCCCGAAATTGTATCTTCGGGCACCAATAAATTTTGTTGAAAGTCATCTAATCTTAATTTCCAAGTAACTGCAATTTTTACTTGAACGTTGTAGGTACGCGACAGGCAACTAATCGCAACAGGATGACCGAAAGGGGTGTGGGAAGAAGTGACGAAGTCTCTTCTTCCCACACCTGTCCTTCGAGGAGGAATGAATTGCAATTCCTCCTTAAACCTGTCGTGATTATTTTAGCCTAAAGCGAGCCGGAAACGTACTAGTTTAAATGAATAATTTTGCAGCTGCTTTGCAGTATCCTGTGCAAGTTATCTCCAAGAAACTTACTTAATAAAGCGTGTCTTAATAATTTATCATTGAAGAAGGGGGAATCGGTTATAACGTTTGTGAATGGGTCACCATTAGAGTTAAAGTCTCGAAAAACGTACAACATAACCGGTATTTCTACAAGGCATTAACACCATTGCTACTGTTTAAGGCACCGTAAGACGAAGTGGGGTTTAATAGAATCATTAAATCGACCTATATACTAATTAAAACTAAGTTGCATAATATTACCAGTTAAATTATACTATTAATACGAATGATTTGTATTTTTAAATATTTGTGGTGGATTAAAAATCTAACATACTACTATAAGAATGGGCGATAACGAAAGTATGTACGAAGGACTACTACACTAAATGGGGGTTTGAAGATGGAGAAATTAAATTATGAAAAAATATTCAAAGCCATGTTAGCAACAACGGTTGCAGCAGGCGCATTTGTTGCCGTTGCACCCATGAATACGCAGGCGGCGAATCCGACGTTTTCTGATGTTAAGGACATCCCAAGTCATCACTTTTATGAAGCGGTTATGGATTTTACTGCAAGAGGCATGATTAGTGGATATCCGGATGGGACATTCAAACCAGGTAAAAGCATTACGCGCCAGGATGCTGCGAAACTATTGGCCCTTGCGTTAGGTTTGGATACGAAAAACGTCCAGAATCCAGGATTTAAAGACGTTAGCAAAACGAGCCCATACTATGGACATATTGCAGCGCTTGTTGAAGCAGGAATCATTTCGGGATATGTAGATAACACATTCAAACCTGAGGCTAGTCTATCAAGGGCACAAATGGCGAAAATGATTGTACTTGGTTTTGAATTTAACGAAACGAAAACTGTAAAACTTCCATTTAGCGATATTAATGATAAGCAATGGCATGCTGAATTTGTCCAGGAATTGTATGCAAATGAAATTACTACGGGTACAACACCAACAAAATTCTCGCCGAACGCAGTCGTAACGCGCGGGCAAATGGCTTCATTCGTTTTCAGAAGTGAAGCGATCGTAACGCCAAAACCCGAACCAGTAGATGTCGACAAGGTAGCCGTAGAAGCAGCCGTGAGTCAATTAAAAGATGGTGCAGTCACTGTTTCACGGGGCAATGATGCAACGGATGCCACGAAACTTGCGGCAGTTCAAGCCTATATTACTTCACTTATTACTGAAAATGGCGTTGTTGCAAAAGTCGCAGCAAGTACAACAGCTGGAAATTACGTAGTGACATTGACAAAAGGTGAAGCGAAAGTAGACAAAACGATTGCTATAACATTTGGCTTTGCAGCGGATGACCGTTTTGTTACCGAAGTGACAGCGATTAACGCTAAACAAGTTGAAGTGAAATTTGCAACACCTGTTACTAAAACAACTATACTAAACGCTACAAATGAAGTCCAAAATATTGCGTTTACAATGGTTTCGGGTGCGACTGTGAATCCTGGACAACTGAAAGGCTCATTGTCCGAAGATGGTAAAACGTTAACGATTACTGCAAATTGGGTTTTTGATGGTGAGTATGCGTTCAAATCAACGGCTGCCATTAAATCAGAGACAGGTGAAAAGTTCGATGAGTACACAGCGATTGTCAAAGCGAATGATAAAGTTGCACCGAAACTTGTTTCAGGATCAGCCGCTGCGAAAACATCTACGAACTCGTTTGCCCTACTATTCGATGAGCCTGTTAATGCTGCTGGCGTCATCGCTTATGTCAATAATGGAGCTGCGACTGTTGCGAACAACCCAACGAATCCAAATCGTTTAGATGTGACCTCTAGTAAACAAGTTGCTGCCGGTACGACAGCGACCGTTAAATTGGTGAATGTGAAGGATTATAATAATAACTTAACAACGCCGAATTCGGTAGAAACGGCAGTTACAATTTCTGCTGACACAATTGCTCCAATTGTGCTCAATGCAAAGGTTATAGGCGAAAATAGAGTAGAAATCACGTACGATAAAAATATGAATATTGCTTCATTCAAAGGAAGAGCACGTCTCGTCCACTCGAATGGAACAGTGACAAATCTTGTAGCTTCAGCAGGTGCCAATGAAAAAACGGTTATCTTAACGGGGGCAGGATTGGCTTTCAATAATGCGTACAATGTAATTCTATTTGTCGACGCTGATGCGAAAGACACGGTTGGCAATAGTACAGCCCTTTATTCAACAAACGTTACTTTCGAAAAGGATAATAGTGCGCCAGCATTAACAACTATTGATTATAAAGATGGTAAAATTGTAGCGAATTTTACAGAAGATATTGCAATAGGCAGAAATACGATAGCCACAGCTATTGATCAAAAAACAGGCATTGCAACCCAAATCAACCTAAACTATTACAACTCTCAGAATGCAGTGATTGCAAATAATACATTAACAATTGCTCATTCATTGCCAAATGGAAACTATCAATTACGCTTGCCAGCCAACACAGTTGTGGATAAAGCCGGTACACCTAATCCAAACGCAATTGCAACACAAACATTTAGTGTTCAAAATGCGATTTCTTCAGATCAATCACGTCCGGTAGTAGTTGCTGTTACCAACTCCCCTGTAGGAAATGGACAAGCAGTTGGTGTTGAGCAAACGGCCACGTACACAGCCATTGATACTGATAGTGGAGTGAATCTTACTACCGTTCAAGATATCAGTAACTATACGTGGGATGGCAAAGCATTACCGGTAGGGTCTTATGTAACAACCGTTATAACTGGGTCGGCAGATAAAGCTACATCAGTTGCAGTATCAGTTCGTGTACCATCAGCTGGAATCCAAACGACTAAAACAGCTCCATTTACAGTCAATAATATTCGTGATAACGCAGGAAACACCATTGCATCAGCCGAAATGGGAACTGTTACATTTGTCAGTGGCAACCAATACCAACCGGAATTGAGATACGGCACCATTAACACGGGAGGCACTTCACTAACACTTAGTTTCAGTGAGGCAATTCAATCATTAGATGCGAACGATTTTGAGGTAACACTCAATAATGCTACTCTAAAAACAAGTTCAATTGCTTCCGTTTATAATTCCAATTCAAATATGGATACATTTGTTGTAAGTATTAGAGCTTCAGTGGCGAATAATACGTATGCGAATACGAATAATAATAGCTACGGTGATGTGATTTACTTGGATACGAATGATAATGGAGTATATGACTCGAGGACAGATACGGTCCTTGAAGTTGTAGATTATAAGACATACCAAAACAATGAATGGAATTCAGTTCAAGTCAATTTGAATTCCAATTATGTTACGAGTTTAAGAGTAAAACTTATTCGAGACAATCGTTCACCCGTTCAAAATTATCAAGGGAACGAAGCTTTATTCTATAAAGAACTCATTGTGAGATAGTGAATGATGGGGTGCCCGTATGCCCAGAAACATTTGTTGCAGGGCGACTACGGTCACTCACTCAATTTAAAAGCAGCTCCAATCCAGGTAATATAACTCTGGATTGGAGCTGCTTTTGTTTGGTACTTATTATAGGCGACTCGCCACGTACCGAGCGTATATCATGTTGACCGATCATAAAAACCGGTGTACCGAGCATATATCATGTTGATCGATCATAAAACTCGGTGTACCAAGCATATATCATGTTGACCGATCATAAACCCTGGTTGACCGAGCATATATCATGTTGACCGATCATATAATCCGGCGTACCGAACATATATCTGGCAAGTCGATCATAAACCCCGAGGTACCGAGCATATATCTGGCAAACCGATCATATAACCCGTTTTACCGAGCATATATCTCGCAAACTATACATAAAACCCGGTGTACCGAGCATATATCCCGCAAACCAATCATAAACCCCGTCGTACCGAGCATATATCTCGTAGTGGTCATCCAATTGCTACTAAACACCCGGGTAAAAGTAATTAAAATAAATTGAATAGTTGAACAATTTAGCGGAATAAATTATACTAGTACTAGCGATGACTTTTACTTTTTGATCATAAAAAACATATATGGGTAGTATTATCACATTATATGGGGGTTTTAAGATGAGAAGATCGGGTTATCAAAAATTATTTAAGGCGACGTTGGCGACGACCGTTGCAACAGGTGCTTTGGTTGCCGTTGCACCGATAAATACGAAGGCGGAAACACGGACATTTTCTGATGTCAAGAACATTCCTAGTCATCACTTTTACGAAGCTGTCATGAACTTGTCCTCGAGAGGCGTCTTTGGTGGATACCCAGATGGTACATTTAAACCAGGTCAAAGCATTAACCGTCAGCATGCTGCAAAATTCTTGGCGCTTACTTTAGGTCTGGATACGGTAAACGTCAAGGATCCAGGATTTAAGGACGTTAGCAAAAAGAGCGCATACTACGGATATATTGCTGCACTGGTTGAAGCGGGAATCATTTCTGGTTATGTAGATAACACGTTCAAACCTGAAGCTAATCTGACTAGAAAACAAATGGCCAAAATGCTTGTACTAGGATTTGGTATCAAGGCAGAGGGTTCACAGAGAAACCCATTTAGTGATATCAGTGATAAGCAATGGCATAAAAGCTTCGTTCAAACATTGTATTCCAACGAAATTACAACGGGGACGACACCGACAACGTTCTCGCCTAATGCACTTGTGACGCGCGGGCAAATGGCTTCCTTCATTTTTAGAAGTGAAGCTGCGACAAAAAAGCCGGAACCAGAGCCTAAGCCAGAACCAGTTGATAAAGATTTATTGGCAGTACAAGCAGCGTACAACCAATTAAAGACGGGTAAATTAACGATTTCGCGTGGAGACAACGCAACTGATGAAGTTAAATTAACAGCAGTCCAAGCCTATGTCACTTCACTTGTCACTGAAAAAGGCGTTGTTGCAAAAGCAACTGCAGGAAAAACTGCAGGTAACTATGTAGTTACACTTACAAAAGGTAAAGCGAAAGTAGAAAGAACAATTGCTGTTACATTTGACATTGCGACGAACGAACGTATTGTTACTGAAGTGAAAGCGATTAACGCTAAACAAGTGGAAGTGAAGTTTGCAACACCTGTTACTAAAACAACTGTAGTAGACACTTCGAATATTGTTCGAAATATGACGCTAACGACGGTCACGAGTGCGACTACGAATGCTGGACAGCTTACAGGCTCGTTATCTGCAGATGGTAAAACATTAACGATAACTGCAAGTGGGGTCTTTAATGGGGAATACACGTTCAAATCAACAGATGCCATTAAATCAGTGACAGGTGAAAAGTTCGAGGAGTATACAATGAATGTTAAAGCGTATGATACAATTGCGCCAAAACTAGTGTCTGGATCTGCCACTGCGAAAACAACTACTCATTCGTTTTCCCTATTTTTTGATGAGCCTGTGAACGCCACTGGTGCTAGCGCTTATGTCAACAATGCAGTAGCGACTGTCACTACTAATCCTACTAACCCTAATCGATTGGATGTTACGGCGCGCACAGCAATTTCAGTAGGCACGACCGTAAGCATTAAATTAACGAATGTGAAGGACTATAATAACAACTCGACATCTCCAAATCCAGTGGAAACGTTCGTTACAATAGCTACTGACACAGTTGCTCCAACTGTAACGAATGTATTGGTTACAGGGGGTAATAAAATTGAATTAACGTACGATAAAGATATGAACATTGCATCATTCAAAGATAAAGCCCGTATAGTCCATTCGAATGGAACTGTGACCAACCTCACAGCGTCAACGGGTAAGAATGCAAAAACGGTTGTCTTATCGGGTATGGTATTATCCTATAATGATAAGTACAATGCGACTCTATTTGTCGATGCTGACGTGAAAGATACAGGTGGAAACAGTTCCGCCCTGTATTCAACTAACGTAATTTTTAATCAGGATATGATTGCTCCAGCATTAAAAACTGTTGAATGGAAAGATGGTAAAATTGTTGCGAGTTTCACAGAAGATATTGCAATAGGCAACAACAATGTCATCACAGCCGTAGATCAGTATACAGGAATTGCAACGTCAATTTACCTAAACTATTACAACTCGCAGAATGCAGTGATTGTAAATAATACATTAACAATCGCTCATCCCTTGCCAAATGGCACATATCAACTGCGTCTCCCAGTAAACACAGTCGTTGATAAATCCAATATCCCTAATCCGAATGCACTTGCAGCACTAACGTTTAGTGTTCAAAATTCCGATACCACTGGTCCTGAAGTTTTTGCGGTTACCAATAAACCTGTAGCGGATGGTGTAGCGCCTGGCGCATGGCAAATGGCTACTTATACAGTGACTGACGTCGATAGTGGCGTGAACTTATTGACCGTTCAAGATATCAATAACTATTCGTGGGATGGCAGGGCATTACCAGCAGGCTCTTATACATCAAGAGCTGTCACAAATGGATCGGCAGACAGAGCGACATCTGTTGCCGTAACGGTATATGTGCCATCTGCAAGTATCAGAACAACTAAAACCGCATCATTTATTGTTAACAATATTCGAGACAATGCTGAAAATACGATTGCGTATCCTGGAATGGGGGATGTAAGATTTGTCAGCGGTAACCAAACTCAACCAGAATTCAATCATGCGGCAATTAAAAATGATGGTTCACTCGAACTTAGTTTCAGCGAGGCAATTCAATCATTAGAGACGAACGATTTCGAAGTAACACTCAATAATCAACCTCTAAAAGCAAGTTCAATTGCTCGAATTGACAGCTCTAATTCAACTACATTTGTTACAGGCATTAATGCTTCTTTAAAGAAAGATGTTGAGATTAATGGAGGAATTCGGGATGTTATCTACTTGGATACGAGTGGCAACTATGGGTACGATGCAGGAGACTTGATTCTTCAGGTTTTAGATCAAGGGATTTACAGGAATGATGTAATGGACTCGATTCCAATAAATTTGAATGCTAGTTATATTACAAGTTTAAGAGTAAAACTTATCCGAGACAATGGTTCACCAGTTCAAAACTATCAAGGTATCGAAGCTGTGTTCAATAAAGAAATCATTGTGAAATAGTGAATTATTGGGCGACCACACTCACTCAATTTCAAAACAGCTCTCTCCGGATTTTATATCTGGAGAGAGCTGTTTTTTTGTATGGGTACTAAGTGGCGGCTATCAGTAGGTGAACCGATCAAATATCATTTTGACCGATTATATAACACGGCGGACCGAGCATATACCGTGATAACCGATCATATAACACGGTTGACCGAGCAAATATCGTGATAACCGATCATATAACACGGTTGACCGAGCAAATATCGTGATAACCGATCATATAACACGGTTGACCGAGCAAATATCCCGCTAACCGATCATATAACACGGCGAACCGAGCAAATATCCCGCTAACCGATTATATAACACGGTTGACCGATCAAATATCCCGCTAACCGATCATATAACACGGCGGACCGATCAAATATCAAGATGACTAATCATATAACCCGGCGAACCGATCAAATATCGTTTTTGACCGATCATATAACCCGGGGACCGATCAAATATCATGATAACCGATCATATAACCTGGCGACCGATCAAATATAATGATAACCGATCATATAACCCGGCGAACCAATCAAATATCCCGCTAACCGATCATATAACCCGGCGGACCGATCAAATATCCCGCTAACCGATCATATAACACGGCGAACCGAGCAAATACCTCGCTACCGAATCTAATCAGAAAAAAATATTGGATTTCCAATGTGCACCTTAAACGCTATTTGTAAGGTTTTCTATGAACTCGAAGTCTGTTAAAGTAATTATATAGTCTGTGAGGGGTGTCTTCCGTCTGATCGCTATGTGTGATCAGACATAAAGGAAGGCATCTTTTTTATGCTTATAACTAGACTCGAATTCGTAGTAAAAGAATTAATTGGAAAGGAGGTTTTTGTTATGAAGAAAGTATTTACCCTATTGCTGGCTTTTACTATTGCAATTAGTTTCTCGTTCAGTTCGGCGCATGTCGAAGCAGCAACTGCAAAAGTTGTGACATTTAAAAACTGCACAGAGTTGAACAAAGTTTATAAAGGCGGAGTTGCGAGGTCTGCAACTGTCACAAACAAAGGTGGAAAAACAAAATTCAAGCCCTTTGTATCTAAGGCAATCTATGATGCAAACAAAAAGAGTGACCGCGATAAAGATTTAATTTCATGTGAGAAGTAGATATCAAAACAAAAGTAGTTCCAATTCAGATATGTAATCTGGATTGGAACTACTTTTGTATGAGTACTAAGTGAAGCGTTTGCTAGTTTTACCTCTTTCGTCGTTTTCACACCCTGTTTGATGGCATCATTAATCTCGCTTAATAGGACTTCTTCACAACTGTAAATCACTGTAGTTTTAATCGCAAAAACCCACTCTGCTTTACTTATATTCATCTCGGGTGAACATGAATAGTCAGATGCCGAGCACCATCAACCCGGTTGAAGAAAGCAACAAAACGAAAGGTGTTATCTGAATTATTAATTCTTGGTGATCTGATTAATGATATACTGAAATGAATTGTTTGTGGGAAATTAAACCATAAATGCGAGTGTAGTAAGTAGGTTTTCTTCTATTAGAAAGTGTTGGGTACATACAGATAAGAATCGGAGGATGTCTATAAATATGTTTAAACATATGAATCAAGTACGGAGTGTAAAGTCAATGCAGTTTCGGTACTTTGGATTCATACTCCTTATTATTTCAATAGCAGGTTTTCTATTTATGCCAACTACAAAAGCTGCCGATTTGAACAAGGCAGTCTATTACGTTTCGCCTAATGGTGACGATTCGAATTTTGGAACGCTAGAAGCGCCGTGGAAAACGATTCAAAAAGCTGCGGATACGCTTGAGGCAGGAGAAATGGTTTTTATCAGAGAGGGTATATACAAAGAATTTGTGACTATTAAAAAATCGGGTTCTAAAGAAGGGTCTATTTTATATAAAGCATATCCAGGAGAGCAACCAGTGCTGGACGGCACGGGTGTAACTGTAGATAGTGAAAAAAGTGTTCTTATGTACTTGGAGAATGCTAGTTATATCGTTATAGATGGGTTTGAGTTGAGAAATATAACGACAGATGACCCTGATGTATATCCAGCGGGGATACGGGTTCGAGAAGGCGGCCATCATATACAGTTAGTAAATAATAATGTGCACCATATCGCTAACAAGTCGAAAAAAGGAAATGCCCATGGAATTCATGTCTATGGTAATACTGCAAATGAAATTAGTGATCTCCTCATTAAAGGGAATGAAGTTCATCATCTAACACTAGGGAATAGTGAAGCATTAACGATAAATGGGAATGTAAATGGATTTTCGGTTGAAAATAATCGTGTCCATGACAATAATAATATCGGAATTGATATAGCAGGATTTTACAATGCATGTCAGGCCCCATGCATTGATCAAGCTAGAAATGGGAAGGTCGTAAGCAATAAGGTTTTCAACAATAGCTCCATAAATAATCCATCCTATGAAGGACATTATGCTGCCGGTGGAATCTATGCGGATGGATCGACAGATGTGATTATTGAAAAAAACATAGTGTATAACAATGATTTTGGTATTGAGCTAGCAAGTGAAAATGCTGGAAAACAAACGAGTAGTATCAAAGTATCGGACAACCTTATTTATAAAAACAATGGTGCCGGCATAATAATGGGCGGAGCAAGTAGCTCTAATGGGGGAACATCTAAAAATAGTATTATAAATAATATTCTCAAACACAATGATCAACTAGAACAGGGATATGGGCAGATTACTTTACAGTGGAATAATGTAGACAATCAGATTATGCATAATGAAATTTACAGTAACGCTCCAGAATCATTTATTCAGCAAGATAACGATAGCGGGACTGGGAATGTCATAACAGACAATTATCTGATTCAATCAGCAAAAATATTCTCGTACTTTGAAAAGTTCAAAACGAATCTATTTAAACTTTTCTGGTGAAAATGGTGGACGTCCGACAGCAATCTATTTTAAAAATGTGGGGTGCTGTAGTTGAAGAATGGCTATAAAACAATGATGGTACTTGCATTGAGTTCATCATTGCTAGTAGGAGGATGTACAGCTATAGAGGATTCAGGCCCTAATAAGGAATCAAAAACGGAGCTTCCAGATACAATTGCGGCACAAGATGAATATACACGCTCTTTCCTTGTTTCAACTGACGAAGTTGCGGAAGGGCATTATGTTTTTAAGCCGTGGACAGAAGCATACACTATGTGGATACCTGTAGATGGGACACTATCCCAAGGATTTTATGTAAAGCGAGAAAAGCACTGGGAACGATTTTCATATGCTTGGTTAGATAATGAAGAAAATCTAACCTACGGCTTATTTGCTCTATTTGAAGATCAACTAGTATGGGGGTGAATAGAGTAAAAGCGAGGATTGATGGTAAAGGGGGAGTGATATAATGAGAAAAATAATTTTACTAGTACTCGTAATGGTACTTTGTTCTGTATCAGCTGTTTCTGCAAATGAGGGAATGTTAACACCTTCGGGGATACCTTATACGGAGCTAAAGGATCGTGTGGATGAATATTCATCTAAATACATTGGGACATCTACGGCTGGAGCGAATGTGTTAATTGTGAAAGACGGAGAAATTTTCATGAATACGTCCTATGGCTATGCAGATGTTGAAAATCAGATAAAAGTCACAGCAGATACTGTTTTTGAATGGGGGTCTGTTACGAAGCTACTTGTGTGGACCAGCGTAATGCAGCTTGTAGAGCAGGGGAAATTGGAATTAGATGAAGATATTCGCACGTATTTGCCGGACGGGTTTTTGAAAAAACTGCAAGATGATGCCCCTATAACGATATTGAATCTTATGCACCATAATGCTGGGTGGGAGGAGAGATTTCCAGATTTATTCTATATGTCAGCGGATGAAGTAAAGCCCTTAGAAGAAATGCTTCAAATTACTGAGCCTTATCAAGTGCATAAGCCAGGAGATGTGGTCGCCTATTCAAACTATGGTGTGGCACTCGCAGGTTTTATTGTAGAACAGGTTGCGGCTCAGCCATTTTATGAGTATGTTAATGAACATATTTTTTCTGTTTTGGAGATGAAGGACACAACGATTCATCCTACACAGGAAGATAACCTAGATATAGCAACGAACAGAGAAGAAATTTATGGATACATTGTGAATAGCGACGATGAATTTAGTATTTCAAAAAATGAACGGATCTTTATTGGTTTGTATCCAGCTGGTAGTGCAATGGGTACGATAATGGATGCAGCGAAATTTATGGTGGCGCTCATGCCAGCAGACGGCGTGAAAAGTCCATTATTTAAAAACAATCGTACGTTAGATGAAATGCTGACGACGAGTGATTTCTATGGTGATGGCTTCCCTCGAAATGCGCATGGATTTTGGGAAGGACTATATAGAGTAGATGTGTTGGAACATGGAGGAAATACGGATAGTTTTTCAAGCAATTTCACCTTTTCAAAAGATGAGCATTTGGGTGTAATTGTCATGACCAATCAAATGGGTGAAGCAGGGTTGAGTTATGGCTTACCAAAATTCGTGTACGGCGAGTATTCTGCAGTAGATGGCAATCAAGCACTGCCAAATATGCAGGAGCTTGAAGGAAGTTACATGATGGCAAGACAGCCCTATAAAGGTTTTACCAAGTTGTACGGATCGCTAGGTATTTGGGATATTGAAGCGACAGATTCGAACATATTTAACGCATATGGGACGACATTTGAACAAACTGCTCCGTATCTTTATAAATCTAAAGATGATTATAATATATATCTTCATATTACGTTGAACGATGGTGAAGTTGAAAAGATCTCAATGCCGACAAGTGATATACTACCGGTCTCACAAAGTACGAAAATCTTTAATATGATCAGTATCGTGGCGGTAGCTTTCAGTGTCCTATACACGCTCATTGCTTTACTAATCGTGTTGATCCAAGCGATAAAGCATCGAAAAAAAGAAGTTCGATTTACAGTGATGAAGAAGTGGGAAACGCTATTACTCTTAGTGGGTTTTGTACCTATTATTAATATCATAATTTTAGCTTACAGAACATTAAATTATACTCCTTATACTGCGCTGCACATTCATTTTTGGATGAATTATGCGTATATCGTTATTGTAGCAATTTGTCTAGTGTCCCTACTGGTGCTGTGGAAGAAAACGACAACAACGCGTGGTCAAAAAATAGGCTATGTACTTTCATGTATCTCAGCGCTACTACTTGTAGTCATGATTTTTTGCTGGGAGCTTTATTATTAAATTGGCTCTGATAGTTCTCACTTTTGTAGTTTTTGCTCCCCTATTATGCTTAACAATTTTGTAGACTCAGAATCATTTCCAGTTATCTATAGAGATGATGGGGAATTTCTACAACATGTCGCAATTCTTGTTCGCATATGATTATCGAAAGGGGAGGGGAATATTCAATGACTAATGATAATGAAGATTTAGTTGATAGGGAAAAACAAATTGACCGAAAAATGAAGGTAGAAAGAAAAGATGGAGAACCAACTTCAGTTTTCAAAGGAGCTTCTTGGGCAGCACTGTTAATAGGAGTATCAGCTTATCTCTTAGGTTTGTATAATGCAGCTATGGAACTGAATGAACAAGGATATTACTTTGCAATTTTAATGTTCGGACTCTATTCATCTGTCTCATTACAAAAAGCAGTAAGAGATAAAGAAGAAGGAATACCAGTTACGAACATTTATTATGGTATTAGCTGGTTAGCACTTATTATAGCTATTGTATTAATGGCCGTCGGTTTATACAATGCAGAAAGTATTGTTTTAAGTGAAAAAGGATTTTACGGTATGGCTTTTGTTCTTAGTCTATTTGCAGCAATAACAGTTCAGAAAAATGTTAGAGATACACAGAAAGCAAGAGAAATAGATTGAGTTACTTTCCGTTAATTTGACGATTTTGCCTGATTAAACAACAAGCATAACCCCGTTCTAAAGCTAGAAAGGGGTTATGCTTGTTTGAGACATTAAATCAGCTAAAATGATATAAATGTTAGATAATTTTAAAATGAAGCGAATGAACAGACTTTGCACGTAGAAGGAATACTAGTAAGGAGTTACAGTAGGTAGACCAATGCAAAATCCAATAATAATAAAGGTGTTCAGTTAAGAGTTTGACTCTCAACTGAACACCTTTTTAATATAAGTGACATTAAATCCGGCGATGCTTCCTGAAGGCATGGTGGATCCAACCAAAAACTACGATAACATAAGACGTATGTTGATTAACTATTTATTTACACAAAATACTGGTGAGGAGGGTTTGATAACCCCTATTTTCACTGGACTATTTTCGGACCGCTTTCGACTAACTATTCATGACAGATTTACTAAGGGGTCCTAGTGTGGCTAGAAGTGACTCCGTCACTTCTAGCCACACTTTTGAGGGAGGAATTGTAGTTCATTCCTCCTTAGTAATACTGTTGCGAATATTTGCCTGTCGCGTTCCTACAATGTTGAAGTGAAAAATGTAGTTATGTTTGAAAGAAACGAATAGATGACTTTCTAGAGAGAGTGTAAGTGCCCGAAGATGCAATTTCGGGCATTCTTGCAGTAATGTACAATGCGTTCCTTACTTACTTTTAGTGAAAATTATTCATCTAAGATTGTGTTTCCTATTTGAAAGTGACACTTCATTAAAATAAATAAGAAAAAATCATAAAGAAAGCATCAGCCGCCCAAATTGCATCTTTGGCGGCTTTTCTTCAGGTAAGAAGCCTGCTATTCTTTCGTCCCAAAAATCTTCAGCACTCTGTGTACTTATGCATTTGGAGCGCGACGGATGAAGGACAACCATACGATTATCGAAAAAGATGTGTAGGGATGCGACAAAGTCGCATCCCTACACATCCAGACAGCTCGCTAATCGTACTAGAAGTCATTCAATCCAAAGCAATCCAAAAGCGCAACTCCACAAGAAGCGGTCAGGGGGTGATCAAGTTATGTACTTAATTCTTTTGGTTAATCAACAGACGTGACGACAGAACGAACTACTACAGTAAGTATGAATTTCTAACGAGTTCATAAACTACGCTCAATTTTGAAAGCAGCATTCTGAGTAATAAATATAATATAAAAAGCACACTGCCTCCATTCCTCACTAATATAACTCCAGTCGATTTTCCAATCAGAAAAAAATCTTGATATCAAGTAGCTTTATACCGAGATATTTTATAGTTCTTGAAATAGAGAAATAATTCGGAAGTACCTAATTATGGCTAGTTAGTGAGTTTTTATGTTATATAAGTCGCAGTTTAATAGGGATATATTAAATAGTGGAGAATAAGTAGTATTTGTTAAAAAAGAAAAGTCGTAATTAGGTGGGTTAAAAGTTCTAATCGCTATTTTCCTAAATTGGTTATCTTTGACAACGATTTTTCTATAGTGTTAGATATTATATAATAGGAAATTTTAATGATTTAATATGAGAACTTATTTAAGGGTTCTAAGGTAAACGTCCGACAGAAATCTATTTTTAAAATGTGGGGTGTTTTAGTTGAAGAAGGGCTATAAAAAAATGATGGTATTTACATTGAGCTCATCATTACTAGTAGGAGGTTGTACGGGTATGGACAATTTAACTAGTAAGGAAAAAGTTGAGGTTAAGGAACCGTCAACTGAAAATAAGAAAAATGCATACGAAACAGAGAACTTCGTACGTATACAAGACTACACTGGTGAAGGATATAAATTGCGCGAGAGCCGACCAGAAACGGGAAAACTGGCTGAAGAACACCGTGGAGAAATTGAAGAAGCGGTCCAAGAGTTTTTCCTTAGCAACTATAAAACAGAAGTGATTGTTCATAACATCGTTGGGGCAGTCGATGGTGCAACCGTATTTGTGGAATCTGTAGGTGAACCCCATTTTTATACGTATGCAATTATATCTATCGATGTGGATAGTGGAACCGTGGAAACTGATGAAGTCTGGTCCGAAGAAGGGCAAGTTGAAAATGCGATCCAAGGCGCATTGTATGCAATGATTTATGAACATGAATTTGCAACGCTAGATAAATACTTGGAAAGTATACTTCAAAATCACCCTGTTGTCGGAGTACCGGTAGAGGCAGTAGAAAAAGTCGGAGGTTCTGGATTCTCAAGTTCAGTGTACAGAACAAGCAAGCTCGGTAACGAATTTCAAGGGATATATGATATGTATTTAGAAAACCCTGAAATTAGTAAAGAAGAATTAAAAAAGAATTTGAGTAAAGCTGATTTCAAGCCAAATCAAATGTTGATTCTCATAGAATTATATATGAAAGAATCTGACACGGAACCCGATCACGCGGTCTTTGATAAAATCGTTTCAGATATTAAAGAGATGGAAGGTATACCTAGAGGTGCATATACAATTATTTTGAATGATAACTTGATTGATAAAAGAAGAGGTATCGGAACAAAGGATAATACGCTGGAAAGTATGAATCCAAATGAAATCATTAAAGAATAGTGAGGGAATCAGAGGGATGCCTAAAGTCACTGATAGTTTGAATTCTACGGTTAGCTCTTCCTTTATCGAAGATGCGATTAAACTCATCAAACCGGAAAAAGTAAATCAAATATCGAATTCGACGGCAAAAGACGAGGACTTAGTTGAATTGGCGGGATATCATGCTTATAAGCACCATAATAAAAATGATGTATTCAATATAAATGGATCAGACTACAAAGTGATTGACACTAGATACGACACTGATTCAGGGCTTGACGCACTAACTGTCCAAAACTTCGACACGAACGAACTAACCATCGTCTTCGTAGGGAGCGAACAACTAAAAGAAGACTGGATCGGTACGAACTTGAAATTATTAAGCGATACAACACCTGTACAACTAAAAGATGCCCAAGACTATTTCAAAGACGTAAATGATGATTACGGAGAAGTCTCCTCAGTGACAGGAAATTCCCTTGCAGGTGCGCTGACAAACGCAGTTGCAATTGAAAACCCTACAGTCAAAGCAGTTACATTAAACCCAGCGATGCTCCCTGATGGCATGGTGGATCCCACAAAAAACTACGATAACATAACGAACTACTACAGTAAGTATGATTTCCTAACGAGTACACAAGGTACACTCAATTTGGAAGATCGCATCCCCGGCAACAAATATAACATCAACAACGGACTCCCGCTATTCTCCATGTTCATTTCCAATCATACAGGTTATGTGGAAGCAGACAAAAATGGTGATTATACAATTCAAATAGGACTTAAAGGGGAACCGGGATACGGCTTCATTCATATTGGAGCAGCCGACCATATAGTGACCAGCATCTGGACAGGGTCCCCTCTACATGGAGGCACGGCTGAAAAAATTGCTATTGACCATACACATATGACCGCTCTTGCAAACGGAATAAAAGATCATGTGAAAGGCCGAATGGGTTTGGCAACGGGTTATTTAGAGAATTCGGTCAGTATTGTAGATGATGAAAGTGCACGTTTTTCCCAGCGCGTAACGATGCTGCAAACATTATTTACTCAAAAATTTGAAGAAACCGCAGGCAATCCAATTTTCATTGGTATTGCGGGTACAGGTTTTCTTATTAAAGCCTGTATTGATGATCTGATTTCATTATTAGACCAAGCTGAAGAAAAATGCCGGATTTTGAACTCTATCTTGAATTCTAAACCTGCAGAGCTAATCGAATTTGTGCTGTCAATTGAAATTAGTATAGAAAGTCTCTTTGCTCCTGTAAGAAACTACTTAAATGATTTAAAAGACGATATAGATAACTTGGTCGCCGGTGCACAAACTATCATTACTAAAGACATACCAGAATTCTTTAGAGGCGGGAAAGATTTTTTTGTCGATGCTGTTGTTGGAGAATTGACTGCACACTATGCCATAATGCTTGCGAACAAAGACAAAATGAATGGGCAGTTGACTGATTATGAAAACCAAGTTCAGTCTGTGGCAGATGCATTTATCAATAAAGACACGAGCTTGGCAGGAGTAATTCGTACAAATGCCTCAACGCTTGCAGATACAGATTCTGTACAAAAAACGGCTGTTTTTTCTCTAACCCCCTCGCCATACTTAGAGACCAAAATGAAAATCAAAGAAATACAAGTCGCACTTGCACATGCGAATATTACGGGAGTTACAACTATGGTTCTCATGCCAATTCTTCAAGCCATGGAAATCGTACTGCTATTAATTGAGGCAGCTCTTGAAATGATTGTCGCTAGTATTAATGCAGCAGTAAATGTTGGATTATATGGAAATCCGGTCGGGTTGGTTGTCAGTTTGTTTTCCGATTTCGATCAAAAAGTGAAAGCTGCAGCAAAACAAGCCTTGGAACCAATAAAAGAAATGGAATCAACGATTGAAGGTCTTCGAAAAGGGGTAAACAGTATGAGGGGGAACTTACCAGAAATGGTAAGTAATTTCAAGCCCTATATAGATACAGCTATTTTTGAACCGGGTAAATATGAAAATGTTCGTTTATACAATCTTGCAGCCTCAGCAATTATGGATGAAATGGAAATTCTGTTTAAAGATATTACATTTCAATTGGCACTTGAAAAAGGAAATGCAATTGAAGCCTCATTGGAAATATCGGAAAGCGTGTTAAGTAATATTGTCCTATTAAATGAGCAGGTGGAGCGAGGGACGATTTAAATTCCTTCAGCAGAAGTCTGGCACCGCTATAAGTGGCAAGTGGAAGGCGAATGAATCTACAATTCCTCCGGCGGATGCTATCTATTTTGTTAGGAGTGATTTTAGTAAGCACGAATTAAAATCTGGGCGCAAACATACTGATGCGTGATTGATAAGTTTTCATCAACTTAAGGAGGTGATGCTACAAAAAGTGTGGAGTCTAATTTCAGAAGTTTCTGTATTATAATGATGAATTGTCATTATTTATACAGTTATTTTATAAAATACAAAATTTCAAGGAAAAGGGAGATGTGTTAAATGTCGGGAATTATTCGCGTAACACCAGCAGAACTGGAAGCAATGGCATCACGCTACAACCACGAATCAGGAGAGGTTGCTTTACAAATCGGCCGTTTGGACGTAATGATCGGTGAATTGAGTTCCATGTGGGAAGGGGCTTCTAGTGCTGCGTTTGCTGAACAATATGAGCGCCTAAAGCCAAGTTTTAACGAAATGCGTGAGTTATTAAGTGAAGTAGGCGTACAGCTAAGTCGTGCAGGCCAAGCATTGCAAGATGCGGATCAGCAAATCGCTGGTCAAATTCGTGGCTAATTGTTCAGATTCAGCAGTTGAAAATAATAGTGGAGCGTCATTCCCTCAAAGGAAGGCGCTTTTTCCTTAAGTGGGGTGGGAATTATGTATATAGAAATCACTGTAGATCTTTCAAATTACGAGGGCGATATAATCGATCTTAGACTATCAGATTATTATACGGCTAAAAAAATGGTAGATATAGCTTGGCAAGCAAACTCTATTTCAATCAGTCCGCGTGAAGGTCAATGGATACGAGTGGTTAATAAAGACAAGCTATTCCCAGGCCATTTGACGCTGGCACATTGCGGGATAACGACAGGTGACCGTATTGAAATCATTTGAAGGAGTAAAAAAGATGGCGACTAGTGGACATACATATTTAAAAGATTTGATAGGTGCAGAGATTAACGAAGAAGCGAATAGAAGCACATTCGTATTTCAAAAAGAACGTTTCGGTTTTAAAAGAAGTTCTGAGATTATCTTTTTAAAAGAAGTCAATCCCGAAATTACAAAAGAGATCGTCATAACAGATGATGAGTTGATCATCCAAGCAGACATTCCGAATTCGTTTAAAAGATTTGATGAAATTCAATCGGAAGATGCTAAGTCAAGATGGATGTTTGCACATCAGCTTGTAGAAAAGGTTGATGCTCATCCATATCCCCGTTTAAATCTTATCGTCTGCCCTGAAAACATGGTGTACAGCAAGGGCATGACACCGGTTTTCATCTATTTCGGAGTGACGGAAAGCTTGCCACCATTTAGAAATAATATAGAGCGCGTTTGGCTTGAAACGAGGGCTGCAGTTGCTGCGGCAGTAGACGGGTCATTCACATATGAAGAATTTTTAAAGTATAACGAAGTCCTAGAGCTTAATGAGACCTGTGCGAAAGTGATGGGCATCGCGGATAGTAGATCGTTACTCGACTATATTGAGCAACAACTTGAACTCTTGGATGAAAAAGAGAAAGGCTTTGTGAAGCTGCCTCGTAAAAAGTGGAAAACGACTAAATGGCTATCTATCGGGCTTGGGGTATTACTTATTCCCGCACTACTATTTACTATTATTTATTTCATACACGAAAAGCCGAAAAACGAAGCGTATATTGATAGCCATGAATACTTTTTGGAGCGGAATTATAGTCAGGTTGTTACCGTACTAAGCCCGTACAGCATAAAGTCGATGCCTTATGTCATGTTGTACGAACTGGCCCATTCATTTGTAACAAACGAAAGATTGGATGAAGAACAGAAAAAGAATGTGTTGTCGAATATCACCTTACAAACAGATTCGGACTACTTGAAGTACTGGATTTACCTTGGCCGGGGGGAAGCCGCGAATGCCGTTGATTTGGCTAGGTCAATGGAAGACGGTGAACTTATAACTTTTGGATTACTGAAAAGACGTGAAGAAATCCAAGCCGATCAAAAACTGACAGGTGAAGAGAAACAATACCTATTAGAAGAAATAGATAGAGAAGTCGAAGAGTATGAAAAGTTGATGAAGCAGAATGAAGAAGACGAGGAAGAAAAAGTAGAAGTTGATAGGCAAGAAAAAGCAGAGGAGCAAGAAAGGATAGACAAAGTACTGGAGCAAGAAAGGATAGACAAAGCATTGGAGCAAGAGAAGGTAGACAAAGCACTGGAGCAAGAAAAGGTAGACAAAGTAGAGAAGCAAGAGAAGACAGAAAAAGTTGAAACAGTGGACAAGGAACCCAATTCGTAAGCGAAAACGAGGAACTAAATATTCGGCACTACTTATTTAGAATTAACTAGGTGGTATACCTCACCAGTATAACGAACAAATCTAGCGAAGGAGCGACACTAATGAAAGGCAGCCCAATATCGCCGCGTCCTGCGGCAAAGGCTGCACACCCGCATCCTGCAGGCGCCAGAGAAATAAGATCAAGGAGGGATGCAGTTCAATCCCTCCCTAGTGATCTTCTGACGGGCTTATTGCGTAAGGCCATCACCAAGCGACAAAGCGATGTTGGAAGAACATTCTAATTGTTAAGTGCCGACTATATAAAAAAGAAGGTGTACTAGATGAAACAACTATGGGTGTTTTACGGGGAAGATTATCAACGTATCGATTTTGATGAAAATGACTTTACCTCACTAACAATTGGTCCTGCAATAGGGAATGATGTCACGGTAATGTCGTACCCATTTAATGTTGGGCATTTCACAATAGAAAAAGACGGTGATGGCTTTACGGTTCATGATGGAGTCGGTTACGCCGGTCGATTATCAGCAAAAAAAAGTTTGTCTATCGAACAAGAAGAACTAGTACTCCATTTGTATATCGTACCTGATCCTGTTTCTCCAAAAACGTACTTTCTCGACTATGAACATGAAGTTTCGTTTGATAGCAAACTTGAAACTGCATCATTCAATCGGGAAGAAACCACTTTTCCAGAAGTAGAATCGGGTCATTTTTCATTGAATAAGACCGCTGCTGGCTGGGTCATAAAGAAAAATTACAGTTGCCCGCTATATGTGAACGGCAAACGAGTTGAAATGAATGAAGTCCTTCAAATCGGAGATGTACTGCAGTGGGCATTCATGGAAATGAAATTAATTGAACAAGACATTTTAGAAGTCGTTTCTTCTGTTGCATACAAAACCCAGCTATCAGAAATCGACCTACCGAAGTCTGAACTAGTTTCTATGTATCCAGATTATAGACGGACACCCCGAATGATCTACGATTTACCTAAAGACAAAGTGTCGTTATCATTTCCAGCGCAGGAAAGTGAGGATACAGGACGAGGTCTTTTGCTTATTATTGCACCGCCTCTTCTTATGATCGTAGTCATGGGGCTTGTTGCTATTTTGATACCCCGAGGGATTTTCATCATCATTTCTATAACGATGTTCCTGATGACTTTGGTCACCTCGACTGTACAATTTTTCAAAGATAGGAAGAGACGGAAGTTAAATGAAGTGAAGAGACGCCGTGTCTACGCCGCTTACCTGCAAAATATGCGTCAAGAACTGTATGAACTTTCCAATAAACAGAAGGAAGTATTGGACTATCACTTTCCACCATTTGAACATATGAAACAATTGACCAATCAATTGTCGGGGAGAATTTGGGAGAAAACGCTAGAAAGTCACGACTTTCTAGAATTCAGGCTCGGTACGGGCAATGCGCCCGCCAGTTATGACATTAAGTTATCATCGGGGGATTTGGCAAATAGAGAAGTCGATGATTTGCTAGAGCAGGCGCAGCGAATGGAAACGGTCTATAAGGAAATCCCGGCTGCCCCAATTACTGCCCGTTTATCGGAAGGGATTTTAGGACTTATTGGCAAAGAATCGATTGTCAGAAGTGAACTGCGTCAAATTGTTGGGCAACTCGCTTTTTCTCATAGTTATCATGACACGCGTTTCATCTACATCTTTAATAATAAGGACTACGCAGACATCGAATGGATGAAATGGTTGCCGCATTTCACGCTTCCTAATATGCATGCAAAAGGGTTGATTCACAACGAAGAGACCCGTGACCAGTTGCTGTCATCTCTCTATGAAATCATTCGCGAACGTGATATGGATGACATGAAAGGGAAAGTGAAATTTGTACCTCATCTTGTATTCATCGTTTCCAACTACGCGTTGATTGCGGAGCATGTCATTTTAGAGTATTTGGAAGGGAAACGTAATGAGGATCTCGGCATATCTGTCATTTTTGCTGAATCGGCCCAAGAGCGAATGCCTGAAAATGTCCATACGCTTGTCCGTTACGTGAATGACAGGGAAGGTGATATCCTCATCAATGCTGGAAAAGCAGTCGATACGCCATTCAGGCTCGATGACTACGACCGGAAAACGAATGAGCGCTTTGCTCGAATGTTGAAGTCGCTAAATCATCAGATTGGCATGAAGAATTCCATTCCGAATTCGGTCAGCTTCCTTGAAATGTTCGGGGTGAAAGATGTTGAAGATGTTCCGATAGGACGCAATTGGCTGACGAATGAATCGGCGAAGTCACTTGCCGTTCCAGTTGGTTTCAAAGGTAAAGAGGAACTTGTCCATTTGAATTTACATGAAAAAGCGCATGGACCTCATGGCTTGCTGGCGGGGACGACGGGCTCAGGGAAAAGTGAATTTCTTCAGACCTTTATTTTATCACTCGCCGTTAATTTCCATCCGCATGAAGTAGCTTTTCTCTTAATCGACTATAAAGGCGGCGGGATGGCGCAACCTTTCAGGAATATACCCCATCTTTTAGGCACCATCACAAACATTGAAGGCAGTAAAAACTTCAGTATGCGCGCACTTACTTCTATTAATAGTGAACTGAAACGGCGGCAGCGTTTGTTCGATCAATATGTCGTCACACATATCGATGATTACACGACTCATTATAAGGAAGGAAATGCAACTGAACCCTTGCCTCATCTGTTCCTAATTTCAGATGAATTCGCAGAGTTGAAAAGTGAAGAGCCTGAATTCATTCGCGAGCTTGTCAGTACCGCCAGAATTGGACGAAGCCTAGGTGTCCATCTTATTTTGGCGACGCAAAAACCAGGTGGAATCATTGATGAACAAATTTGGAGTAATGCCCGTTTCCGTGTCGCATTGAAAGTACAAGACGCATCGGACAGTAAAGAAATTTTGAAGAATGGCGATGCTGCCACAATCACTGTAACTGGTCGAGGCTATTTACAAGTGGGGAACAATGAAGTCTATGAGTTGTTTCAATCTGCTTGGAGCGGTGCACCTTATATGGAAGAAACGCTTGAAGGTGAAGATGACATTGCGATTGTTATGGACCTCGGTCTTTACCCCCTTTCCGGCATAGAAACAAATATTAGTAAGAAACGAAGCAGTTTAACTGAAATGGAAGCCGTGACTGCCAAAATTGCACAAACGCAAGCGGATATGTCCATCCGGAAGTTGGACAGTCCATGGTTACCGCCACTAGCAATGCGCATCGAAAAGACAGAAGATACTGCTGAAATGCGCGTTGGTTTTCCGCTCGGCATGATCGATGAGCCAGAAAAACAAAGTCAAACGCCGATAGGGTATGACTGGACGAGAGACGGCAATCTGGGTGTTTTTGGATCCTCAGGGTATGGGAAATCGTATACACTGCTGACGGCACTTCTAGGAATAGCGGATAATCTGACGCCGAGTGAAGCGAACTTCTACATTTTGGACTATGGTAATGGATCGTTACTTCCACTCCGGCAACTTCCTCATACGGCTGATTATTTCACACTGGATGAAGAGTTGAAGCGGGAAAAACTCGTCAAGTTAATCAAAGATGAGATTTCGAGTAGGAAATTAGCATTCCAACTAGAGGAAGTCAGCAATATTAACATGTACAACGAATTATCTGCTGATCAGATGCCGCTTATCTACATTGTTGTCGACAATTACGATATCGTCCGTGAAGAAATAGAAGAACTCGAAATGCAGCTAATCCAGTTTGGACGTGATGGCCAGTCGCTTGGTATCTATCTGTTCATCGCAGCGACGCGGGTACAATCAGTTAGGCAATCACTCATGAATAATTTAAAAACAAAAGTTGTCCATTATTTGATGGATGCGACAGAAGCATTTACTGTCGTTGGCCGTGTTCCATTTGAGTTGGAACCGTTCCCTGGAAGGGCCATTATCAAGAAAGAGGATCCACATTTTGCACAAATCTTTCTTCCGGCGCCAGGGGCAAATGATTTCGACGTATTGGAAGCTATTAAATTGAATACGCGAGAACTGAAGGCAAAATACCGCGACCAGGATCTACCTCAATCGATTCCGATGTTGCCGTTTGAATTAACGTCAACCATTTTCCCTTCCTATGTACCGAAAGAACAAGGAAATGGACTTGTTGCAATCGGATTGGATGAAGAGACAGTACGTCCGGTGATGATTGACTTCAGGAAAAATCGCCATTGTCTTCTTGTTGGGCAGGCACAGCGAGGAAAAACGAATACATTGAAGTGGATGATTCATACGCTTATTGAGCAAGACGCTGGCTTCATCGCCATCTTTGACTCATTCGACCGCGGATTATCGATGTTTTCTGGAGACACGAAAGTCGACTACTTGGAAACAAAAGAAAGCCTCGTCAATTGGCTAGCGCAAGTTGAACAATTCTATGCCCAAGCCGAAAAAGAGTACCTCGAAATCGTGCAGTCAGGAAATAGGGCAGTAGAACTTATTCCTGCCTATTTCATCATCGATGGCTATACAAGGTTTTTGCAAGTCGCGGATAGTGGCATACAAGACCGCTTATCGAAACTGATGAAAAAGTATTCCCACTTAGGATTCAATGTCATTATCTCCGGAAATAATGCGGAGATTACGAAAGGCTACGACGTATTCACAAATGAGTTGAAACTGGTTCGCCAAGCGCTTATCTTTACGAAAAAATCGGAGCAGACGTTATATACCGTTGCATACGAACGCAAAGAAACGGACCTTCCATTAGGATTCGCGCATTATATTTTGAACGGCAATGCTACCAAAATCCAAATCCCGTTAAGTGAGATTGAAAGGAAGATTCTTCAGTGAAAACAACTAAGAATATGAATTTGTTGAAAATAGGGGTAGGAATTGTACTGATACTAGCGGTTCCCATTTTATTCTTTCAACTACTGGGTGTGAACCTGTTGAACGCGGAAAGTTCCAATAAGCGGATTATCGCGATTGTGAATGAAGACCTGGGTCTGTCCAAGGACGATGAAACCGTCGAAATGGGAGAAGAGGTCGTTTCCATTCTAGCTGAAGATTCACAGTATGAATGGAAAGTCATGAGCCGTGGTACCGCTGTTAACGGCTTAAAATCTAATCAGCATGAAGCGATTGTTTATATTCCATCTGACTTCTCGGAAAGCATCATGTCTTATGATCAACAGAATCCTGAGCAAGCGGAATTTTCCTATGACGTACAACGCCAAAAAGCGGGTTCACAAAAAGAAAAAGTGCTCCATGAAATTGAAACGGCTACAAACCGTGTAAACGAAAAGGTTTCGACCCTCTATTGGAGCTATGTTGCACAAGAAATGGATCATATAAAAAAGGAATTCACAACCATTCTCGGCAAGGAAACGGAATTTCTTACGGCAATGACCGCCTATTATAAACCGGGGTCCGAGAAGTTAGCGAATGAGATGCAGAACCAGAAAAAACAAATGGATGGACTGCGTTCCGTTATGAATGATGCAAGTAATGGTCATACTACACGAATTGAAAATGCAGGCTCATTCGGACAGCAAATGGACAGTTTCATCACATACGTACAGCAATATAAACAATTCCAACAACAGCAGAAAAACATTCTTCAACAAGTACAAGATGACAGCCTAGCTAAGATTCATGCTGCTGCCGCAACTCAAGTGAACCAGTTCAACGAATCGGTCCAGACACTTGAAGAAAATAACAATAAGTTGAACAGCGAAATTGAGAAAGTGAATGAAAAGCTTAACGTGAATAAGGAGAAATTCAATGCGCTGTCCGATTTACGAAAAAACGAAGTTGACCGACAACTGGAAGACCTTTTGTACGTCCAGGGAACAGCAATTGACCGTTACAACAACTCGATTTTAAGTAATTTAGAACAGGGAATTGCGGCTGGTAAAGACGCAACAGCGGGAGGAGTTACGTCTAATCCGACAGCTGAACAGCAGCAAATGATAGCACTAAAAGAAGAAATGGATCGTAAAGCCAGCGCTAAACTAACCACTATACTACCAGGGCTCGAAGAAGAGCAAAATAAAGTGACAGCGATTTTAGCTGCGCTGTCCGCAATGAAAGCGAGCGTTGCGGAAACGAATCCTGATTCCACATTCATTGGCGAATTGGAACTGCTCGAAGGAGAGCTGACAGCGATGAATGCTGTCATGTCCGAAAAAGCAGTACTTTGGAGTGGAGCAAAGAAAGAAGGAACGGATGATTATGTAAAAGCATTCACTGACTACAAGGAACTGATCGATGATTATGATTTATTGAACAAGGAATATGAATCGGTCCAACAAATATTGAATGCAAGCCCTGCAGATACAGCGCAGATAATTTATCAAATAAAGTTAAAAGAAAAATCGCTTCTTAAGCATGAAGGATTGACTGGAGAGCAGCGGAATAGATTGGCAGGGTTGTTTGCGAAAGGTGCTGCTAGCACGGAAACAAAACCATTGCTGGCCTATTATGCAACACTCGAACAATTTGGATTCACCCTCGATGAACAGGGACAAAGTACGCATAAAGATGGCGTGCTAAAAGATGAAATCTTAACTGCATTATTGAAAAACGTTGTCGAGATAAATGAACTAGAACTCGAAGGCTGGACTTCCGTGGGTGACGGAATTCCCGAAACTGAACTTGGCATGAGTGAATTGAGTACAACGTTTGCTGCGATCATGTTCGGTTACAAAGAAACCGTGGAAGAACAGCATTCTGCGCTATTGAATGAGTTGGATTCGATTGATGATCAAGCGAATGTACTACTTAAACAAATTCAAAATACTTCAGGCGAACCTGTTGCGGCATCAAGTGAAGGCGAAGTAGCTGCTAGTCAAAAAAATGTCAGCAGCCAACTTGTTACGCTTAGTGGCATGATGAATTCATTGTCAGAGAGACAAAAAGGTCTTGTAAACTATGCGAATGATTTAACTGTGAAAGCGGACGATATGAAAAAGACTTCTACTGCATTCAGCGATAAGTGGGAAACGAATGCCAGTGAAATGTCAGCATTTGATACGGATATTCAAGATTTCCTTGGCAACACGTATGTCGATGGCCAAGAGAATGGCTATGCATTTAATCATTTTGTCAATCCACTGCTGGTTAAAGGAGAGGCCGCTTTTGCGGATGAAGTGAGGAAAGTTCCGCCTGTTATTCTACTACTCATATTGCTAATTAGTAGTCTTTTAATCGGCTTCTTCAGTTATCAAACCAAGGGTGGCCCAATTGGTTTCCGCTTAGGATTGACTGGAATGCTGTCTTTACTCGTCGGGCTTATAATCAGTCTCTACAGCATAAATATGTATGTACTGAACGACCAACGTGCAGTTGAATGGACAATTTTCACCATCCTACTGCTATTAGCAAGTGCCGCGGTTATTCGAGCAGCACTTGAACTCGGGCAAATGGTAGGCTGGATTGCAAGTGTCGTACTGATGTGTTTATACATTACGCCGCTTCTGATTCTTGCTGTACCTGAAATAAACATCCCTGATATTTTATCGACCGTTTATATGTCCATAAAATATGAACCTGAAACGAACTTCATCTGGGGAGCGGTACTTACAGGAATCATTGCGATTGCAATGCTAGCGGTATCTTATTTCATCCATAAATACAAAACAAATAATACGTCAACGGCAGAACAGGCTCATGAAAACTAAATCGACTTGTCTGTTGCTTGTCGTACTCGTAATCGCTTGGATAGCGGGAGGGATTGCCGTCCAAGCAGCTGTAGACGATGAACCCAATCTCGATTTGGAGCCGCTTAGTTATGAAAAACTAAAATTCAAGAAAAACACCGATTATTTGCATGACAGTAAAAAAGTTGAAATGAAAAATACAATTCCTGTTAAACAGTTTGATATTTACTTTGACGGTAGAAAACAATTACCGAAGAGAAGCAATGGATCCTATCTTTTTCAAACGGCTGCACGTGGGGAGAAAAGCACTGTCGCAGCCAAAACATCCGAACTTGGTCTCTTCACAAATGCGGCAACGAGTAGTAAGGAAATAACTGCTGACAACATCGTAGAAGAGAACACGGCTCCTAATATGTCGAGGACACTGATACTATTGGCAATTATTGTGGCTGGACTCGTTACCTTATTTACGATTTTCTTGCCGAAGCTGGTCAACACTTCTGAAGGGGATAAACGAAATCCACAGAGTGATAAACTAATAGAGTAGGAGGAAAAGGCTTGCTTGCATATTACTATGCGCAATTACAGAAAAAAAAGGAAGAAGTGGCACGGCTCATCGCGTGCCAATCAACCTTACAAGGGAAACAATCGGAATTTCAAGCGAATGAACACAAGTGTCTCGAACCGGAATTATCCGCAAGTACATGGCATGGAACACTGGCCACTGGTTTCCAAGATATTCGTGAAGCGGGAATCCATACACCTTTTCTTGACATAGCCGGAGCCCAGTTCTCAAAAGTATTTACTGCAATTGCTGACAAGATTAATTCGCTCAACGCTGAAATTATTTCTCTTGAACAAACCATTGCGCGTTTAGAGGCGGAAGCTAGGGCAGAAGCAGAGGAGGCCAAAAGTAAATGACTACCGAAGTGAAAATAGTGTACGCAGATGTTGAAAGTCAAATAGGTGACATGAGCAATGCGACCACATTGCTCAATCCAAAAGCAGTACCACCGATTACAGGAAATACACTGGATGTCGTGACGAAATTGACGGAGCTGTCGACAAAGCTAGAAACGTTATTGACGAGGTATCAAACGGTGCTTCTTGCTAATAGTGTAACGACTACCAATTCAGTGCAGTTTATGAGGGAATCGGATGAAAAAGTGGCATCTGTTATGCAGGGCACACTGTCAGGACCGAAGATGGTGACACAATGAAGGTACTAGACGTCGGCCCATTTGAAGAAGGTTTACAGAACAATAGTACTATGCTTGGCCGCCTTGAAGGAGAGATGAAAGCAATTGAATCTACCGTTGGAGGGCTTGTTGCGTTGGATGATTCTTTGAAAGGGCAAGGCGGGGATGCTATCCGGGCATTTTATAACGATTGTCATTTGCCGTTCTTGCAATTTTTCGCAACGTTTAAAACTTCCTACGACAGCGTTCTTAGCCAAATGAAATCCGCCCTCGACACGCTGGAGCCGGCTTCGAACGGTTTCATCCAAGAAAGCTTTCTCGAAGCGGACGTTAAAGACGGACTGACAACAATTGACCAATTAACGCTTACTTTGACGGACGAAGCGAATGGTATCATGGATGAAGTCAGTGATATCGTCGCCCTTCCGCACTTAGATGATAGTGATGTGCATGAAGGCGTGAAAAGTGCACAAACGAAGCGGGAAAAAACGGTCACTGATTTGCATGAATTCGATTCAACGCAGACGGCGGCGTTGACGCAGATTGAAGCGGATTTGCTGACAATGGAACTTTGGTTGCTTGAAATAGAAGGTATGATGAACGATGGACTGACTGATATTGATTTTCAAGCCGAAAGTTGGGCGGAGTATTCGGGAAATCACCCACTCAAAACAGAACTGGAACACCGTGTTGATGTTATGAATGGCGTTGTCGAAGACGGCTCAGAGGATGAGGCGGGGGATGTATCATCCGCCAATGAACATGTTTTGAATTTGAAGACAGCCATAGGATGGGTTAAAAAAGGAGACACAGCTGCTACTGGTTTATATTCAAGTTATGGAATGTTCGTTGCGGGCAAAGACGGCGGTTTGAGTACAACAAAAGTATACAATCCTAAAACGGGTCAATATTCGTACCGAATCAATGCAACCCAAAAAGCATTAGAAGGTTTACGTGTCACACCTGACGCAAGGGCACTCCGTGATTTCAGTTCAAGGGTTCCAAAAGGCGGCAAAAAATGGTCACCTAAACATTATGAGATTGCAGCGACTAATAACACGATGTTGAAGTTCGGAACAAAAAAACTGGGACAGAGCGGTTGGTCCAGTGCTGGTGATGAAGCATTGAAAAAACATCCTTCTCTCGCTTATTGGAACGACCAGGCAACAATCAAACAACAGGCAAAAACAATCGGAACCGCAGCACTAAAAGGTGCAGGCAATTCCTTCAAGGATATCATTGATGTAAAAGGCATTACGCAAAGCGGCATTGTAAAAGGAGCTACTAAATCACTCGCGCCTTTGGGGGCAGGCCTAAGTTATTATAGTAACTATTCTACAGCGAAAGATGACGGACTTGACGACGGTGCAGCTGCAGGCAGGGCGGCAGTCGATACGGCAATCGATGTAGCAATTGGCGGCGCAGTTCAAGTCGGATTCACTGCACTCGGAACAGCATTAATACCGATACCTGGTGTAGGTACTGCAGTAGGTGTAATTGTAGGAATAGCAGTGAACTCCTTCTTGAATACTAAAATGGGGAAAGACGATAAATCAGCGATGGACCATATTAAAGGTTGGTTCCATTGAGATAAGAAAGGGTGTATTTTATGTCCACCAAACTGACAGTAGAAGATTTCGAAGTTCTAAGAGGACCTCTTGAATCAGGTAGACAAAGCCCCTCCGCTTTGGCGGGTGCCCTAGTTCTAAGCATATTCCTACAGGCATTACTATTTGCACTGGAGTATTTTATGGCTGGAAATGCGACAGCCTATCCTTACAAAGATGAAATTTTGAAGGTTCATTTTTGGATAACGGCGGGACTTATGGTGCTGTCCCTTATTTATGCGATTCCAGCAGTGTATAAAAGAAGTGGCAAGATCCAGTATTTAGTAACCATCTTAGTGGCTCAAAACCTATTTTCCGTATCTCTTTTTATCAGTGCATTATTTTTGATCGCATTAGAAGGGGAAGGCATGTCGTTTACACCGGAATCACTTCTGAATTTCACGTATATCTTGCTGCTGATAGGTCTACTGGTTTTTATCGCTACAAGCGTCCGTTTTTATATTTTATTGCGCAACGGACATTACCGAAAAGGATCGAAAAAGGATGAACTCAGAGGACGATTTGAAACGAAATCGTACATACCAGCGGCTGTTCTTGGCGGAATTGGGCTAGTCTTTGTTATCCAGTACATTGCTAGGACATCTGTAAACACGGATATCAATGGCATGGTTGTCATTGTTTTAGGGGTTTTACTGTTCTTCGTCATGCTATTCATCCTACCTGAGCAACTTGTCATCCTGTATTGCAAGTTTCGATTTAAAAGCTTTAATTTTAATGAACGAGGTAGGTTATATAACGAAAAGTGATTTTAGAAAGGGTGTTTGTAAATGGGGATTGAAAAACGTTCACTGATTTTCAATAACGTAATAACATATAAAACGGAACAAAAAAAAGAGAACTGGCAAGAAGCCATCTTCATGCTAGAAGAGTTCACGCTCAATAAAGATGTCTACAAAAACGGTCCGGTGTTTTTCTCGTTTGTTCAAAACCTAGGAGATGAAACGTCCGGAAAATTCACCTACTACTTGCCAATCAGCAGTCCAGTTGTTTTAGTAGATGAGTCTGATTTTACTTTCCATGAAAACCTAAGCATCGGAAGTGCATTGGCGCTACGGCAGGCTGATGAAAAAATGGATTTCGCTGCTGCCTATGAAGAAGTGAAGGCATATGCCAACACGCAACAAATCGAATTGGACACTACCTATTATTGCGTCTTACTGGATGTCTACGGGGATATCATCATCGATCTCTATGTACCGATAAAAGAGCAGGGCGATGCATGATGATTGCAGAAAACCATCAGATTGCATACCGCAATGTCGCGTCCAAACTATATAACTTTTTACCCGAAGAAATTGATCTTGCTTTAACGGATTTTGTCTCGATTCTAGACGGGTATGGCTATCAAATTACGGGGCCGATGTTCTTTTCAATCATCAGCGATCCGACCGATGAAGTCATGACAGCTGAATTATTCCTTCCTATTAAAGGAAATCATTTCACAATACCGAAGGAAGCAGAAGTTAATTTTCACAGCTATTTCCTAGTTGACCATATGCTCACGACACGAATCAAAGGCAATTTTGACGTGGAAGCCCAAGTGAAGTATTGGGAGCTCATTGAGTATATGAACGCAGATAAAAAAAATCAAAAAACACCTATTTTTGTAGAGTACAAAAAAAGCCGCGCGGGGCAGACCTATACGGAGATGAGTGTAGGGGTTTTGTAATACTTGATAAGAAGATTAGGTCAAAAAAACCTTGACTGGTTCTAGGCCATTTAAGGTTTTTTGGAGTTTTGTGGTGTGCTTGCGTATATAACAAGTGAGGCTGCCCAAATACCGCGGATGACCGCCTAATTCCTGCTGCCAACTGATCATATCTCCAGGCGTACCAATAATAAATTCCGAAGTTGTAGCGCTTTTATGTTTAGAGAATTTATGGAGGTCAAGAAAATGTGAAGAAAATTATGAGAAACGTATGGGAAGTATTGAAACAATCCGCTGCGGAAATAAAGGCGAATTGGAAGTTCAGTCAACTCGTACAAGGAAGAAGTCAAAAGATGAAAATGTATGTATTAGTTTATATGAATACCGGTTTTTTTCTCGTCTACGCAAGTCTTTGTTTTATTTCTATGCTTTATATTCTGTTTGGTATCATAGGCGGTACTGTATTAGGAATTAAGGAGAGTCCATATTGGTTCTTTTTATTTCTATTGCCAGTAGCCGCGCTGCCATTTTTGTATTTTGTACATAACATGTGGACCTCGCACTATTCCGGCTTTAAAAAGGAATATTTAACAAAACATTCAATTCAAGTGAGTCAAGAGGAATGATTTTTCTGATGTATCTCTATTATGCAGGGAGATCAATCACATATCACGTTGTACCGATCATAAAAACTGGCAGACCGAGCATATATCCCGTTGAACCGATCATAACCCAAAGCAGACCGATCATATATCACGTTGAACCGATCATAACCCAAAGCAGACCGAGCATAAGACGTGGAGAAGCGACCATATAACCCACATGACCGATCATAATCCCACGAGCGGCGTCCATCTCCCCGGTTGTAAATAGTGGAGATTGGAGAGAACCTTATTTTGTTGAAAAGCTTAACAATCGATGATGTAGATGTACTCCGTGAACCACTGGTATCGGGCAGACAAAGCCCCAATGCACTCGGCGGAGCACTTGTTTTGGGTGTCTTCATGCAAATCCTAGTATACTATCTGGAATATACAGTACTTGGAAGAATGACGAACTTTCCATTTAAAGATCAGATACTCACAATTCATTTCTGGATTACAGTAGCTATAGTTATCTTGTCCGTGATATATGCGATTCCGCTAATTTATAAAAGAAGTCAAAAAACACAATATCTAGTATCAATTTTAGTTTCACAAAACATTGCAGCAGTATCCTTTTATATCTGCGGGTTATTTTTAATAGGAGAGAACCAGGAAATTCCAGGAAATTCACTACTGACATTGTCATTTGGAGTCTTGCTCTTTACAGCTACTGTCATCCGATTTTCTATTTTATTGGGAAAAGGGAAGTATCGCTCGAAACGAGATGAACTTCGAGCGAAATTCGAAAAGAAAACGTATATTCCGGCAGTGATTATTGGAAGTACTGCTTTTTTGTTTATCATTCAATTTATCGTTAGAACTTTCAATTTGGCCGATATCGAAGATGCCTTCCTAACAGTCATATGCTTTGTTTTATTCTATACGATGATTTTTGTGTTGCCGGAGCAGCTCGTTATCTTGTATTGCAAGTTCCGCTTCAAAAGCTTTAATTTCGATAAGAGAGGTTATTTGGATTCTGAAGACTCAGCCAAAGGAAGTAAGATTGGCTGATACCACTCCTATAGAAGTGGAAGTCAATTTCAGCAGTTATTTCCTCATAGATTGTATGAGTATGACTCGAATAACAGCTGACTTTGATGCCCCGTCACAGGCTACGTTTTGGGAGCTTCTCACCTATATTGAAGAACATGAAATGAGTCAAAAAACGCCCATATTCGTAGAGTTCAAAGAAACGAATGCAGGGCAAACCAATGTGGAGATGTCTGTAGGAGTGCAATGATGAAGAATCAATGAATGGATATTTGAAATTAGATTAGGAGGATTCACATGAGAAAAACAATATTTTTTTTGACAGTAGTATTACTATTGGCGGGATGTGCCTCAAACGACGACAATAAACAACAAGGTGCTGAAGAAATAGTGGATAAAACAGTTGAACAAGAGACACTTACTTTGCAATTATTAAAAGCGGACGAAGAAGCCGGTGTAACGATTGAAAATAGTGAAGTCTATAAAGAGCTAAATCGAATGATTATGGAAAATGCAGATATGGGACTCGCCAATGATTTCAGTATTAATATTATCGATATCATAGATAGTGGGACAGAAAACGCTTCATTGCTTTTTTTAGCCGTCAATCGTTTGGATGAACCCATGAAAAATATCAAATTCGACTATACATTAGGTCATGATAATGGTGAGTTCGTATGGGATGGCGTTGAAGTGAACCTTTCCGAGCAGGAAACAGGTATCATACAATCGAACCATGCAGTTCCATTCTCCATTAATATAACAGCTGAACAAGAAGCACTCATCGACACACTTGAACAGGATAACCAAGTTGTGAAGATGGATAATTTTAAATTTGAATCAGTAAATTAATAAAAGCGTTGCAATGCTACTTATGATTGCAACGCTTTTAGACTTTCGTATTTATCATTTGTAGGAATGGGATATGTAATCGATCAGATTATCCTATCATCTGTCTACGGTGAATCTACAATAGTACTTATTAGTGTAGTTATAATTTCTCCACTATCGATAGTGTAAAGCACGATTATCCGGAATTTGGTTTACCAATGAATGAAAGACCTATAAAACTTAAAAAACGAAAGAAAAGAAAAAATAAATGATTGAACTGGGAGATTATGAGATGGGGAAATCAAGTGGTCAAGCAGGAATAGATAAAATTATGTTGTCTTATTTGAGGTTCCAAACGCCTAAAGAAAATAAAGGAAATATTATCGCGTTTTTTTTGATTTTTCTATATGTGATAGGAATGATTCCAATTATTGCTGTACCTTTTTCAGCCACATATTTTAAGTTGTCAATCGTGCCAGTGATTATTCTACAATCTTGGGCATTAATCTATATAATCGCGCCATACAAGTTTGAAAAGTCTTATTATCTGTTTTTCGGAGTATATGGAGTTGTCAATACCTATGTCTACTTTTTGGTAATACAAAAATTACTGTATCTTCACTTAGGAGTAGAAGGGAAAGGTCCTTTTGTAATTGGATTTCTTCTCTTTATCGGCTTATTGGCGACGATGAACTGGTTGAATATAAAGGCGTTGTACACAGGAACATATCATAAAATGCAACAGATGGAGAGTATTAATGTTCGATGGCTATCATTCGCAGGATTAGGGTATGTAATCGGCCAGCTTATTTTAATGTTTGTCTATAGTGAATCTGCAAAAATGATGTTTTTCATTTTTTTAATTTCACTATTATCAATTGTAACAGCTTATTTTTCTGTATATCTGCATCGTTACTTTTATATTGTCAAAAACAAGGATCTTGTGAAACAGGTGTATCCTGATTTTGGTTTACCACTGAATGAAAGACAAGACGAATCTAAAAAAAGTAAGAGAAAGAAGTGAAGATATGATTCCAGAGTTTACGGAAAATGATATTTTCGTTATGTTACAAAAGCTAAATACAAAGCCAATCATTCCATCAAAAATAAGATGTGAAATATCTTTTTGATGTTGTTTTATAAAGAAGACAGTAAATAAGTGGTCGATTGAAGGATTACTTATACTAACGTCACCAACAGGCAATTGGACATTTAAAATGATCAATGAAAATGAAGTGGAATTGCTAGATGATTACAGCCACGAGAATGTACCATTACTGCTATAGTTTTTACCAGCGATTGTCACGAATTTTACCACTTGCTGCCAATGAGTTTACCGGTGATGTAACGTCAAGAATGTGAAAATAAAAAGTGTTAAGGATTTTGGAAGATAAAAGCCTAACCCCACGTACCTTGAACGAGGAATTAGGCTTATGATCTTACACAAACGCACCCGATTGTGATAGATTTTTAATTCTAAAGCATTTTTATGAAATCCTAATCATAGAGAGCTGTTACGTCTTATTTTTCTTTTATCATTTAATATTAAGACTGATAACACCACGACACTAAGTATTACAATAAACAAAAATGATAAGTAAAGCGACATGAAACCATCAAACGTCTCATCAAACTCTAAAAGCGTAACACCTGATTCATATATACCTCCCAGAGAAATATATCTCGCTACTTCAAGGTAAACCATATGAAATATTATATTCATCCATAGCGAACCGGTATATGCTCTATAAAGCTGTAGAGCAATTCCGAAAGCGAAGAGTAATATAAAATAATCTATAGTTAGTGCAAATGGCTTATCAAAGAATATTGATTCTATTGCAATCACTGTTATCGGTACACAAATAAAGATTAGCGGTTGTAAAATTAACGAAGTAAAAAAGCGGAACTTTTTTTGCAACTCTTCAAATATTAAACCACGTATAAAGATTTCTTCTGGAAATGCTTCGTACATAAATGCTGTTATTGTATTGATTAAAACGGAAATTACAACACTAGTTGTCAAGTTCATACTGAGATTTTCAATCCCACCGAATAAATAGGCCGTTAAAATACCTACTACAAGTAAGATAAAAGGCAATGCAATTCCAATAGCCATCTTAGATGATGAATTTACACCTTTTAAGCCGATACTTTTAAACGATTCGGGACTTTTTCTCTTCAGTATATAAAGTACAATGAGCGTTAACCCAGTAAAAATCACCCCTTGTAGGAGCATGGCTACTTTTCTTTCAATATCTTGAGTTTCTATTAAATATCGTCCGACATTACCCGATACAAAGAGAAATACAGATACTAGTAGAAAATACAAACCCAATCGACTAATTCTAAACTTCAATGAATCCAATTAGATGCTCCTTTATATTGAGACTTTGACGTTAAACATAAGTACATAGTTGTGTCCGCATTAATCAAACAATATATCTTCAATAAACTCGGATTCATTCTTATAAATTTTATACATAAAATACATCAATATAGTAATAGCAAAAAATAAAGATGATTCGTAAATATTGTTTTCAGTGAGTATGGTTGTCTTAAACGTGAATTCATTTGCTTTGATAGTAGCTATGTGAATATGGTCTATTTTCACTTCTATCTCGCTGCTCCAATTTTCTTCAATACGTATGTCTTGACCATCGATATTTCCTACAACACAAAAGTAGAGTAGGCTATTCCCAGGCTTATCTTTTAAAAAATAGGTATTCTCTTCTGTTTTAATGATATATGTAGCAACAAGTAAGTTTGTGATATTTCTTTTTTTAATCCCTATCTTAATTTCGGATCCTTTGTGAGCAGTAAATGATACTACACTTCTCTTTTCACATCCTGAAATATCTGCTTTTCCGATGGTTCCAACACTCTCTTTCTCCCTATTTTCAACTTGAATAGCATTCTTTTTTTTCATGTATACCACATCAATGAATTGATATTGTTTCATTTGTACCCCACCTTTCTTAGTGGCTTATTCATGGTTATGCATTTTTTTATATTCCTCACTCTTATATTTATTACGATTTAAGCAAAATCAAGTTTCAACTTCATAATTATTCTTTAATCTGGCCCGATTGCGGCATAAAGACTTTATTACGAATTAGCCGAGTTTATAAAGCAAGTATAGCATTTACATTTCTGAAAAGTATATTTATTATCTTTGATTATCCAGAAGGTATGAAGTGGTAAAGGTATTGTCACTCACTGGTACAATCTATGTCACTTGGTGGTAAAAAACATGTCACGAGTGGTAGATTTCATTGGCCGTAATCACCAGAAGGCGAAAACAGTACAAATAGTGAAATTGTTACAGAAATATCGGATGTCATGCACAGGGGAAGTAAATACGCATGAACAGGAATGAAAGTGTAGAGAGGAAGAATTAGATGTTCGCGAAACTGACTGTAAAGGATTTCGAGGTACTTATAGGGCCTCTTGAATCAGGTAGACAAAGCCCCAATGCACTCGGCGGAGCACTTGTTTTGGGGATCTTATTGCAAACCTTGGCTTACTATCTGGAATATACAGTCCTGGGAAGAATGACAAACTTTCCATATAAAGATCAGATACTTACAGTTCATTTCTGAGTTACAGTAATATTAGTTATCCTGTCCGCGATCTATGCGATTGCGTTTATTTATAAAAGAAATCAAAAACACAATATCTCGTATCTATTTTAGTTTCATAAAATGTTGCAGCAGTATTCTTATACATCAGCGGGTTATTTTTAGTAGGAGAGAACCAGGAAGTCTCAGAAAAGTCACTGCTGACATTTACAATGGTGACATTGTCATTTGGAGTCTTGCTCTTTATTGCTACTGTCATCCGGTTTTCTATTTTATTGAGAAAAGGGAAGTATCGTAAGGGTTCGAAACGAGATGAACTTCGAGCGGAATTCGAAAAGAAAACGTATATTCCGGCAGCGATTATCGGAAGTACTGGACTTGTGTTTATCATTCAGTTTGCTGTGAGAACGTACAATTTAGCCGATATCGAAGGGGCCATCATAACAGTCATTTGCTTTGCCGTATTCTATACGATGATTTTTGTGTTGCCGGAGCAGCTCGTTATCTTGTATTGCAAGTTCCGATTCAAAAGCTTTAATTTCGATAAGAGAGGGTATTTAGAATCTGAAGACTAAGCTGTTGGAAGGAAGTTGGAAAGATGTTCTTTTCCATTATGAGCAATCCCACTGCCGAACTGTTTATTCTAATTGAAGAAAATAGTTTTACAATTATGGGGGATAGAGGAATTTGATATTGACAGTTATACCCTTAAAGACCGTATGATTATTATACGAATAACAGATGACTTTGATTACCACAGGAACAGGCTATGTTTAGGAGATGGAGAAAATGAGTAGTCAAGCAGAGGTAGATAAAATTACCTTGTCTTATTTAAATTTATAAACACCTAAAGAAAACCGGAGAAATATCATCACATTTTTCCTTTTGTTCCTAGACTTTTTCGGGATTTTCCCCTTATTGGCTGAACCACTCTCTTTTGAATTTTTAATGGCAGCAGTAATCCCGACTGCCTTGTTGCATATATGGGCGATTATTTACATCTCCAAGTTTCAAGTAAGTTACCATTCATTTTCGGGATTGTACTTTTCTTTAGTCTTTTACTAATCATGAATTGGATAAATTACAAAGCTTTATATAGCGGTACTTATCATAAATTACAAAATAAAGAATCAGGAAATACATCCTGGATTGTTACTGCTTCCGGAATTGGTTATATATTGGCACAAATGATAATGACGTTTATTTTTAGTGAATCGATAAAGATGATGATTATAATATTTTTATATTCTCTTTTTTCTGTATTAACGTCTTATTTCTCAACATCAATTCATAGGTACATTTTTTTTAGCAATAATGAGGAAACACTTAAGAAAGTTTATCCTCATTTTGGATTGCCGAAAAATCAAAGGAACCTGCCAGTGAAAAAGCGAAAGAAACATAAATAAAGAAACAAGAAAATCAAGAGAAGAAAGAAGTGAAGGTGTGATTCTTAAATTCACGAAAAATGATATTTTTTTATGTCACAAACGCTGAATCTAAAGTCAATCAGTCCATCAAAAATAAGATGTGAAATAGCCGTTTGATGTTGTTTATGTGTACCGAGCATAAACCAAAGCAGACCGATCATATATCACGGTAGACCGAGCATAAACCAAAGCAGACCGATCATATATCCCGGTGGACCGAGCATAAACCAAAGCAGACCGATCATATATCACGGTAGACCGAGCATAAACCAAAGCAGACCGATCATAAATCACGGTAGACCGATCATAAACCAAAGCAGACCGAGCATATATCCCGGTGTACCGATCATAAAACACGCTAAACCGATCATATATAACTAGTAATCCTGATGCGTATAACTGTCCGCAGCGTACCTACACACTTCAATTGAAAATGCAATTACTTCGTAGAACGGAAGAATAGCTACCTTTCTATCGAGCTTGTAAGTGCCCGAAGATACAATTTCGGGCACTTTAGCACGCTGTACAATGTGATACTTGCTAACTTTTAGCATCCCTAAACATCAAGACATGCAACCGTATAAGAACCGCATATTTTTCATCGAGTTATTTTGTGGACAATCTACAGACCTGGATTCAATTAACACTATAAGTCACTAAACCTTTTGCATTGGCATATAATGCCGCGTGTGTTCTGTCAGCTAGTTCTAATTTTGCTAATACTTGACTGACGTGTTTTTTGACGGTGTATTCCGTGATGTATAGAGTCTGTGAAATTTGCTTATTGGATTGGCCCATGCCGAGTTCTAGTAGTACTTCCTTTTCCTTAGGTGTTAACTGCTCAAAATGTCGATCCTTTTCAAAGGGGCTTTCTCGCGATTTCATCACAAAATCAAGTACTCCCGGATCGTAATACTTTCTGCCCCTGTAAATAATTTGCAGTGCATGTATGAGCTCCTCAGGTAAAGCCTCTTTTAATACATAGCCATCTACTCCAATTTCCTTCGCCCGCTGAAAGTCTAGCTCTTCCATCGATGAAGTTAGCACGACGAATTTAGAAGTTATCCCTTGTTGTTTCGCTTCTATGATTAAGTCTAAACCGCATTCATTGCCCAATCGAAGATCCACTATCGCTAGATTAGGTTTAGTCGTTCGGAAAAGAGCTAGCGCCTCTCTTTTATTCGTAGCTTCCCCAAGTATCTCAATCGCTGTATCTAAAGCAAATATGGATGTTAATCCTTTTCTAACTAATGGATGATCGTCGACAATAACAATTTGCATTATACTACCGCCTCTTCCTTCTTTCGTATTGTTAAATTAGGAATTTCAACTCGCATTGCTGTCCCAAAACCGGGTATTCCTTCTATTGAAAACGTGCCTTTAAAAGAATTGACAGTGTTTTGTATATTAGAGAGACCGATTCCAATTTCCTTTTGGCCATCATATTTGTGCACGTTAATCCCGATCCCGTTATCTTGAATTTCCATTACGATTTTCTCCTGAAGTAAAGATAATCGAAGTTCAATAACCGTACATTGCCCATGCCGAACTGCATTTCCGCAAGCTTCACTGATGACTCTGTAAAGTGCCTGCTTTAATGCGTCTGACATCCATGCTTCATCGCCCGTTATTTGATGATCAATTTGAACGTCAACTAGGCGCGAGTACTCGTCCAAATACTTTTTCAAGAGGTGAATAAATGGTTCTTCACCTTTCTTCAGCGAGCTGAGTCGGTAAATCGCTGCACGAAGTTCCTTTAATGTCGTATTCGCCGACTGGGAAAGGAATTGATATTCATCATTTAATTCGTCATTCGTCATCGTACGACTTTTTGCTTGTAAACTGTGCAGGGAGTAAACAATACCGAACAATCGTTGTGAAATACGGTCATGGATTTCGTTGGCAATGCGATTCTGTTCTTCTATTATAATCAGTTGGTCCAAGTGAGCTCTCTCAAGCATTGTTTCGGAAAGTTCTTTCTTAATGTGTAGGAGTTCATCTTGCTGTGTATCCAAGATTGATTGTAGAACTTTGTTATTCCACAAATACTTTCTTTGTGCATCAATAATTATCCAAGCTACAACAGCCAGAGCAACAACTACTCCCGCTTTAATGAACTGGGGATTGAGTAAGAAAAAAACAGATACTACTGCTAGTGAAATGTACCGGTAATAAGACAATAGATTGCCTTTAGTGGTGGGACTTTTTCTGATGTCCATCACTCCTCTTAATGTCATAACAAAAACCCGAATAACTTGAACAGGCTGTCCAAGTGTAATCAGGTCGGTTGCACCAATAACTCCATACATCCAAGGTGCCCATATACAGGATGTATCTCATAGTATCCGAAAACTATAGTCTTTATATTACCTATTATAACCAGATTATCTTGAATATTACGTCATCTCTTGCGGTTGAGGGGGTTCTTTTTTTGTTTGAAAAACGTGCATTTTAGCGATTCGGGAATATTTGTATTACTTATTGCGTGTCTATAGTAAAGAAGTGGGGGTTAATCTATAAACTATTCATGCAAAGATAGATTAGCTCTGGTACAAAAGTACACCAGCATTCACCTAAAGTAGAACAACATAGTAGTCCAATGGCTTCAGGAAATTAGACTCTAGAGTGAGGATAACGAGTAGAAACGGACCTATACTAAAAGTAGTTCCAAACACGGTAACTGAGCCGGAAAAGGTATTGGGGGAGATTGTTAAATAAAGATGAATGAATTCTACTAATGAGGTGTTAACGATGAAAAAAGTTCTTGGGGTTTTCCTGGTATTCGCCTTCTTATTGGGTGCAGGAACAATATACGCAAGTATGAATCCAGGACAAAACCTTTCTGCTTGGTACAAGGATGCATTGTTGGAGGAAAGTAAAAAAGTGGGTGCCGCTACCGCAACCGGAATTATAGTGGTCCTGAAAGACGTTAATGCTTTTTTGGAAGAATCTAAACAAAGCATTGATGACGCACTTGCAAGTTTCAGTGACGACAAAGTAAGAGAAACTGAGGCCGACATCGAAGAGTATAAGGCCAATACGATAAATAGCCTGAACAAAACGGTTGCCGAGCTAGAAAGCTTAAACTTTGATGATTTTGTGGACAAGCAGAACATTGAAGAAGTCATCGATCTGGAATTCGAAAAGATGGTAGAAGAAGTATTAAGTGAGTAAGCACTCATACAAACCAATATGATAAAAGGGGATAGTAAAAATGATCAAAACAGTAAAAGGTAAAGTAATCGCAGGCGTACTGGCAGTAGGACTCGTATCAGGTGGCGGAGTAGCGTTAGGAGCAACAGATGCAGGAGCAAATCTTAAATTATGGTACGATGGGCAATTTGGCAAGGCATCTACTGAAGTAACAAGCCAAGTTACGTCGTATGCGAGTAGTAAAGCAGAGGGATTATTAACTGAATACAATGGACTAAAAACTGATGCTACAGATAGCATTAATGCAAAAGGTGAATTCGTAGCTGGCGTAGCGAATAAAAATATTGATGCCAAGAGCAGAGAGCACATTGATTCAATAAAAGAAGAAAAAGCACATATCGAGACCTATTTGGCCAGTCAATTTGGTGGCCTATCAAATTTTGCAAAAAGCATAATTAATCAAGCTGGTGATGATGCCTTGGCATACGCAAAAAATGATTTAACTCAATACACAGGAGTAGCAGGGAATACTGCGAATGAAAAAGTTAAAACGGATGTAAACAAAGTGACTACACAAGCTATTAAAGATTTGGAAGAGACAATCAAAGTGGCGAAGGAAGAACTTCAAGCTCAATTAGATAAGAAAACAGGTTCAACTGTTGAGGAGATTAAAGGATTAATTGATGCGAAAATTGTGGAACTCCGTAAAGAAGTAACTAATCTGAAAAATAAATTAGTTAAAGATCAGGAAAAAATCATTACTAATACAGCAAAAGGACTTCAACTTGCTGCTGAAGCCGAAATGGATGCACTAGTTAAAGGAATTAATGGTAAGTAATTTCTAACTTTAAATAAGGACCTCATTCAAAGAGGTCCTTATTTTTTAAATGGAGGTGTAACTATGCTAAACAAACTCAAGAACTATAAAAAGGTAACCATATTACTAGGTGCCTTTCTAATAAGTATTGGTTTAGGAAGCGGCATGAATATGGCTTTTGCTGGACAGAGTATTGAAAGTTCATTTGCTAATTGGTTTGGAGCCAAGAAGACGGCGTCTGAACAGGAGATAGCGGCGGCAATCACTGCAGAAAAAGATCGACTTATGGACGATTTGAAAGTAGCTTTGCAGGAAGAGATGGAGAGTGCCAAGAAAGAGCTGGAGGCATTCACGATTGACGAACAAAATCGCCGGACACTTGCGCTACAAGAATATGCTGCTAATTTGAAAGCGGATATGAAAACCGATCTAACTGAAGAAAAACAGGCCATCATTGCTGACCTAGATGCAAAGTACGAAAAAGCGGTCGAAGAATTGAATAAACCCTCTACACCTATCGAATTGGTACCGCCCCAACAACCTGAAGTAGAAGGCAAACCTGAAACCACTCCTGAACCTGGGACGGAATTGACACCGGACCTTAAACCAGAAGGTGAAAAGGGGGAGGATTCGGCATTGAAACCTGAGACGGGAACGAATCCGGAACCAACACCAACGCCTGAACCAGATGCAGGAACCAAACCAAATCCAGCACCTGAACCAGAATCAGCGACGAAACCGGATCCAGCTCCAACACCTGAAGTAGAACCAACGCCGGAGCCGACACCTGAACCAACAGTAGAATCTGAATCAGCTCAATAAACCACAAAAAACTCCTCATTATATAGTGAATGAGGAGTTTTTAGGTTCTCGACGATGTTTAGCACAAAACGGCACATGCGCTTTTAGAAGAGATGAAGTGTGAACGAATACAATGGAAAAGCATTTCATTTCATTATTTACACAGCAAGCAAAGAGGGGGATAATGGTAGTTACCAAAAAACTGCAAAAAGGACTGTAACCCCTTCATGAAAAAACAGCACAAAAAAGAAACACGCATTCATTTCATTTTCCGCTACTTCTTCATTTTAGTTGGAGCTACGATGGCAGCTGCCGCTATTGAATTATTTCTTGTACCAAACTCTATTATTGACGGCGGGATCATCGGGATTTCACTTATCCTTAACTATTTAACGGATATCCCATTTGGTTTACTCATTCTTATAATTAACTTGCCGTTCCTATTTTTTGGTTACAAATATATTGGGAAGAACTTTTTTATATCTTCCGCTTTTGCGATTGTTGCACTTGCGCTTGTAGAAATTCCGCTTCAATCGTTTGAGCCTTTTGTAACAGATCCACTACTTGCCACTGTTTTCGGAGGGTTGCTGCTCGGTGCAGGCGTAGGGCTTGTTATTCGTAACGGCGGTGCACTCGACGGAACAGAGATTCTTGGTATATTATTGACGAAAAAAATACCGTTTTCTGTCGGAGAATTTGTAATGTTTTTCAACATCTTCATCTTCGCCTGGGCGGGTTTTGTACTCGGAATGGAGCAGGCAATGTATTCGATTTTGACGTATTATATCGCTTCGAAAACGATCGATGCAGTTATCCAAGGTTTGGATGAAACCAAAGCAGTTATTATCGTTTCTGATGAATACGAAGAACTAGGCAGTGCCATCAATGAGCGTCTTGGCAGAAGTATTACGAACCTAAAAGGCAGCGGCGGTTATAACAACAATGAAAAAGACGTCATTTACGTCGTTGTGACGCGTCTAGAAATAAGTAAGTTGAAACAAATTGTCAATGAAGTTGATGCGAAAGCATTTTTAACAATCATGAACACGCAAGAAGCACACGGCGGCCAATTTAAATCACCAATTCATTGAGATAAACAACAAAAAGAAGTGTAGACCTCAATCGGACTACACTTCTTTTCATGTGTAAAAAAGGGCCAACATCCGGATTTGGATAGGGCGACCTTCAATTAGTGCTTGGAACAAACACGTGGAAGTTAACGTTAAAAGTTTCTCGGAATTGAATGCCGTCTTTGTTAGAATAAAGTGTAACTTGGACGTCCTCTGCAGATACATCGCTGTACGCTGAAGGTTTAGTACTTGGTTTCAAAAGGGCCAAGAAGTCTTCTTTCAGCGTATCTTTTGCAGTGGGTCGCGAGAGGTCGACAGCTTTAGCATTACCTATGCTAATTTTTTTCACGCCGAGCGCTCGCAATTTACTAGAGAAAACATTAATTCCGGTCATACCTTTAATCCCTTCATCAAGATTATAGGCAGTCATTGTTAAAGTATTTGTCCTGCTATCAAATTTTGATTCAGCAACTTCTTTGCCGCCTACTTCAATGACACCATTTTGCGTAACGACTTTTCTAATTTCAGCACGCGCCTTCTCGAATGGATTGGATGCGACTTTGATATTCTCAGTACGTACAACGAATGATGCCATTTGGGTACGGGTTATGCTAGAATTCGGATCGAAAGTTGTAGAAGACTTTCCTTTTGTCACTTTATTACTGACGAGCGCTTTGACGTGATTCACATACCACGCAGAATTACTTACATCTCTGAACGGATTTCTGGTCGATTTACCTTCGAGTTTGAATCCGAGATCGATTGCTTTCGCCATATGGGCACGTGTCATGGATGTATTAGGTTTGAATGTATTATCTTCGAATCCTGAAATGAGCCCAGCATTTTCGAGAGCTGCTATATATTTATAAGAGCTATTAGATTTGTCGATGTCTTTAAAGCCCGGATTTCTGACGTTTATCGTATCCAGCTTCAAAGCGAGCGCAAGGATTTTCGAAGCTTGTCCACGCGTAAGCTGAGTGTTCGGACGATATGTACTATTTGAATAGTCTTTGACAATTCCGCGCCCAGCAAGATTCATAATCGGATCATAATGGTTAAGAGTCGGTTTTACATCTGTAAATGAAGTACCAGCCGCATCGGTAGTGACAGGTACTGCAGTAACAATCACTCCCAAGACAACTGCCACAGAAACAGTAGCCGCGTATATCTTTCTTAGTAAATTGTTCATTTTGATGTAAATCCCTCCAATAGTTAAACTTTTATAGCAGAATCCTATTTAGAATGATAACTCACTATATGAACTAATTATAGAGTGTAAGCTAAACTTCTAGTACTTAACAAAAATGGTGATAATTATTCGGCTAGGGAACTAGATGCAACTGTTGGGTGTTCAACCAACCGGACAGTCTCCAACATAATCAATGAAGCGTTCAACCATTCAGTGAGAGTGTCCAACCAAATCGGTGAAGTGTCCAACGAACCCGAAAGAGCGTCCAACCTAACCAATAAAGTTCCCAACCAAACAGAACTTCCCATCCCTATAAAAAACGCAGCCAAAGTCTCACTTTGGCTGCGTTTCATCTAATTTTTAGTATAAAAATCCATCTTCAAGTTTTAGCATCGCTGCAACACCGCTAACAAACGGCGAAAGCATCAGCTACGCATATTTTTACAATAAATACGTTGGTGCAGCAGAGAGGCTTGAAGCAAATCCCGAGGCAGTATTCACAGGTGTTATCAAAGCAGTGGAGAAAGATTTAGTAACAAACGGTTACGATAAATCCTACGCCAAAACTTAGTGGATGAATACAATGCGGCGAAAAAGGCACGCAGAAACAGTCTATTGAGCAAAGTGACCGGTCTTTAAATAGAAAAAAGCAAGAGTCGCTTCTCAGCGGGCTCTTGCTTTTTTTCTCGATTTTTTCGATTTTAACTGTTTCAACAGGAAGAGCATCCGTAAAATAACAAGGAACACAGCCGCCCCTGCCATATCGAGAGCGACGTCCTGCCACGTCGGCGTCCGTCCGCCCGTCAATGATTGATGATACTCATCGCCGGCAGCGACGAGAGCTGTCACCCAAAAAGCCGTCAGTGTGCGGAAAGTATGTTTCGGTAATACCAAATAGATTACAACGGCAAGAACACCAAAGATTAGAAAATGGGCACTCTTCCTCAAAAGGAACTCAACAAAATGATAATAGCCCCGTTCCTCAACTGAAATCGTTGTGCCCCAATATGGCACTTCCAGCTTTGCGAGGGAGGATTCGAACGGCGCATTCGGCAGCCGTTTCTCAAGTGTAGGGATAAGCGACTGTTGTTCATAGGTTTGCCCAGAAGAAATGAATAGAACGCCTAGCACAATGATCAGAACGATTAGTTTTTTCATATGTGGATTGTACCATACTGAATGCAAGAATACATGCATAAGGAAAGGTCAGATAGGGGCCCTTCCGACGTTCAAATCAATTAGTACCCAGGAACGAACAATGAAAATTATTCGTAGTTTGAATGAAAGCTCCCCCAACAAAAAATCCCCCGACCGTTAACCAGTTCGGGGGATGCTTATCGTACCAAAGTAGGGAATTACGCGAGTTCAAGAATCATTTTAACTCTAAATGAGCCTTCAATTCACCTGTAATTGCTTCCAACTCTGCGTCATTCATCATGTAATAATAGATTCCATTCATCTTTTCACCTTGACCCTCTTTAACGTAAAGCTGGTCAACTTGTCCGAACGCGTCGCGGTATTTCGATTGCACGTCAGTCATTTCGTCGAACGTCATGTTCGTCTTTACATTATTACCAATCGCGCCGAAGATGCTTTTATGGTTAACTAAACTGTTAATGGACGCGCCTTCACGCATGACAGCTTGAATGACTTGCTTTTGGCGGTCTTGTCGTCCAAAGTCGCCACGTGGATCTTCGTAACGCATTCTTACAAAGGCTAGTGCTTGTTCGCCATTTAATGATAGCTGACCTTTCGGGAATGAATCATTACCAACTTTAAAGTCCAAAGTATTTGTGACTTCAATACCACCGACAGCATCCACAATATCCTTGAAGCTATCCATATTTACTTGTACAACATAGTCTATCGGGATATCGAGTAAGCCTTCAACACTATTCATCGACATTTCAATCCCGCCGAATGCGTAAGCGTGGTTAAGCTTATCCTTTACCCCTTTGCCAACGATTTCCGTGTATGTATCACGTGGAATACTAACCATTTTCGTAGACTTCGTGGCAGGGTTGACTGTCATTACAATCATCGTGTCAGAACGACCCGCATCATCCGCGCGTTCATCGACACCAAGCACAAGAACAGAGAACGGTTCCTGTTGTTCAAAAACGACTGGCTCGACCCGCTTATCAGATACCACACGATCAATAGGCTCATGAATTTCTTTAACAGTATCTGTGAATCCTTTAAAAACGAGTAGTCCATATATAAGAATTCCAAGAAACACAATTCCGATTCCGCCAACAATCCATGGCCATTTCTTCTTTTTTTTACCTGTTCGACTCATTCTCAATTCCTCCAATTACTTTGCTACAAAATAGTGTGAGACTGCATTTGCCCAAACTTCGGAGCCGTCGCTAGTCGGCGAACTGTTTGCATCTAATAGATTTGGCAGCATTTCTGACTCTGAATCCATCCATTCGGTCCAATGGTTAATATAAGGGATGTCCATCGACGCAGCAAATGTTTGGAGCGCCTGTACTTCTTGTGGGTAAAAAATACCACGTGGAAGTGGTTGTGCCGGTTGAAGAACAAGTACCGAATCCCCTACGAAAGATTGGATTTTTTGTTGGAACACTTTGACGTGTTCATGTTGATCCTCAACTCTTACAACACCATTATTGGTTAATGTGAAAGGTTCGAATAGTACGACATCATAGCTCGAATCTATGCTAAATTCTTCATCCAGATTCTCTATAAATGTTGCAGATGAACCATCAAATGACTTCTCTGTAATGGTTATGAAATCACCATAAGCTTCTTTTAAAGACAACGTCAGCCGTTTGGAAAAGCCGGGGTTCCCACTAGTCATGAAGTCCGATCCTACAATGAGGAAATTCAGTGGTTTTCCAGCTTGCAAGCGACTTTTGAAAACGTTCTGAACCGAAGCATCTTGATTAGCCGTTAACGACAATAAACGTTCGACATCGAATTCAGATGTAACTGGTGAATCTGGCTTTTCTGTAACACCATCGCCCTTACTTTTCGAAACAGCTCCATTTGAAGGTTTTGATGCTTCAGCATCGTTGTGGAATGACGATAGCTTGTCTTTCCACAAGGAATAACTGCCAAGCAATAGAATGATACAGCCAATAAGAACTATGTAAGCCATAACTGTTTTTATATTCATTGGGCACTCCTTTCAAAAGTACTAATTAGTACGATTATGCCACAAATCTACAAGATTGCATATATAGTATTAAATTAATTGTGTTATAATGACGAAGCTTATCAAAATTTAGGGAAATGGTAAAGGAGAACAAATACATAATGGAAGAAACAATTAGTTTACAGGAGCTGTTTAAAACACTCCGAAAAAGGCTATCTCTTATTGCATTCATAACTGTAATTGCAATTACAATAAGCGGTGTCGTCAGTTTCTTGATTTTGACACCTATCTACCAGGCGTCGACACAAATTCTTATCACCCAGGCGAAACAAGAAACGACGTCAGTCAACGCTCAAGACATTCAAGCAAACTTGCAACTTATTAGTACATACAATGTCATCATTAAAAGCCCTACCATACTTTCAAAAGTGATAGAAGAGCTAGACTTGGATATGACAACTAGCAATTTAAATGAATACATTACAGTTGATAGTGTGCAAAACTCGCAAGTTGTAACCGTAGCTGTTGAAAATCCTGATCCACGTCAAGCAGTGGAAATTGCTAATACGATTGCTTCCGTTTTCCAAGAAGATATCATTAAGCTTATGAACGTCGACAACGTTACCATTCTCGCAAAAGCGGAACTAGCGGAAAATCCGTCACCCATTAACCCGAACCCGAAACTGAATATGGCAATCGCAGCAGTGATTGGTCTTATGCTCGGAGTAGGTGTTGCTTTTCTATTGGAATATCTGGATACGACGGTTAAAACGGAACAAGACATTGAAGATCTGCTGGGACTACCGATTCTCGGTTTAGTGAGTCCAATTTCAGATAAAGAGATTCAACAAACGAAAGTGCAAGTCGAACAAAGAAGGAGGAGGGTGTAATATGGTGGTGAAACGAAAGAAGAAACGAATTATCCAAACAGTCGCGCGTAAACTCGTGACAAACGCCAATCAAAAATCAATAGTAACGGAACAATTCCGTACACTTCGGACCAACATCAACTTCTCGATGCCAGACCGAGATTTAAGCACGCTTCTCTTTACTTCGGCTTCGCCGGGAGATGGAAAGTCCACGGTTGCAGCGAATACGGCTGTCGTATTCGCGCAAGAAGGCAAACGTGTACTTCTTGTCGATGCAGACATGCGGAAACCAACCGTTCACTATACATTCCACATGACAAATACACTTGGTCTTTCAAATCTATTAACCCGTAAAACAACTGTTTCAGATGTCGTGAAAATGAGCGAAATCGACAATTTGCATGTTATTACATGTGGACCGATTCCGCCAAATCCAGCGGAGTTACTAGCATCAGAGACGATGAATAAGGTGATGGAGGAAATGACAGGACTCTACGATATTGTCATTTTTGATGCACCTCCTGTCTTGTCGGTCACAGACGGACAAATCCTGTCCAATAAATGTCAAGGGACAATCCTTGTGTTAAGCGCTGGTGAAACCGAAAAAGGGGCCATCGTTAAAGCGAAAGACGCACTTATTTCGTCAAAAGCAAATATCCTTGGGGCTGTGCTGAACAATTTCACACTCGACAAGGATCATTATTACTCTCAATACTACGGGACTGACGAGTGAATGGGGAGTAATCCCTATTCTTTTTTTTGGTCATAAAACTATTATTCTACTATCATGACTAAGTGACTAATTTGAGATTTAGCGTCTAGACTTTTATACTATTATTCTTTCTAACTATCTAATTGTAAGTGGGGGAAAAAGATGATTGATATGCATGCACATATCCTTTCGGGCGTAGATGATGGCCCGGAAACACTATCCGAATCGTTGGAACTAATTGAAGTGGCTATTGCCGAGGGAATTACCGATATAATTGCAACACCACATGCTTATAATCCACACTATAATGTGCCAAAACAGGTAGTACTTGAAAAAATCAAGCTGTTATCGAAAGAAATAAAAAAGCGGGACTTAGCGATTCAATTACATGCTGGACAGGAAATAAGAATTCAAGAGTCCACTATTGAAAAGTTGCACAGTGGTGAAGCCCTTACGCTCGCAAATTCGAAGTATGTATTACTCGAACTCCCTTCATCAGGGATTCCCGCATATACGGTACAAATCATCCAAGGTATTTTGAATTTAAACAAAGTGCCGATCATCGCCCATCCAGAAAGAAACCGTGCGATCGCTGAAAAGCCAAGCCGTCTTGAACGACTCGTTAGTCATGGCGCATTATCCCAAGTGACAGCTGGCAGTCTTGCAGGACACTTCGGTAAATCGGTACAAAGGCTGTCATTGCAACTCGTCGAAGCGAATCTTGTCCATGCCTATGGTTCTGATGTACATAATGCAGTCAAACGTCCGTTTCTTTACGGTAAGGGTCTTGATTTTCTAGAAAAACACAAACATCATGACCAAGTGGATATTTTACTTGAAAACAATGCTCGAATCTTGACGAATGAAGATTTAATTTTGTTGGAACCAGGTATAGTTGAATGTAAAAAATGGTGGCATTTAATTGGATAGTGGGATACTGTTAGACTATTATACTAGTTTTACAGAAAAAATAAAATACGATTTATTGGAAGTGAGAAAAAAGTCTCATTTTCGGCAATGCACTCAATAAAAAGAAAGGGGCCCCTAATGACAATAAAAAAAAGAATGACGTTGTTGTTTGTTGTCGACTCACTCATCGTTCTATTCTCGATCTACATCGGTTATTTCATATTGCATCCAAACATCAATGTATTTGCAAACAAGATGCTGCTCATCAGCGTCATTGCAATCCAGATTGCGCACCACACCTTCGCATGGCATTATGGGCTCTATCGAAAAGCATGGTCCTACGCATCAATCGGTGAACTGAAATCGATTTTCAAAGCCGTGACATTAACGATTGCGGTTGTTGCAACTGTCCAATTTGCTATCTCTCAAGATATTTACCTTCGAGCACTCTCCCTTACATGGATGCTACATATTCTACTAATCGGTGGTTCGAGATTATCGTGGCGGCTTATGCGAGATACGGTCAATCTTCATAATGGGGCCGAATCAAAACGAACAATGGTCATCGGTGCAGGACAAGCTGGCAGTATGATCGTGCGACAAGTGCTTCAAAACCCTGAATCTGGCATGAAACCCATCCTTTTTGTAGATGATGATCATGCGAAACATGGACTCGAAATATTTGGGTTGAAAGTAGTCGGTGATACGAAAGATATTCCCGACATTGTCAAAGAACAGACAATCGAGAAAATTGTTATAGCCATTCCATCTATGGCTAAACATCAAATGGCTGAATTAATGAAACTTTGTATTGAAACCGGTATCCAAACACAAACGATTCCACGCATTGAAGACTTAATGACAGGCAAAGTGTCCGTCAATGATATGCAAGACGTGAAAATCGAAGACTTGTTGGGTAGAGATGAAGTCCAACTCGATTTAAAAGCAATCGCGGACAAGATCACAGGTAGAACAATACTTGTCACAGGTGCGGGTGGCTCCATTGGATCGGAAATTTGTCGACAAGTAAGTGAATTTTGGCCAAGTCGGTTGATACTAGTAGGTCATGGAGAAAGCTCTATCTACAATATAGACATGGAACTGCGACAAAAAGTTTCAACACATACAGAAATAATACCAATTATTGCAGACGTCCAAGATCGGATGCGTATTTTCGACATCGTTAGCGAGTATAAGCCGGATGTTATGTACCATGCAGCTGCGCATAAACATGTTCCTTTAATGGAAGCAAACCCAATGGAAGCTGTTAAGAATAATATTTTCGGCACGAAGAATGTTGCGGAAGCAGCAGATACATTTGGCGTTCCGTACTTCGTAATGGTTTCAACGGACAAAGCAGTCAATCCACCCAATATCATGGGTGCTACGAAACGTTTCGCTGAAATGATTGTTCAAAACCTTGCGAAAAAAAGCGAAACCAAATTCGCGGCTGTGAGATTTGGCAATGTATTAGGTTCAAGAGGAAGTGTTGTTCCTTTGTTTAAGCAACAAATTGCAAAAGGTGGTCCGATTACGATTACCGATCCTGAGATGACTCGATACTTTATGACGATTCCGGAAGCTTCACGACTTGTGATCCAGGCGGGGACACTTGCAGCAGGTGGAGAAGTATTTGTGCTTGATATGGGTGAGCCGGTGAAAATTGTGGATTTGGCAAAGAACCTGATCAAGTTGTCTGGGTATAGTGAGGAAGAGATTGGGATTGCGTACTCAGGAATACGGCCTGGGGAGAAGTTGTTTGAAGAGTTATTGAATGAGAATGAACGGCAGAGTGAGTATGTATTTCCGAAGATTTTTATTGGGAAGGCTGAGCCGGTTAGTGGGTTGGAGATGGAGTTTGTGATTGGTAAGCTTCTTGAGATGGATAATAGGGAGCTGAAGGAAACGCTTATTGGGCTAGCCAATCGGAAGGTTCCTGTGGTTACAAAGAATTTTACGACTGTTTAATAGGAACAGAAAAAAGAAGAGTAGGTCATACATAGAGATAGCCCAATAGAATCGCTCAGGGCATGCCTCCCACAATAAGCCGGAGCCAGTCTTATTGCTTCGGCTACCCCCTGTACGGCGCCTGCACTTGATTCAAATTGCACCGGGTGGCAGCGCCTGGCACCCCTAATAGAGTATGTCTGTTTTTGATAGGAGAATGACAAATGCAATGGAAATCAAAGTTGAATCAGTGGATAGAGCAACTACCTAAGGAAGACAGCTTACGATTAGAGTTATTGCGAAATCTGCATGATGAAAAGTTGATGGAAGACAGTTTTTACAAAGAGTTAGCGTTCGGCACTGGTGGAATGCGTGGAATCATTGGTCCAGGCACGAATCGAATGAACATCTATACAGTTCGAAAAGTAGCAGCAGGTCTATCACACTATATTGTTGAACAAGGTAAAGATGCTAAGGATCGTGGTGTGGTCATTGCCTATGATTCCAGGCATATGTCTCCAAAGTTTGCGCTTGAAGTAGCGAAAACTGTCGGAAGTCAGGGAATTAAGGTCTATTTGTTCGATGAATTGCACCCAACTCCGGTATTGTCATTTGCTGTTAGGTACTTACATGCACTTGCAGGGATTGTAATCACTGCAAGTCATAATCCACCCGAATATAATGGTTTAAAAATATATGCAGAAGACGGTGCGCAGTTACCTCCTGATGCAGCTGACATAATTGTTCAACAAATGAACAAAATTGATTGTGAATTGACGATTGAAGTTAGTAGTGAAGACAAACTCATAGAAGAAGGGTTCCTTACAACTATCGGTGAACAGATAGACCATGCGTATAATGACGCGTTAGGTACCATTCTACTGAGCCAAAAAAATCAAGATAAAGAGCTATCTATTGTCTACACAGCCTTACACGGTACAGGGAATAAGCCTGTTCGTATTGCATTTTCATCATATGGCTTTACTAATGTAACGATTGTAAAAGAACAAGAAAACTCAGACCCTGACTTTTCGACGGTTCAGTTTCCGAACCCCGAAGAGCACGCCGCATTTGAATTAGCCATACAGTATGGCAAGAAAGTCGATGCGGATGTCTTACTGGCAACGGACCCTGATGCGGACCGACTCGGCGTGGCAGTGAAGAACGAATCAGGTGACTATGTTGTCCTAACAGGCAATCAAACTGGAGCATTGATGCTCCATTACTTACTTGAGCAGAAACAGAACAAGGGTAACTTGCCCGCTAATGGCGTGGTGATGAAAACGATTGTCACTTCTGAGTTGGGACGTAAAATCGCTTCTAACTTTGGTATGAAGACAATTGACACACTAACAGGGTTTAAGTTTATTGCTGAAAAGATTAATGAATTTGAGCAAACAAATGAGTACTCCTTCCTTTTTGGTTATGAAGAAAGTTACGGCTATTTAATCGGAGATTTCGTACGAGATAAAGATGCAGTTCAGTCAGCTGTCTTCGTGGCAGAAGTCGCAGCTCACTATAAATCGCAAGGAAAGACATTATACGAAGGACTAATGGACTTATTTGAACGATTTGGTTATCACCAAGAGTCTACACGGTCTGTAACGTTAACAGGAAAAGATGGAGCACAACAAATCGAAAGAATTCTAGCATCCTTCCGAAATCATCCACCTACAGATGTGAATGGTGTAGCGGTAGCGGTCATCGAGGACTACGCAGCTAGTGAAACGCTGGAGGTGGTCACTGGATTGAAAACTGCGATTGAGTTACCTAAGTCGAATGTACTGAAATATAAACTTACGGATGGATCGTGGTTTTGTATACGCCCATCGGGTACAGAGCCGAAGTGTAAGGTGTATTTCTCGGTGACGGGTGAGTCGATGGAAAGTAGTAGCGAGAAGTTAGTGGCTCTAGAGAATGCGGTTATGGGAAGTCTACAAAAGAAGTAATAATGTTCCCGGTGAAGATACTCATCGGGATGAAATTGTATAGCCTTCAGTTCAAGAGGGACGAACAAAACAGGGTGAGATTTTTGTGAATGAAACACTCTAAGGAGACTGTTCCATCGTATATTGTAATTATGGGAAGGCCCGCTTTGACTCCTGAGATCTTCTTATACTTAGAAAATCAGAAGACTGGAGTAGTTGGAGATTTCCAATTGACGTATGTGATTCAAAAGTTTAAATCAAATTCAGTGTTTGTTTGCTTAGTAGGTATACAGATTAGTGTGATTTTGTATTTGGAAGGTTAGTAGTTTGTTTGGATAGGTGAACTCTGGGATCCAATTAAGTACTAAACTGCTATTAAAGTTTTTTAATTCTAAAAATCAATACTTGAAAAAAGCGAGGTAAATACAATGATTAATAATAAATTAAAAAATATATCTTTCTCACCTCCGGATATTACGGATGCAGAGATTGAGGAAGTAACTAAAGCAATGAAGTCTGGTTGGATTACAACTGGACCCAGAACAAAAGAGTTTGAAAAAAGAATAGCTGATTATGTTGGTACAAATAAGGCAGCATGCTTAAATTCTGCAACAGCTGCTATGGAACTTACCCTTCGTATTTTAGGTATTGGACCTGGCGATGAAGTTATCACTTCAGCATATACATATACGGCAACTGCTTCTGTTATAGATCATGTAGGAGCAAAAATTGTACTAGTTGATACTGCAACAGATTCTTTTGAGATGGATTATTCAAAACTTGCGGATGCCATTACAGATAAGACAAAAGCTATTATACCTGTAGATATAGGCGGTAAAATGTGTAATTACGATACCTTATACGAGATAGTAGAGAGTAAAAGAGAATTATTTAATTCTAATAGTGAACTTCAATCATTATTTAATAGAGTCATTATTATGACTGATGCTGCTCATGCTTTTGGTGCTGAAAGGCATGGTAAGAAATGTGGACAAGTTGCAGATTTTACTTGCTACTCATTCCATGCAGTTAAGAATTTAACAACAGCTGAAGGTGGTGCTGCTGTTTGGCGAAATGATGTAGGATTAGATGATGAATGGCTTTATAAACAATATATGCTGTATAGTCTTCATGGCCAATCTAAAGATGCATTGGCAAAAACACAAATTGGTGCATGGGAATATGACATTATGTATCCTGCTTATAAGTGTAATATGACTGATATAATGGCTGGGTTTGGTTTGGTACAGTTAAATAGATACGAGAATTTATTAAAAAGACGTAAAGAAATTATTGAGATGTATGATACAGCTCTTTTACTATCAGGGATTCAAAGTTTGCAGCATTATGGTGAGGACTTTGCTTCCTCAGGACATCTTTATTTAGCTAGGATACCGGGTATTAATGAAAACCGGAGAAATGAAATAATAGTTAAGATGGCAGAAGCTGGGGTTGCGTCTAATGTTCACTACAAACCGCTACCTATGTTTACAGCGTATAAGAATTTGGGATTTGATATTAAGGATTATCCTAATGCATTTGATGTTTATCAGAATGAGATTACATTGCCACTTCATACTTTATTGAGTAATGAAGATGTGAAATATGTTATTGAAACTTTTAAAAAGGTAATGAACGAAGTTTAAGGTAGGGTGTAGGTATGTATAAAAATTTATTGAAAAGAGTATTTGATTTAATACTAGCAATAATAGCTCTGCCATTTTGGTTAATCATCTTGGTTATTATAGGACCGATTATTTATTTTCAAGATAAAGGTTCAATATTTTATAATGCTCCACGGTTAGGTAAGAACGGGGAAATATTTAAGATGTACAAATTACGTTCCATGAAATTAAATGCACCTGACTTAAGAAATGAAGATGGATCAACTTTTAATGCAGAAGACGACCCAAGACTAACAAAAATCGGGATTTTCATTCGTAAGACAAGCTTAGATGAGACCCCACAACTATTAAATATTATTAAGGGCGACATGAGCATAATTGGTCCGAGACCAGATTTACCAGAGCATAGTGAATTATACCAGGGTAATGAAGAACGGAAACTAGAAGTTAAACCTGGTGTTACTGGGTATAACCAAGCGTACTTTAGGAACACTGTACCTTGGAAAGAAAGAATTCAAAATGATATTTATTATATAGACCATTTGTCGTGGTGGCTCGATGTTAGAATATTCTTTAAAACAGCGGGATCTGTTTTGAAACGTGAGGATGTATTTGTAACTGATAAAAGTACTAAATCAAACAATTCCGGTTTGTGATTGAAAAAGGATGGGTCGTCTTATGGGAGGAAATGTAGAAAACAATGTGGAGTTTTATGACTTGAAATGGGATGCAGAGTTTTTTGGTATTACTTGTGCCAAAGTCATTCTGAATAAACCGCTAAATCCACATGAATGGGAAGAGTTGAAAACTAAGTTTAATGAATATCAGTTTTTATCTATTGTAAATAATAATTCAGAGCCTGTTAATGCACAGATAATCGGCAAGGATACTTCAGCGTTTTTAGCAGACGTGAACATCCAGTTCATGAAAAAAGTAGAAGATTCACATGAGGTACCCGTGAATATAACAGTTCATCGTGCACTAGAAAGAAACAATCAGGTCATTGAAATGGCAGATTTTAAATTTTCGAAGTTTACAGAGGATCCTGAATTAGCTATGCGTGGAGGAGACAAACTTTATCGTCAGTGGCTAATAAATTCATTTGATAATCAGGATAAGTTTTTTGCGTTATCTAATGATGAACATGGTAGAATTAATGGTTTTCTATTACATTCGTATTCGGATAATGCTTGTATAATCGAGCTTATTGCTGTATCGAAAACCGTCACTAAAAGTGGTCTTGGTACCAGCTTATTCAAAGCATTAGAATATACAGCATATCAACGTGGCATAAATGAAATTAGAGTTGGTACCCAAGTTAGAAATATGGGTGCAATTAACTTTTATCATAAAGTTGGATGTAAACAGGTTGGCTGCCATCAAGTTTACCATTTATGGAAGGGAAATGTTTAATGAAAAAAATTATTACTATTAATCATTATGGAGTAACACCTGATATGCCAGGTCCCACAAAAAACTATGAGATGTCAAAGTTTTTTGCTGATAATTATAACTGTAAATCAGAGTTTTGGATTTGTGGATATAGTCATTACATAGGAAAGATGGATAAGAGTCTAGGTAAACTTAAACTTCAATCTGAAAAACAACTAAATAATTTCTCTATAGTCAAAATAAAAAGTACTCCATACAAAAAAAGTTCTTTGATGAGACAATTAAATATAACAGTGTTTGATTTAATAACAGCTATTAAAATTTTATTCTCTAAAAATATAGATTATATTATCATTACTATCCCGCCTGTTACGATTTTTAGTGTTATAGCTGCAAAGATTAGAAAGATAAAATTAGTCGCTGATGTAGAAGATCTTTGGCCTTTATTTTTAGAAGATATGGGCATGAAAAATAAACTAGTAATTAAGTATATGAATTTTGCGGCAGATTACCTCTATAACTCCGCTGATGGCATTGCGGCTGTATCTGAAGGAATGCTAACCTATGTTAAAGAAAAGGTCGATTCAAAGCCAATGTGGATATCTCCATTGGGTGTAAATACTGAAAGTTATTTTAACAAAGCACTGGATGATTCATTAATTGAGAATAAAGAGTGGAAGAATGATTTTAAGATTATGTATTTAGGAGTACATGGCAAAGCAAACAACTTAAGCGCTGTATTAAATACGGTTAAAGATTTTAATGACAAAAGCCAAAACAATATAACGGACAAAAAAGTTTCATTTATCTTCATTGGTGACGGCGAACAAAAAGCAAATTTAATTGAGTTAACTAAACAATTAGGTTTGAGCAATGTTTATTTTGAAAATCCTGTTCCAGGAGATCTTGTTCCTGATTACTTGGTACATGCCGATATATGTTTAACTAATTTAATGAAAATAGAGAGTTTTAAACTTGTAAGACCTAATAAGTTGTTTCAATATATGGCTCTAGGAAAACCAATTGTTTCAGGAATCTGGGGAGAATTTCAGGATATTATAGAGGAGGTAGGATCCGGTGTATATGTAGATTTTAATCATCATGAAGAAGCAAGTTTAAAATTACATGAATTGATTTCTAACGATGACTTATTGAAAAGCATGGGAGATAAAGGAATGGAGTATATCGAAAATCATGGTGACAGGAAAAAAATATTCACAGATTTCTATAACCATTTAGTTGAGGATCTTTGATGGTTTATCCGAACTGCTAAGGAATGTAACTTCTATAGCAGATGTACTTGGAAGTCCAATAAATGATTGAGAAAATAACTTACGTAGGAGCAAAAAATGATTGGGATAATTTATATTGGTTCAATTAACCGTTGTCCATATTTGAAAAATTATACAAACTGTCTAGATGAACTAGCCATTGATTATGAAATCATATCATGGGATAGATCTGAGAATACTCAAGCAGAAGTAGTAGAGTCGAATGCTCAAGCGCATCATGTGTTTAAGCATCCTTCAAAAGAACAACGATCACCGATTTATAAAATTGCTGACTTCTATCGTTTTAGAAAATATGCAAAAAAAATTATTCATAATAAGAACTATGAAAAGTTAGTTGTTTTAACGACGATGTCAGGGGTCGTGATTTTAAAAGAGCTTTGTAATCAATATAAAAATAAATACATTTTTGATTATAGAGATGCAAGTTTTGAATTTTTCAAACCCTTTAAATCAATTTTAAAGAAAATAGTTATTAATTCGTCTTTCACGAGCATATCGTCTAAGGGATTTCTTGAAGTTCTACCGGAATATGATAATTATGTTATGGCCCATAACTGTTCAAGTTTTGAAACGCTAACAAGCAATAACCAGATTGGAAATTCAAAGGTAGTTGTGGGGTATATAGGCGGTCTAAGAGAGTCAGATTATATGAAGTCCTTAATGGATATTTTCGGGAATGATAACCGATTTGAATTTATTGCCCATGGTGGGGGTGAAAATCTTCAAGAATTAAAGGATTACTCGGCTGGCATGAATAATGTTATTTTTACGGGCGAGTATTCAGAAACTCAGAAAAAAGACTTGATAAAAGGGCTACATCTTATTTGCTATAATTACCCGGAGTCCTTCATTAACAATCTAGCTTTAGCAAATAAATTTTATGATGGCTTATTGTATAGAAAGCCATTTCTTGGAAACATAAATACGTATTCGGGTAAATTAATAAAAAGTAATGATGTGGGTATAAGTTTAGATCTTAAAGATAAAGAATACAAAAACAAACTATATGATTATTACATAAATCACAATCCACAAGCATTTGAAAAGAGGTGCGATTTATTACTATCGGAAATCAAGGACGAGAATAAGGTTTATCAGAAGAATATTAAAGACTTTTTTATGAATGAAATCTAAACGTAGAAGCTGAATAACTATAAAATACTATATTCGTGGGGTTGAGGAAAGAAAAATGAAAGTACTATTCATTTGTATGTTTCCTGTTGAAGCAAATAATTCGGCCATGATGAGAAATCTAGCATTGGTAAATGGATTATTATCTAATAAGTGTGAAGTAGATTTTGTAACGATCACTGCGAGTGAAAATGTGCAGGCTGTTAATAAAAATGAAAAATTAGATGGATTTAATATTATTAAGTTAAAGGGAAATGATTTATATAATACGGTTACGTCTGTAAAAAATGGTGGGAAGAGTGTATTCAAAAGTCTAGCAATTTCAATTTTACGTAAAGTGTATCATAAAGTAACGATCTATGATCACACATTAAAAATTGCTCAACAAATTGATATAAATAGATTGAATCAAAAAGAATATGATTTGGTAATATCTTCATCTGACCCTAAAACTTCTCATATTGCAGCAATTAATTTGATGAACCAAGGTTTAAAATATAAAAAGTGGATTCAGTATTGGGGAGACCCAATGGCGATGGATATAACGAACCGTAGCATATATCCTAATTTATATTTGCGCAGTATTGAGCGGAAGTTATTGAAAGATGCAGATCAGATTATCTATGTATCCCCCTGCACATATGAAGCACAGAAACAGACATTCCCTGAGTTAGCTGAAAAAATGAGCTTTGTTCCAATTCCTTATAGAGAACAAAGAATCTATCCAGAAACTAAGAATGCGAAATTTCTAATTGGTTATTTTGGAGCATATATGAAAATATCTAGAAATCTAGAACCACTTTATACTACATGTGATCATTTGCGACAAAATATAGATTTAATCATCATGGGAGAATCTGATTGTGAATTTGCTGAAAAAGAAAATATCACTGTATATCCAAGAGGTAATATTTCAGAATATGAAGCAAAAGCAGATCTCCTAGTATGTGTATTAAATAAGGTTGGAACACAAATACCAGGGAAGATTTATCACTATGCTGCGACAAATAAGCCCATACTGATTATACTTGATGGTGAAAATAAAGAAACAATTAGAACTTACTTAGAACCATATAATAGATACATTTTTTGTGAGAATAACAAAGAAGATATTGAGCGAATCATAAAAGAAATCATTGAGCACCCAGTTCAATACAATCCGTGCAAAGCTTTTGATTCCAGAATGATTGCTGAACGAATTTTAGAATTATAAAAAAACCGTATAGTCAGAAATTATCTTTTTGCGTAACGGACAGTAGTGGTTTAGGGGAAAGAAATTCAGTACTTCGGTGAATATAATGTTAAGGAATGGTTTTAAATGAGAATACTTTTAGACATATTTCTACTATTTTCGATTATTGGTATTGTATTTATATTGAGTTTTATGGAAAAGAAAATTAGATTCAATATAAAGAAGAAGATTATTTTATGTTTAGTAGTACTTATTGCATTAGTTTGTGGAAATAAAGTTATTGGTTTAGATCATGAAAATTACGAAAATATGTTTATAAATACAGATACGGTTAATTTAAACTTAGATCTTTTTAAAAATATGTTCGATAATCATTTAGAACCAGGATTTATCATTTTAATTTCTATCATAAAGGATATGGGACTAGGAACTCAATTTTTCTTTTTTATAAGTGCCATTATACCGTTATATTTAATTTACTTAATAATAATTGGTAAAGAAAAAACACTTCCGTTTTTCACGTTATTATTATTTTTACTGATGAACTTACTGAGAGGTCCTGTTGATACGATCAGACATTTTTTTGCTGCAGCTATATATTTAAGTGCTATATATTCTCTCTCTAAGGATAGGAATTCAAGATTTTATTTAAAAAGTTCAATCTCTACGTTATTTCATTACTCGAACGTTGCCATTTTCTTAATCCGCCCTTTTTTGAAGATGAAGTGGACAATTAAAAGTTATGTAATCAGTATTGTTACACTTGGAATACTTGCGTTTGCTAGTAAAAACATAATACAGAATTACATATCAGACCTTGTTTTTACAAGTCCTATTTTAATCAAGTTCCAATATTACCTGGTTTATAGTAGCGACGACATTAACTTTATGAATAACTTACATGAAGTACTATGGTATCTGTTTACATATTCCATAGTCGTGTTAATAGTAGTAGTTAATATACTTGCTTTGAGGTATAGAAAAAGTATAGAACAAGATAAATTTTATTTTCTATTATTGAACTCCCAAATAATAGGTAGTATCCTTGTTTTGGTATTAACGGCATTTAACGCTGAAAACTTTGGATTAAGATTGAATTATTTGTTTAGTATGGGCAGCTTTTTCATCGTTAAAGAACTAATATTTAAATATTTAACAAAGAAAAATCAAATAGTATTTATACTATTTATTATTTATCTTTGTTTATATAACATCATTATTATTTTATACTTTGCGGGTGTTTATTCACCGTTTAGTAGGTTTAGGCTAGTCTAACAGCGTATGGTATATATAACATCTGAAATTTAGACATTATATTATGTAAACATCAAGTGATTTTGTAAAGGAGTTTTTTATGAAACATCTACATATTACAAATACTGAAAAATTTATAGAACCTTATATAAAATTTGTGAATTTAAATTTCGGATTTAGTGAACATCAATTTTTTTGTTTTAAGACCACTGCAACCGATCATATTAAAAATCGATATGCCAATTTGATTAAATTTGATAAAGTTGCTTGGAATATACCGTTTTTGAAAGCTTTATATGCAGTAGATCGAGTCTACTTACATGGTCTATTCGATATACGAATTGTAGTGGCCCTTTTTTTTCAACCATGGCTATTAAGAAAATGTTATTGGATTGTTTGGGGTGCGGATTTATACGTTTATCAACAACCCCGTCCAACCATTAAAGCAAAGGTGAAAGAGTTTATAAGGGCATCTGTAATAAAAAGGATGAGTGGTCTGATAACTCATATTAAGGGGGATTATGAATTAGCAAAAGAATGGTATGGTGTGAAAGGGAAATATTACTATTCCTTTTTGTATCCAAGTAATTTATATACAGATATCCCCATTAGTAAGACAACTGAAGATGCAATCATTACTCACATCCAAGTAGGTAACTCCGCGGATCCATCAAACAATCATTTAGAGGTATTTGAAAAACTAAACACTTTAAAGCTTGATAATATCCATATTATTTGCCCCCTATCTTATGGTGACAAGGAATATGCAGAAAAAGTAGTGCAAAGTGGAAAAAAGTTATTCGGCGACAATTTTGAACCGATTTTAAATTTCATGTCATTTGACAAGTATTTAAATATCCTTTCTAAAATTGATGTTGCTATATTTAATCATAATCGACAGCAGGCAGTTGGAAATATTACGACATTACTTGGTTTAGGGAAGAAAGTTTATATTCGTGAAGATATTACAACGTGGGATTATTGCATAGACCATAAATTAAAAATCTATAGTATTACTGACGATATTGATTTTCTTCTAACTCCAATGAAAGAAACTGATCGCATATCTAATATTGAAAATACTGAAAAGTGTTTTTCTGAAAATAAACTAGTAGAATGCTGGAGATATATATTTAAATACAATAATTCTTCTAGAGAGAAGGTGTAATATGCGGAAATTGGATTGGGATTCAGACTTTTGGGGGATAGATATTTTTCATCTTGATGTAAATGAGAATAGTGAATTCGAATTACCAAATAAGAAAAACTTTATTGTTCAATCTTTATGCGAGATAAGTGATGTATCTTCTATCAATATGTTAGAAAGAAGAGGTTTTTCTTTTAAAGAAAGTAAAATAACTTTGCAGAAAAATAAGTTTGACGAAGTTGTGATGAATAATTCTGATTTTCAGAATTTATCAAAGGAGAACTTGGAACCTTGTGAAAATATTTACTTTGAGCTATTTGGAGGAAATTCAAGGTTTGATATTTTTTCGAAAGAAAAAGTAAATGAGTTTTATTATTTATGGATGATAAACAGTATAGCTGGCAAGATGGACGATGCATGCATTGGATATTTTAGTAGTAATGAGTTGTCTGGATTTGTTACTTATCGTATTCGTGAATCTGAGGTTGAAATTGGTCTATTGGGAGTTCTACCAGACTTCCAAGGTCAAGGTATCTCTCAATTACTTTTAAATTATGTAGACGAAGTCGCTATTAAAAATAATATACAGACTGTTGTGATTTCTACTCAAGGGACCAATATAAATGCAGTAAATGCATATATTAAAAATGGTTATAGAATTCATAGTATTAATCATTGGTACTATTATATAAAAGGAGCAGTAAAATGATTCCATTTAATGTCCCACCCTATGTTGGGAAAGAACAAGATTATATAAAACAAGCAATTGAAAGTAATCGGAAAATAAGTGGAGATGGCTTTTTTACGGGGAAATGTAATTCTTGGTTTGAAGAGACATTTAATACGCCCAAATCGCTTTTAACAACTTCATGTACACATGCATTAGAGATGGCAGCCATTTTAATCGATACCCAACCAGGTGATGAGATTATTGTGCCATCATACACATTTGTATCGACGGTTAACGCATTTGTTCTTAGGGGAGCAAAAATTATATTTGTTGATGTTCGCCCGGATACGATGAATATAGACGAAACCTTAATTGAGGCTGCTATTTCAGATAAGACAAAAGCCATTGTTCCTGTTCATTATGCAGGTGTAGCTTGTGAAATGGATACCATCATGGAGATTGCTAAGCGCCATAACCTATATGTAATTGAGGATGCAGCGCAAGGAGTAATGTCTACATATAAAGGTAAAGCCTTGGGAACAATAGGTGATCTTGGTTGCTTTAGTTTTCATGAGACAAAAAACTATTCGATGGGTGAAGGTGGAGCACTACTCATCCAAAACGAAAAATTTATGGAGAGAGCTGAGATTATCCGCGAAAAAGGAACAAATCGTAGCAGATTTATTCGTGGACAAGTTGACAAATATACATGGGTTGATATTGGTAGCTCATATCTACCAAGTGAGCTAAATGCAGCTTATTTGTTTGCTCAGTTAGAAGAAGCCGATATGATTAACAATCAGCGTCTTAATAGTTGGGATTTATACTATAGCGCCTTAATGGGGCTTGAGAAGGAAGGTTATGTTAGACTTCCGGTTGTTCCAGAGATGTGTGAACACAATGCCCACATGTTTTATATCAAGTGCAGGGATCTTAACGAGAGAACAGCACTTATTGAATACTTAAAAGAAAAAGGCGTTCAAACTGTATTTCACTATATCCCACTGCATACAGCTGAGGCAGGATTGAAATACGGTGAATTTTACGGGGAAAATATCCATACAACGATTGAAAGTGAACGTTTACTGCGATTACCTTTATTCTATGGCTTGGAAGAAGCTCATATTTTATCAGTTGTAGATTTACTCAAATCTTTCTATTTCAAAAGGTGAATTTAAAAAAAGAAGGTTGATAAAGTGCCGGGATTTATGGGGAAAATAGGTGAAATCAGAGAAGGTAATCTATTTGGCGTGAACAAAAACCAAAGCCTTATGGAGGACCAAAAACTGTTCACAGATTTTTATGTAGAGAGAAGAACCGTTAATAAATTTATTGAGGACAAAGTTTTTGAAGAAGATAATAATTATTTTGTGTTGGTTGAAGGAGTAATTCTCAACAAACATGAATTAATTAGCAAATATAATGTAAAGAGCTTTTTTGAAGCGGTTACTGTAATGTATGAAAAATGCGGAGATACTTTTTTCAATGAGTTCAGAGGAAGTTTTTCAGGCATTTTTTATGATAAGAAAAGTGATAAAAAGCTAATTTATACAAATCATATGGGGGAAAAACAAGTATATTATTCTATATACAATGACGAGTTAATATTTGGATCAGAAGTGAATGATTTGGTGAATTATTTTAACTTAAATAATATTGGTTATTATCTTAATGAAGATGCAGCATATTTTATGTTGACATTTGGTTTCATGCTAGAAGATCAGACTTTATTTAAAGAGTTTCATAAACTTCTACCTGGCCATTATATATTGTCAAATCAAAATGGTTATCAAATTATAAAGTATTATGAGTTAGATAACACCCCAAATGATAAGGAATCTGAATCTGAAATCATTGAAAATATTGATAGGTTATTTAGACAAGCGGTATCAAGAGCGTTTGAAAAAGACAAGGAATATGGATACAAACATTTAGTGGCTTTAAGTGGTGGATTAGATTCAAGGATGACAACATGGGTCGCTTATGACATGGGGTATAGTGAGAATATCATTAACTATACTTTTTCACAATCGGATTATTTAGATGAGACTATACCTAAAAAAATCGCTAGTGATCTAAAGCACGAATGGATATTTAAGTCCTTAGACAACGGTATATTTTTGAAGGATATTGATAATGTAGTGAAGATGTCATACGGAAATGCACTATATTATGGGCTTGCCCATGGAAAAAGTTGTTTAGACCTAATTGATTTCAGTAAAATGGGTTTAGTTCATACGGGCATGTTGGGTGACGTTGTCATAGGGACTTTTTATAATTCTTTAAAGGAGTCAAAAGACTATGATCCTAGTGAAGGTGCATATTCGAAAATCATCTCCAATAAAATACCGGAGATAAAAACAGCTTACGAGAATGAAGAAATTTATAAATTTTATGCAAGAGGCTTTAATGGTGCGAACCAGGGGCTTCTTGTTGCTCAGGAACACACTGAAACTTATTCACCTTTTTGTGATGTAGATTTTATGGATTATTGTCTTAAAATTCCTGTTAAATATAGATATAAACATTACATTTATAAAAAATGGATATTAGCGAGGTATCCTCAATCGGCTAATTATGCATGGGAGAAAATAAATGCGAAAATAACAGACCCACTTATTAACATCTTGGGTAGAGAAGTTCCGGTGAAAAGAGTTCCAAGTATGAGTTTCAATTTTTTACTAAAACGAATGGGGATAAAAAAATCGGAAATAGCATCAAAACAACACATGAACCCATTAGACTATTGGTATGAAACAAACAGTGATTTAAAAGAGTTTATTGAATCATATTATAAAAGCAATATTGAAAGATTAAATTCTTATAGCGAACTTAAAGAAGATTGTGAGCTTTTATTCCGAAATGGTACAAATATAGAAAAGAACCAAGTTCTAACATTATTAGCTGTATTAAAAATATACTTTGGTGAAGATAATGAAAGATAAGATTAGGAAATTGATCCAGAAAGGTTTCTTTCATATTTTTGGTGCAAATGTTATTAATAAAATTATTGGATTTGCAAGTAGTATATTTTTAGTCCGACTTCTTTCAAAAGAAGAGTTTGGAGTTTTCAGTTACGCACAAAACTTATTGATGATATTCCTTTTATTTAATGCCTTAGGTGCGACTGCAGGGATGTTGCAATTTGGAAGTGAATCAGATGTACAAAGCAGGCGAAACGAATATTTTAAATTTGGTTTAAAGCTGGGATCTTTTTTTAATATAATTGTTTCTATAGTCTTTGTTCTTTTTGGTATATTTGGCCCTGTTCAGTTTGAAGAGGCAAGACCGATAATTGTTGCTATGTGTGCTTTGCCTTTAATAATGTTTATTATGGAGAGCATTCAGATTTACTTTAGAACTTCATTAAGGAATAAAGACTTTTCACTGTTAACAACAACAAACACAGCATTAGTTTTTGTGTTTTCAGTGATAGGTGCTTTATTATTCCAAGCGCTGGGTGTTGTTTTATTTAGATACTTTGCTTATTTGTTGACTATCTTAATAGGCATAGTAATTCTTAAAGATGTAACAAAAGATGTATTCAAATCAGGAAAATTAATATATCAAGATAAAATGGAATTTCTTAAGTTTTCATTGGCGCAATCGTTCAATAACTCTATCGCTCAAATGTTATATGTCATAGATATTTTTATTATCGGACTTATAATTGCTGATGTATCGACAATCGCGTCTTATAAGACAGCTACTTTGATACCTTTTGCGTTGAACTTTATTCCAATGTCTATCATGGTGTTTATCTACCCTTATTTTGCTCGAAATAATAATAATATGAAATGGATTAAATGTAATTTCATTAAGTTAACAAAGTATTTAGTTATATTTAATGCGTTGATTACTGTTTTTTTAGTTGTATTTTCGAAGCAGATTATTGAAGTAGCTTTTGGCGAAGAATATAAAGATGCTGTTATTCCTTTCATTATTCTGTCAATCGGTTACTTTATTGCTGCATCTTTTAGAATTCCAATAGGTAATATACTGGTAATGATGAAAAAGGTGAAATTCGGGTTGTATCTATCTGTTATTACAGGCGTGTTAAATGTTATTCTTAATATCATATTAATATCAGATTATGGTTCGATAGGGGCTGCTATCTCAACGGTAGTTGTGTTTTTATTTACTTCGGTATTGGGATACTGGTATTTGATGAGACAGTTTAAGGGGATTTAAATTTAGAATTAGTATTTAAAAGGAGCAGATATTATGAAAGGAATTATATTAGCTGGGGGTTCTGGTACTCGTCTTTACCCTTTAACAAAGGCTATATCGAAACAAATTCTACCTATTTATGATAAACCAATGATTTATTATCCGTTGTCTGTTTTAATGTTAGCGGGAATAAAAGAGGTCTTGATAATCTCAACACCTAGGGACGTTTTGGTTTTTGAAGAACTGCTTGGTGATGGTAGTGATATTGGAATGTCTTTTGAATACGCTATACAAGAGCAGCCTAATGGCTTAGCTGAAGCATTTATAGTTGGTGAAGAGTTTATTGGTGATTCTTCTGTAGCATTAGTTTTAGGTGATAATATCTTTTATGGTTCAAACTTTGGGAATCGTCTTATGGATGCCGCTAAATTAGAAGAAGGTGCGACAATCTTCGGATGCTTTGTTAAAGATCCACGAGCCTACGGCGTTGTCGAAGTTGATGATAATTTAAAGGCAATTTCAATAGAGGAAAAGCCAGAAAAGCCAAAGTCTTCTTATGCCGTTCCAGGTTTATATTTCTTTGATAATAATGTAGTAAGCATAGCAAAACAAGTTATACCATCTGCTAGAGGAGAAAAGGAAATCACCTCAGTAATTAATCATTATCTTGAGAGAGGTACACTAACTGTTCAGCTCGCAGGACGTGGTTTAGCATGGCTGGATACAGGTACACATGAGTCTCTCCTTGAAGCTTCGAATTTTGTTGAAGCTGTACAAAAGCGCCAAGGACTTTATATCTCTTGTATTGAAGAGATAGCTTTCCGTAGAGGCTATATTAATCAAGAACAATTAAAAAAACTAGCTAGTCCCTTATTAAAAACTGAGTACGGACAGTATTTAAAAGAAATTGCTGAATCTCCAAAGAAAAATGAGGTGAATATAAATCCATGAATATTTTAGTGACCGGCGGAGCAGGATTTATCGGTGGGAATTTTGTGCAATACATGGTAGATAAATATCCTCAGTATGATATTTATAATTTAGATTTACTAACATATGCTGGAGATTTAACGAAACATCGTGAAATTGAGCAAAAGGTTAATTATCATTTTGTTAAAGCGGATATTGCAGACCGTGAAGTTATAAACTCCCTATTTGAGAAAGAAAAATTCGACTATGTCGTTCATTTCGCTGCAGAAAGTCATGTTGATCGTTCAATTACAAATCCAGGGATTTTTGTTCAGACCAATATATTGGGGACACAGGTATTACTTGAGGCATCAAAAAAAATCGGCGTTTCAAAATTTGTACATGTCTCAACTGACGAAGTATATGGAGAGCTTGATTTTGATCCTACAACATTTTTCACTGAAGATACACCTATACAGCCGAATAGTCCATACAGTGCAAGTAAAGCATCATCTGATTTACTAGTACGTGCTTATCATGAGACATATGGTTTACCTGTTAATATTACGCGTTGTTCGAATAATTATGGGCCATACCACTTCCCTGAGAAGTTGATTCCTTTAACGATTTCGAGAGTTTTGAATAAACAAAAAGTCCCTGTGTATGGTGATGGTAAAAACATTCGTGACTGGTTACATGTATTAGATCACTGTACGGCGATTGATTTAGTGCTACATGAAGGTGCTAATGGTGATGTGTATAATATAGGTGGACACAATGAACGCACAAATTTAGAAGTTGTGAAAACAATTATTAGTACTTTAGGGAAATCAGAAGAGCTAATAGAATTTGTTGCTGATCGCCTAGGCCACGATAAACGTTATGCAATTGATCCAACGAAATTGGAACAGTTAGGCTGGAAACCAACCTATACATTTGAAACTGGAATTGCCCAAACGATTCAATGGTATCTTGATAACAAAGCATGGTGGGAGCAAATTATTTGCGGGGATTATGAGAATTATTTTGAAGAGCAGTATTCGGTTTAAGTGTTGATAGGCAAAATTATTAGTAGAAGAGATGTGAAAAGTATGAAAAAACTATGTGTGGTCGGATTAGGTTATATCGGCCTACCGACAGCAGCGATGTTTGCAAATAACGGGTGGCAAGTGCATGGAGTAGACGTCAATCAAAAAGCTGTAGATATGATTAATAAAGGCCAAATACATATTGAAGAAATCGGTTTGCAGGAAATGGTCGAGAAGGCAGTAGAGTGCGGGAATTTGCGAGCTTCTACTGAGGTAGAAGGTGCAGATTGCTTCATCATCGCTGTACCAACACCTCATAACAAGGATAATACCGCAAATCTTGAGTATTTAGTTCAGGCTACAAAATCTGTGCTTGGTAAAGTTCAGAAAGGTAATTTAGTCATTGTAGAGTCAACGATACCTCCAAGGACAATCAATGACGTAGTAGCACCGTTGTTCGAGGAAGCTAGTTGGAGGGTTGGGGAGGATATCTTCTTGGCTCACTGTCCAGAACGTGTTTTACCAGGAAGAATCCTAATAGAACTAGTTGAAAACAACCGAATTGTCGGAGGTGTTAATGACGCTTCGACAGACAAAGCCATTGAAGTGTACGCAACTTTTGTAAAAGGTGATTTACTTCGAACTTCATCTTTGAGTGCAGAGATGTCCAAGTTGATGGAGAACACTTACCGTGATGTGAACATCGCATTGGCAAATGAGTTGGTGAAGATTTCTGAAAAGCTGGGAATCGATGCGCTCGAAGTTATAGGACTCGCTAACGAGCACCCGCGTGTAAACTTGCATCTGCCAGGACCTGGTGTAGGGGGTCACTGTTTGGCAGTAGATCCATACTTCATCATCGAAAAAGCACCAGATGAATCCCAGTTGATTGCTAAAGCAAGGGCGATAAACAATTCTATGCCTGACTTTGTGGTAGAGCAGGTTGGTAAGCGTGTGAATAATAGTAATTCAAAGATTGCTGTTTTGGGGCTTACATACAAAGGTAATATAGACGACGTTCGTGAAAGCCCCGCAATGGAGATTGTAGAGAAGTTATTGGAAGAAGGATATACTCTTGGTGTCCATGATCCACATGTGAGTCAAGAACAAGTGAAATTCAAGATATTGTCGTTCGAAGAAGCGATTGAGGATTCGGAATGTATTCTAGTGTTGACAGATCATAATGAATTCAAGAATTTGGATGAAGAAGTGATTTTGAGAAAATCGAAACAACCGCTTGTGTTGGATACTCGCAACTGTGTGAGTATTAATAGTGACGAAATTAGGTATGTGAACTTTGGAAACTTGAAAAAGGCCTCTGAAGTAAAAATGAATTCATTTTAATTCGGTAAAAACGGAGCGCTGAGATGAAGTGCTCTATACGAAAATCGGTTATTTACAGACGGTAGCTAATTTTAGGTACTTGTGCAAGAAACTACTTAGTTAATTCATTACAATCGCATAATAATAGAATCTAGACCAGACAAATTGGTGATTGTCTGGTTTTTTATGTTTAATCAGGAGTGTGAATTGTTTACCGTAGTGTCAAGCACAGTTGGCTTTCACTATTTGGTGGGGATTGTATATCGGAAGTTCAGTGATTGTTACTTCTCCTAACCCCTGAAAACAATGTTTTTTTCATTTGCCAACTATCTATTTAACATAATAGGTACCGATTCTTTTGTCTCAATAGATGTGTATGAAAGCGTTCGTAAAGATGGGCCACCAATGGGTTGTCTGCTGTATAGTGTCAGGTACCTGCGCAAGATGCTATATTGACAATTCACCACAATTATATATTTATAAGTCTTCGATTAGGTATTTACTATAATATCTACTCTTTTTTGCATTTTCATTTAATTATTTGAATTGTTTGTCGTTGTTTCTTGCACAGGTACCGATTTTAAAGTTTACCTTAAAATTTTGCTATCTACTCTTGTTCACAAGCAGTTCTTTACTCTGTCCCTAGGCTTACTAGTATACTTAACTGATGATAGAACTCATTCGTATAATTGTGTTTAGAAAAATACAAAGTATAGAAATCAATTGAATTTACTAATAGAAAGTGGGAAGATACGTGGCAATTATTCAAGTGTCTCAGCGTGAAGGATCCAACTACAAAACCATTCAGGTTGCAGTAGAGGCAGCTCTACCAGGAGATACAGTGGAAGTTGATGAAGGTGTTTATGATGAACATGTAACAATCGATAAGCTGCTCGTTCTTCGAAGTTCAGAAGGTGAAGCGAGATCAGTTCGTCTACCAGGAAGTGTTCGTATCGCGACAACGGAAGAAGTGCGTATCGAATCGATCAGTATTGGAGGAGGCACTGGTCCAGTGGACTATGGTTTACATATCGAATCAGGAGATGTAACGCTTCACCACTGTCTTTTCTCTGAGATTCAAGGAGTTGCAATGCGAGTTGATGCAGCTGCAAAAGTATCCGCAGAGCATTCGATCTTTCAAAAAAACATACAAGGGATTGAGGTATTAGGGCGTTTGGCTTTGTTCGAATGCATAGTAGAAGACACGATCAAGTCTGCGCAAATTAGTGTGCGCGCGGGAGGAGAAGTAGCGGTAACGAATTCCGGGATTTTAAGTGGGCAAGAAGAAGGCCTTTGCTTGTATGAAACGAGTCGGGCAACAATCACCCAAAGTTCATTCATCGGAAATCGCGGGGTTCAACTTCGTTTGGAACAAGACAGTTCTATGGACGTAGAAAGTACGAATTTTTATTTTGGACATGTCCAAGGAATCTATTGTGATCAATCTAAGGGTGTCCTGAAAAATTGTGTCTTTAAAAACCAAAGTTTGGAGCATGTAGCATTTACGAATGGATCCCATATCGAAGTCGAGGCAAGTACGTTTGAAAATGGTGAGGCTGAAGGAATGAACGTCAGTGGTTCATCAGTTGAGCTATCCGACTCACAGTTTAAAAACCAAAAAGGAGACCAAATTTCCTGTAACAAACAAAGCAAACTCGCGATTACAAAAACACAGATCCTTTCGGGTGAGTCTAGAGGAATTGTGTCCGGAAATTCCACGTGTACACTCATCGAATCTGAAGTGAAGTACAATCAGATGACGCAACTCTCTGCGTTTACTCAAAGCGTGTTCACGATTCTGGGTTGTGAAATTGAGAGTGGAAACAATAAAGGAATTTACGTGACAAGTAGTCAAGTGACTATTTCGGATTCACTTATTAGCCATCATAGTGGTGTACAGATTTCTGCTTCTGAACAATCGGAAGTAATTCTGTCGAATACCGCAGTAAAGAGTGGGGATAGTGCAGGGATAGTTGTGAAAGAATCCGAGTTGACGGCAGCCAATTGCATCATCTTCGGTCATAAGGGATCCAACGTTTTACTCAGTGCTGCGGCGAAAGCAGAAATTACCGATTGTAAAATATCGAGTGGCGATAAGAACGGCATACTTGCAGGTCCTGAAGTAGTTATTTCATTAGAACGGTCAATTTTGTTCAATCATAAAAAGCCACAAATTAGAGCAACGGAATCTGCAGAAGTCTTTATAACGGAGTGTGAAATCTATGACGGTAAATCGTCAGGAATCGTCTTGAGTCAGGTGGAGCGTACTGAAGTGACGGTAACTCGAGTACATGGTCATCAAGATGATCAAATCATCTTGCAAGATTGTTCGGATGCTGTATTCACTGGGGTGCAAGTGATGAATGGAAAGAAGGCTGGACTGAGACTCGAGCGTTCGGTTCCGGTTCTTAACGACTGTTCTTTTGAGAACAACCAAGCAGGAGATTTAGTTCGATGGGATGACAGTGTTCCTGTGCTCACTGATACGGACTTGCAGGTTCCACCAATCACTAGTAAATTAGGCGGCAGTGCTGGACATTCCTCTACTGTAGATTCATCACCTACTGATCAGATGGATGTTTTCATGAATGGTTTGAACGGGTTTATTGGACTGGAAGATGTGAAGAACAAAATCCAGGAGTTTAAAAACGTAAGCGACATTAATCAATTCAAATTAGAGCGTGGAATGAAAGCTAATCCGATGGTAGCGCCTCATATGGTCTTTCAAGGTAATCCGGGTACTGGTAAAACGACAGTCGCTCGGCTTATAGGAAATATTTTTAAGGAACTAGGTTTATTAAAGACAGGCCACGTAACTGAAGTGAAGCGGGAAGATCTCGTTGGAACGCATGTTGGTGAATCAGAAGAACGAACGAAAGTAATTATTAAGGCAGCTATGGGTGGTGTCCTCTTTATAGACGAAGCGTATACGCTTGTAGCAGGGGGCAATTCTAGTAATGATTTCGGTAAAAAAGTAATTGAAACGTTGCTTCCTGCAATGGAAAATTCTCGCGGTGAATTCATTGTCATCGCGGCAGGCTATACCGAAGAAATGAACAGTTTCCTAGCGTCTAATCCGGGATTGAAAGATCGTTTTACTGAAAAGATTCACTTTCAAGACTATACACCAGATCAGTTGCTTCAAATCTTCTTAAGCCAGTGTGAAGGAAGCTATGTGCTTACTCCTGCTGCCAAACAAGCAGTTTATGAGGAGTTCGTGGAACGTTATCGTATGCGTGATGAAACATTTAGTAACGCTCGAATGGCACGTATACTATACGATCAAATCGGGCTTGCTCAGTCGATGAGAATTGCGAAACTTCCGCGTGAAGAGTGGACGGAAAAGGTATTGACGACGTTTGAAGAACAAGACGTTGTACAAGCGGTACAAGAGCGTGGAGTGAAGACGTACGAAGTTCCAATCGATGAAGTACTACTCGCCCATAAACGTGCAGAACTCCATCAGTTTATCGGCCTTGGTTCTGTGAAGGCTGAAATAGATAAAATGATTGAATTAATGAGATACTACAAACGAGAAAATCATTCTACAGAGAAATTGATGAACCACACGCTGTTGATTGGTAAACCAGGGACAGGTAAAACCGAGGTCGGTCGTGTGCTCGCTGGTATTTATCAAGCGCTTGGATTATTAGAACGAGGCGATCTGATTGAAGTAGATCGCAGCGATTTAGTCGGTAGTCATATTGGTGAAACGGAGAAGCTGACAGCCGGGCTGATTGAACGAGCGATGGGTAGTGCGTTGTTTATTGATGAAGCGTACACACTTGCGAGTGGTGGAGAGAATGACTTCGGGAAAAAAGCAGTGGAAGTGTTGCTGAAAAAAATGTCCGATCGACAAGGCGAGTTCCTATTAATTGCCGCAGGGTACGAAAAAGATATGAATCGTTTCTTAGACAGCAACCCCGGACTCCGTCGACGTTTCGGACTAACGTTCCATTTTGAAGATTATACACCAAAGGAATTAATGGAGATTACCGACCTCTATAGTAAAGGGTACGGCATAACAGATGAAGCAAAGAGTGCATTAATTCGTCACTATGAAGAGATTTATGCGCGTAGAGATAGTCATTTCGGAAATGCCGGTCTTGCTAAAAAAATAGCGAAAGAAATGACGCGTAAAGTCGATTATCGAATGGCTGTGGCGAGCAATAAACAAAATAGGCTTGCGCTCGAAAAAGAAATTACGAAGGATGATTTAGTTTTGTTGGAGAGTTGAATGATTTGTTGTTTAATTTTAGGTGCATGTGCGTGGTACTATTCTGATTAAAAACGATACCTGTGCACCACACAATTCAGGCGCTAGTCAGACAATTCGGGGAGTGAATAAAAGGAGTCCTCTGGCCGAAACATGGCTGGAGATTTTTTTATTTTCAATCCAATTATCGCCATTAAATCTGCTGGAAGAAAAGCAATCAATATAAGTTAGGTACCTGTGCATGACACTATTCCAACAATACACTACAATTACATATTTATAAGGCATGGATTAAGTATTTACTTCAATATCTAATGTTATTAGAATTTTTATGCGATTGATTGAATTGTTCGTCGTTGTTTGTTGCACAGACAGACACACAAGTAGTCATCTCCAATTCAAGTCTTTTTACCCATCTGAATAAAAACATAAATTGGTTATTATCCCCTGTTTTATAGGGTGCCAGACAGTAGGTATCTAAATATGCATTACCTTAGTGAGTCTTAAGGCTTAGGAACATAGACTCTCGTAATTGTGTCGTATATAATAAAATAAAGTCGAAATTTGAAGGTGATGTAATTGGACGATATCGTAATAACGGGGTATGGCATTAAAGCTCCTGGTGTTTGTGATAAAATTAGTTTTTTAAATGTATTAGATAAAGGTATCTGTACACAGAGCATTATAAAAAATGAAAGTCAACCTCACACTACTATCGTTGCGGGTTTGATAGAAGAAGATTTTCTTGAGATAAATGGAAAAAATTACAAACGATATCCGCGTTTTGTAAGAATGGCGATTGCTGCTGCAATGGATGCATCTAACATGTCGAATTTAGATTATTTTAAGCCACAACGTGTTGCTGTAATTATAGGAACATCTGCTGGCGCAATTCTTGAAATTGAACAATACTCTACTGATTTTTTTGATTTTAAAAAAACCCCAATTCAGGGGGTTTCATTTGCTGATTCGCACACAGTCTCAGGTTCTATTGCTGAGGCGATTGGTTCTTGTGGGCCTGCCTTCACATTAACAACAGGATGCACTGCCAGTATTGATGCAGTATTGATGGGAAAACTCCTACTTGAGAATGGGACTGTAGATGCTTGCATAGTAGGAGGAACAGATGCCCCTTTAGGCCAATGGACAATCAATGGCTTTAAAAAAATAAGATCACTCTCAACGGAGACCTCTATCGATCAAGCTGGAGTCCCATTTTCAACGAAGCATCGAGGCTTTGTTTTAGCCGAGGGGGCTGGTGTAATCGTTCTAGAGCGGAGACAATCTGCACAAGCGCGCGAACAAAAGATATATGGGGAAATTGAACGTGTGATTTCAAGAAATGAAGGGCAAAAACTATTAGGCTATGATGAAACTGGTAGACATATGCTCAGAGTTTTTCAAGAAGCCGTTGGAAATACTAAACCAAGCTATGTAAACAGTCAGGCACTTGGTATACAAACAAATGATCAGATTGAACGATTTATCCTTATGGAAACCTTTGGTACGGACGTTCCAATCACTTCAATAAAAGGAATGATTGGACATACATTTGGTGCAATGGGAGCAATGCAAATCATTTCATCCCTGCTGTCAATGGAATACGGCTTTATCCCTCCTACAATTAAAACAAAAGGGAATGGATTTGAAGACGTACCAATTGTTTATGAAACAAGGCATCAAACTGTTGAGTCTGTATGCATAACTAGTCATGGGAGTAGCGGGAATAATGCTTGTCTATTACTGACACATACATAGGAGGCACATTACATGTTTTTTATTTTTTTTATTTTATTGTCTTTTATTCCTATATGTGTTGGAATTACGCTATTAGTTTTATTTGAAAAAAATAAACTATCAAAAATTATTTTTTTATTTCTTCTAATGATAGCATTCTGGCAATTAGATGTTGCATTTTTGTATTCGTCTGATCTGTTTAAAGAAGAGACCATTGAAATCTTTTTCAAGCTCTTTCGGTTTGGCTCTATTATGATTACGCCAACGATTTTCTATATAGGGTATACAATTGTTCATGAAATATTGCCAAATGATCTAAAAAAGAAGTGGCGTCTTTTTGTAAATCGTACTACCGTTCTATTATTCTATGGGTTGGCCTTTCTTGTTTACATAAGCGGATGGAGTCATAAAGGGATCAGTGGATTAGAACTGATGCAAATTGGTTCAAATACATTTTACTTTCCTGTTTATGGAGAGCTATCATGGATTTTTAATTCTAATGTTATTCTTTTTATAGTTAGTATGACTATCTGTTTGTTGATTAGTCTAAATGTACAAAATAAGAGTATACGATCATTTTTAGTTTATTTTAGTGTCTTTTCGTCAATTGGATATGCAATAGGCACCTTAAATATGCTTCCATCGACAAGATTGTTCCCAAGTTCAATTGCATTGCTAGTATATGCTCTTTCCATATTAATCCTTTCGAGCCGAATGCATCTTGATATCGTAAACAACATGAATAAGAAGCTCTCTGAGCAAAAAAAGTTTTTATTCCAAGTCATTGATTTAAATCCAAACTACATCTATGCTCAAGACGAAAATGGCCGTTATACCCTTATGAATCAATCATATGCTCAGTTAATGGGAAGGGACATTCAAGATATGATCGGGAAAACTGACTATGACATACAAAAAGACAAGTTTGTAGGGAAAAAGACGCCCAATCAAGAGAATGATTTATTCAAGTTACCAGAAAAACGCTTCATGAGAGAGGAGTCCGTTACAGCCGCATCAGGAGAAGTACTATGGGTACAGACTATCAAAGTACCTATCAATATAAATGATAGCTCAGCGCTACTTGCTGTTTCAACAGACATTACGGAACGAAAGCAATATGAAGATGAAATCAAGTTCCAAGCCAATCATGATGCTTTAACAGGGTTACCAAATCGAAGAGTGTTCAATGAGAATTTAACTAACTTTCTAGAAAAAGCTAAAACCGAGGCAAGTCAGAATGCAATTATGTTTCTCGATTTAGACCGATTTAAATACATCAATGATACTCTCGGACATGATGTCGGTGATCTCTTATTAGTAGAAGTATCGAGACGTATTGAAAACTTACTAAAGAAAAGCCATAAGGGTGCAGAGATTTATCGTCTCGGTGGAGATGAATTCACCATTTTACTTCCACATTATAATGCGACTGATAGTGAAGCTTTTGCCAAAGAATTAATAGGGGAATTCGGAAACAGCTTTATAATCGCTGGTAGTGATTACTTCATTACACCTAGTATTGGAATTAGCATCTTTCCAAATGATGGGGATGACGCTAATACCTTAATAAAACATGCAGATACTGCAATGTACTATGTGAAAGAAAGAGGGAAAAATAACTTTCAATTGTTTACATCAGAAATGCATCAAGTATTTTACAGGAAAATGATGATTGAAAAACAATTACGAACCGCTCTAGATAATGAAGAATTTGAACTTTATTATCAGCCTATTATGGATCTGAAAACAAATGAAATCATAGGGATGGAATCTCTTATACGCTGGAATAACGAAACACTTGGACAAGTTCCTCCGGATGAATTTATTTCAATTGCAGAAGAGACAGGAATGATTATTCCAATAGGTCACTGGGTACTGAATACAGCACTTGAACAAAATGCTTGTTGGCAAAAAGAAGGATATAGGCCATTAAAAGTGAGTGTTAATGTATCTATGAGGCAGTTACTCGATCCAACTTTTTTAGAGAAGGTGAAAAACGCTATTGAGAACACTGCACTTGGTGCGACCTATATTGAGTTAGAGATTACTGAAAGTATTGCGATGTATGCAGAGGCGATGATTGAAAAGTTAGATGCATTAAAAAAACTGGGTATAAGTCTATCTATGGATGACTTTGGAACAGGATACTCATCGCTCAGCTATCTGAAAAAATATCCACTTGATTCATTGAAAATCGATAAATCATTTGTGATTGGAATGAATCGAGACGATGAGAACAAAGCCATTGTTAAAACGATTATAGCGATAGCAAAAGAACTCGATTTGAAAGTCATAGCTGAAGGTCTAGAAGGACAAGAAGAATATCATTTCTTGGATGAGATTGGCTGTGATTACGCGCAAGGCTATTTCTTCAGCCGCCCACTCCCAGCACTCGATTTCAAAGAAAAATGGCTTTCAGTCGGGGACTGACCAATGGCGATGCGAACGATACAATTTAGAATACATACTTGAGATGAAGCATATATAAATGGTTCTATACCAACAAAAAAACGACTGATTGCATAGTAATAGAGTCGAGACCAGACAAATTGGTGATTGTCTGGTTTTTTTGTATGTTCAATCAGGAGTGTGAATTGTTTACCGTTGTGTCAAGCACAGGAATGTTTCACTATGAGTCTTTCTCTATAATCGGCTTATGTGTGTCCCTGTTAGAAAAAAGCACCTACACGTGAAAGAATTATTTCTCTTGTCAGAATTAAAATCAAGTGATAGTATTGCCTTATGAAGTATTTAGACAACTTATTAGACAACTATACATCGTCGTCTATTTTAGATTAAATACTTATGGTACTCATTTTTGACATTTTATGAAAGCGTATTCAATGTTTGCGGTAGTAGATGGTAACTGAAACACACTAATATTAAACTATGAGGAGAATGTAAAATGACAACTTCAGAATTTAAACAAACACCACATATTCAACCGAACGGGGTAGAGATTGCGGAGACAATCCTTTTACCAGGAGATCCATTAAGGGCGAAATTCATTGCAGACAATTACCTTGAGGATGTTGTGCAGTTTAACTCAGTACGAAACATGTTGGGCTATACAGGCACATTCAACGGGAAGCGGATTTCAGTCATGGGAACAGGGATGGGTACACCTAGTATGAGCCTATACTCATGGGAGCTAATCCACGTTTTCGGCGTGAAGAATCTTATTCGCATCGGTTCTGCTGGAGCCATCCAAGATGATTTAAAGTTATACGACATCGTTTTCGCTATGGGAGCATCAACAGATTCTAATTATGTAAGCCAATTTAATTTACCAGGACATTATTCTAATATTGCTTCATTCACATTGCTAGAAAAAGCGAAGAAAGTAGCAGATGAAAAAGGCTATGCCGTTAAAATTGGAAATGTACTTTCCAGCGATATGTTTTACAATGCAGATTCCACGGCATTACACAAATGGAGTGAAATGGGCATCCTTGTTGCCGAGATGGAAGCAGCTGGCCTTTATATGAATGCTGCACATGGCGGCGTTAACGCGTTATGTATATTAACGGTAAGTGATTTAATCTTTAAAGATGAACAAACGACGACAAAAGAAAGAGAAACCGCATTTACAAAAATGATGGAAATCGCTTTGGAACTCGCGTAAGTCTGGGACATCCACTATCTGTTCCTTTGTCTGAGTAAAGACTATCGTAGTTGAGATAAAGGATCTACTTTAGCGAAGGCTAGACCTGTTAAGGCGCCTTCGCAATAAGTAGAACTAGTCATTTGTTGTATTTATATAGGAGAGAACACCGCAGTGAAATTTAAGTTTGTGAGGACGTGGAGAAATGGCTAAGGTAGCTCAAGATACAACCAATACACATTTGATCAATAGTAGAAAAGCTGTTCCTGTAATATTGTTTCTGTTTGTATTCTCACTAATCATCGATAACTCGTTTAAAATAATTTCTATCGATCTTGCTAATGACTTTGGACTTTCATCTACGACTGTCAGTTGGCAAGTGACATTGGCTGGACTTGTTATTGGCATAGGGGCGGTCGTATATGCAACACTTTCGGATACGATTAGTGTACGGACTTTATTGATCGCCGGTATTCTACTTATTTGTGCGGGTTCAATTTTGGGCTTTATCTTCCAACATTCATTTGCACTTGTTGTTGTATCAAGGATTATACAGTCCGCTGGTTTGGCGGCGACTGAAACGTTGTATATCATTTTTGTTGCAAAAAATATGCCTAAAGAAGAACAGAAGATGTTTTTAGGTTTTAGTACAAGCGCCTATTCGATTGCACTTGTTATAGGAACGTTGACTGGCGGATATGTGTCTACTTATTTAAATTGGACCACGCTATTTCTCATTCCTTTATTGACACTGTTAATATTGCCATTTATTTTGAAATACCTTCCAAAGGAAAAATCGAAAGGCTTTAAAGTGGATGTAATTGGATTACTCTTAATCGCCGCTGTTGCCGCTACTTTAATCATTTATGTAACGAAGTTTAGCTGGTTGTATTTCGGTCTATTCATTTTATCCCTCGTTCTCTTCTTGCTGTTCATCAGTAAAAGTAATAAAGCATTCATCCAAATTTCGTTCTTTAAAAATAAGCGGATGCTATCCGTGTTTGCGGTAGCATTTATCATATACACAATCCAACTCGCTTATATTTTCATGTTCCCATTTTTGATTGAATCCATCTATGGTCTGAAATTAGATAAGATCTCCCTGTTATTCATTCCAGCTTATCTGATTGCAACTTTAATCGGCGCAATGTCGGGTAAAATTGCAAAAGTTCTTGGAAGTAAACAATGTATCATGCTTGCCATTTCATTAATTGCAACTAGTTTACTATTGGGTGGTTTGTTTGTTGAGACATCCGTTTGGGTATTTGTTTTCTCTATGATTTTATTCTCCGGTTCATTTGCTCTTATGTATGCACCTATGCTAGATATGTTGATAGGTACAATATCTAAGGAGCAGTCGGGGACGGCACTCGGATTTTATAACTTGTGCTTGAATATTGCCGCTTCGATTGGAATAGCATACGTAGCTGCAATGATGGATAATAAATCGCTGCAACAGAATATGCTAGGTTTTATAGGCGAGGGTAGTGCAAGCCTTTACAGTAACATCCTATTTATACTTACATTCATTTCACTTGTCTCTTTAATGGTATACTGGCTTTTAGTGGCTCGTAAAGTCAAATTAGGCTAATAAAGTTAAGTGAGTGTGATTCAAAATGGAAGGCAATATAAAGAATAGTCAAAATCTAAAAAAACCACTTTCTATTAAGGTCTATGATAAATTATATAAAATGATCATGGATGGGGTATTTCCAGCGGAGAGTCAATTGCCTTCAGAACCTGAATTGGCAAAACTGTTAGGCGTAAGCAGAATGACTTTACGACAATCTTTGGCTCTATTACAAGATGATGGATTGGTGAAGAATATCCATGGAAAAGGGAATTTCATCACCAAGTCTAAGAATGAGTCTGTGCAGCCTGGTTTAGAGTCTTTGGGAAACCCTATTCATAAATGCCATAGCGAAACGATTGATGAAGTAGAGTTTAGTTTCCGGCTTGATTTGGAAAGTGATTATACCCAGAAAGTACTGAAAAGGAAAATGTCTGCAGTCGTTGCAATTGAGCGTTGGTATAAGAGTGAAGAAAGAGTAGTCGCCTATGCGTTTACATTTATGGCGATCGAAACTGTGTCTGAGCTTGGCTTAGATTTACAGGACGAAAAGCAACTGCTGAACGTTTTGGAAGATGACGTGTATAGGATTGCAAACCATGCTACGATAGCTATCAAGCGTTCGACTGCAGGTAATGCACCTACACAAAAGTACCGGATTTTTGACGAAGAACATTGTGACCTCATCGTTGAAAGCGTCTATTTGAATGAAAAATACCCGCTAGTTTATAACAAATTTTACATTCCAAAGCGATTCAGTCGACTTCGCATCAACGCTTCAAAGTAGTGACGAGGGACAATACATCCAAATTTCATAACGTAACAATGGAAGGGTACCGATTCAATAGTCGGTACCCTTTCTTCATAAGGCGTGGATTAGGTATTTACTTCAATATCTAATCTTCTTTTAATTTTTATATAATTGAATCTATTTCATAATAGGATTATTAAACGGGAAAAACGAACAATGTTGATTTCCGCTTCAGATGGACGCTTTCCGCGGGCACGGCTTCAGCCTCCTCGTCGTTTCACTCCTGCGGGGTCTTCAGCTCGCGCTGTTCCCGCAGGAGTCGCCATCTTCCGCTACAATCAACGAGAGTAGTTCGTAAAATTGACGGACAATGAATTGGTAGATGAATTATATAGTTCGTCTTTATACATGAAATAAGTAATTGTGAAATTGATTCAATTGAATCGATTTCACAATTACCAGGTTGCTTACTCGACTACTGCAAAACGAAGAACTGCCTCTTCCAATACGTCAATTCCGATTAAGATATCTTCAATCGCTGTGTATTCATTTGGATGGTGACTGATTCCGTCTACGGATGGAACAAAAAGAAGCCCTACAGGACATAACCGGGTCATGTTCATGGCATCATGGCCAGCCCCACTCTGCATGAGTTGATAGGGGATATTCTTGTCCTTACAAACCATTTCTAGCGCATTATTAATTTCTGGGGTTAGAAGTACAGGGTCCTCAGAACTAATTTCAATACTTTCTATTTCAAGCTTTCTATTCTCTTTAATGGAAGCGATCGTTTGCACTAAATGATCTTGCACGCGTTGCCTTGATTGTAACGAAGTGGATCTCATATCAATTTTCAATTCCACATCTCCTGGCACGACGTTCATAGCCCCATTGAATACTTCCATAACGCCTAATGTAGCGACAGTACCAAAGTCTTCCTCTGCCTTCGCAACTTTCTCAAGTTCCAAGGCAATTTCTGCTGCCCCAAGAAGCGCATCTTTTCTCATATTCATCGGAGTCGTGCCTGAATGCGATGCTTTACCTGTTATTCTAACGATTAGCCTAAGCGGCGCGGCAATTCCTGTAACAATACCGATTTTTTTATGATTATTGACTAATACTGGACCTTGCTCGATATGCAATTCAAAAAAAGCTTTGAATTCTTCATTCACTCGACTTGCCTGATCGATACCATTAATATCAAGTGCACAATAAGAGAGTGCATCTTCTAATGTAATGCCATCTTTGTCTTTTAAATGTCGATATTTCTCTTTATCAAATAGCCCTGTCATCGCTTTACTTCCAACTGTGGATACACCAAAACGGGATGATTCTTCGCACGCAAATGAAATCACTTCAATCGGATGGTTTGTTTCAATCTTTTTTTCATTTAGGCGTTTGATCACTTCCAATGCAGCTGTGACGCCTAGCACACCATCGTATTTCCCGCCCTGGTAGACGGTGTCTAAATGTGAGCCCATGGCAACAGGAGGGAGCCCTTCAATCTTTCCTTGCCGTCTGGCAATAACATTTCCACAAGAATCCATGCGAATTTCAAGATTTTCAGCCTTGCACATCCGCATAAAAGCATGGGTACATGTTTGCTCCTCGTTGGAGTAAGCAATTCTTGTAATTCCCTTATCACCTGTATTGTATTGATTTATAGTAGCAAATAATGCTTCAAATCTTTTTCTTCTATCCATGCCTGTAACCCCCTATTAAAGCACTCATTTAATGATATGTGTCCCTGCTTTTTCATTGATTGCGTCTTTTAAACTTTCGGTATTCGTAATGATAACTCTCATCCCGCTCTCCTCTAAAAAGCTTAAACTTGCCTCTATTTTAGGCAACATAGTCCCTTCAGGAAAATGGTTTTCAAGGACATATTGCTTTGTCTGTGGAATTGTAATTACTTCCAATTCTTTTTGGTTGGGTTTACCAAAGTTAATACAGACCCTTGAAACACCCGTTGTAATAATTAACGTATCTGCGTTAATTTGTTTCGCTAAAAGACTTGTCGCAAAGTCTTTATCGATAACTGCATCTATGCCTTCATATGTATGATCTTCCCGCTGCACGACAGGGATTCCACCACCACCCACTGCAATAACAACAAAATTTGAGTCAATGAGGGACTTAATAGCATCCTTTTCAAGTATATTAATTGGTTTAGGGGATGGTACCACACGCCGGTATCCTCTTCCGGAGTCCTCAATAAATTTCCATTCCGGATGTGTTGCCTTCATTCGTTCAGATTGTTCAAATGTATAAAATGATCCCACAGGTTTTGTTGGATTTTTAAAGTCCGGATCATCTGAACTTACTTCAACCTGAGTTAGAAGAGTAGCAACTTTTTTATCAATACCTCTTCTTGCAAATTCATTTGTTAATGCCTGTTGAATTTGATAGCCAATCCCGCCTTGTGTATCCGCTACACAATTAACGAGCGGGATTAAAGGCATTCCTTCTTGTTCAAGTGCAATTTCAGACCTTCGAAGACCGAAACCTACCTGTGGTCCATTTCCGTGTGTAACGACAACTTTAAAGCCTTCTTCCACCATATCAGCAATATTAATAACCGTTTTTTGCACTACTTCATATTGATCTTGAATTGAATTAAAGCCATTCCCTTTAACCAACGCGTTTCCGCCGATGGCAACAATTGTTACTCCACTCACCTGTGTTCCTCCTATAATGCGTATGTATTATTCTATCTGCGTTTGTGTGCTCATCTGCCCAGTAGCTCAAATTCAAGCTCATAGACAATGGAACCTTCATAGTCTTGATTATATACGGGATTTCAATAATTAAATAGTGTCAAGTGCTTGTTAATGACTCTATTCCGCAAATTCACTACAATTACATATTTATAAGGTGATAATTATGTATTTAGTATAATATCTAATCTTATTTGCATTTTTATTCGATAATGTGAATAATTTGTTGCGCGGTTACCGATTTTTGAGTATTAAAAAGCGATGCCTAAAATGCAGGTACCTTCGCACGATACTATTCCAATAATTCACTACGATTGCAAATTTATAAGGAGTGGATTAGGTATTTCCTACAATATCTAATCTTTTTTGAGATTTAATGAAATATTGTGAATTAATCGTTGTTGTTTGTCCCACAAATACCAACTTGCGATATAGGTCAAAATATATATTTACATATAAAAAATAGAAAATAAAAATATTTAGTAGGTAATAAAGCATAATGTATGTATAATAAAGGAATTAATACCAAATGGATTACAGTTTTTCTTTGTTATACATGAGGAGGGATTATCATCGGAAAATGGTTTGGGAAATGGAGATGTAAGTTGTCAGGCTATCATCGGATGAGTTACTACTCTGATCGTTGCAGCCGTTGTGGACATGTTCGGAGAAAGGGCTAGACAATGTAGTAGTAAATTAATTTCAGGTATCAATTCCGACAATCCTTAAGAATTGCATATTTATTAGGCGTGGATTAGGTATTTACTTCAATATCTAATCTTATTTGTATTTTTCTACTTTTTTCCAATTGTTCTTCGTTGTTTGCTGCACAGGCAACCAAATAATTAGTTATTAATGTTTATTTATTCTGAATTTATGATACTATAGACTTATAGGGAGCATGTGCATCAGTTTCTGAATTATGTACGAGTAATTAGAAACATGTCTAGCTTTCTGTACTTAAAGATGGTGTTATTAAAAAAAAGAGAAGTGGGGTTATATGTATGATGAGAGCTTTTATTATATTGGGCAACAATAAAGATACTCAAGAATTGATCGATAATCTGAGAAAGAGGGATAGTGGGACGATTACAATTGTTGACGAAGATCTTGAAAAAGCGCTTTCTAGAAAAGGTGACCTTACCTATGTAAATGGGACTTATGTAGATAGCGTCAAGGACATGGATCTTCCATTTGTCTATTACCACCACATACCACCAACGCATCGTAGGGATGGACGCAAATGGAGACGAAGTTTAAGTAGTGTAGTGTGAACGTTGACGGTACATTAAATAATTTTAGGTATCCTGTGCACAAAAAAAACGATAATTCACTACAATTTCATATTTATGAACTGGAGATTAGATAGGTACCTGATTATCTAATCTCTATTGGTTTTTTATTTTTTGTTTCATAGGCACCCACACAATTAGCACTGTTTGCATCCTTCCTTAACCTCCATCTGTTTTGAGTTCGCACGTTAACAGTAGAGGTTGCCCTGGATGTCTAGTAAGTCCTTTTTTTATTTACATGAGATTCCCATGCAATAACTTTGTACAAATTAATTGCAAAGGCCTGTACTTCTAGTCTGCATTACACATCACCATCGACGATTAAATAATTCTTCGCCAACATCGTTCCTTACACACTTTTTTCAATCAGTTCATGACACCTCATCTGTTACGCCTTCTCTTTGCTGAAGTCTAATTCGAGGGGCTTTGGCGGACTGTTTTCTGGCAAGTCACTGGCCCTCGATTCTTCCAAATAATTTTCGGAGTTCGTCGCATTGACTAACGTGGAAGGGCGTAAATACTTCTGCCAATGTGGATCATCCAGCCAGTTCTTAGCTATCGTGTCAATGACTTTTTTACAATCCGCCACTGAAACGCCCTTTCCCAATCGTGCAGTCACCTTCGAAGACGCTTTAAATTGCTTGCACGCTTTGTCATTCAAATAATCAATGACAGACACAATGTCGAGATCGTTCTCGACAAGGTCTTTTTTAATACTCTTATTCTTTTTGGTTATTGCTAGGGGCATTTTGCCTGCTGTAGAGGGGGCAATTCGCACTTCCTCTTGAGCTGAATTTACAGTCGTCGATGGCGCATGTTGCACCGCCTGATAGTGCAGCTTTGTATAATTAATGCGGTACCATTTTGTCTTGTCCATGTTCATCCGATTATACCCAAAGGTCGAAATGATATAGTTGCTATCATCCCTGACCAGGGGGTTGATAGGCCTGCTAGAAACTTAATCCTCACACTGAATTCCTTCCAACTGGTAAGTAAAACTCCTCAACAGCCACATCATAATCCATAAAAGCATCGCTGAATAATGCCTTGGTGATGAGTTCGCGCAAGACGCCTGCATAATAGCCTGGCAGATTCCCGATTTTTTTCCGTTTGGTTGTTTGAATCGAAATACGAAGGGCTTGCATGCCCAATTGTTCGAATAGCTCTCCTTTGTCTTCATGGATACTAAATTTCAGCATTTGCAGGGACTGGTGGCGGTAGACACCGTAAAAATTGCGTGCTAATTTGCATTCTCCGATTGTTGAAGAAAGAAAAGATTTCATCTTACCGAAAAGCGTAGTAGGCACGATTTCCGGAGGAGACGTTCTTTTAATATCTTTAGTATTTATCGCTTTAGAAAGAGAAGCTTCGGTTGCTGAATGAACGGGTTCTACCTTACTGACAGAAGGCTTCTCAGCTTTCTCCGGAGTGTTCAAATTCGACTGGTCATTAGTAGGTTTAATGACGTAAATGTTAGCGCCTAGACCGCTCATTACGGGGCGGATGTAGTGAATGCGTTCGATGATTTCGAGCTTTTCTAATTTGCGAATTGCGCGTCGTACAGTTGCGTTGGATTTCTTGATAGCCTTTCCGATTGTTTCGTGTTTTAAGTGTGCAGCGCCGTATTTAACGGAGTAACGACGGATCATATCAAGAACAGCCCGCTCAGTTTGGTTCATAGCGTTCCAGTGTGCGAGTACGTGCTGCCTTGTTGCTACGTCTAAATCGCGTTTGTTTGTGAAGTGTGCGTATTCGGATAGGTAAGTTGTCATTGAGAATATCCCCTTTATTCTTTATATAGAAGAAAAGTGGGGTAAAGGAGACATTTTTGTGGAAAAAGATTTTTTTATTTTTTTAGATGATGGCTAGCATATTGGGATTTTGTTGCCTGGACTCATTTAAACAGACAAATAATAAGGAAGTTGAAAGTGAAAAGAGTAGTTAAAGGTTGTCCTGAAAACTGGGAAGTCTCATAAACGTAAAGAGAAGAGGCAACCCAATCAACTTTAGGTTGCCTCTTATTTTTGTCTTATGCGGAGGCCTACAGGATGTAGGTCATGCAGTGGGGAGGGATTGAACTGCATCCCTCCTAATTGCCGCAGGACGCGACGATCTTTGACTGCCTTCCTTTTCTCGGCGCCTTTCGCTTTTCTATGTGATCCAGCTACAGGCGCCAACTCCTCGGGTCATAAGTCGTTTTACTGCTAGGGCTGAAGGACGCCCTCTTCGTAAATCGTCTTATGCCTGTCGGAGCTGGGCGGCGCCTTCCGCTTTTCTATACTAATTTCCTTCTTAATTTGACGAGGATTCGCCGCTTTCGTTGCTTGAGTGCTAGAACAGAAGTGCCTATTCTTTCAGCGCATTCGGCAAGCGAGAGGTCGTTGAAGAACAACAATTGGATTATTTCCCGTTCAGTAGGGGACAATATAGCCAACACTGCTTCAAGTTCATTGTTCTCTCCAAAATAAATATCGAATTTGATTTCGGTTTCATCTAGGAGGAGTTCTTCTTCCACCTGAGCGATGTTCTCTTCGAATCGACTTTCTTTTTTCACTTCGTCCAGCATCACACCTCGAATACTTCGATAGGCAAACGGCGTAAAATCCCCTTTGGTTTCGTCAAAACGTGTCCACGCATGCCATAATGCGACTCTGCCTGCTTGTCTGAAACTATCATGATCGCGGTAAATGTTCAATTTACGGATAGATGCAGAGATCATTGGTTCATACTGCGCCAAAACATCTTCAAAATTTGTCATTTGAGCGGCCTTCCAAGACCGTGCACGATGCTTTTGTATTCCCGGGTAAGACCATCGTAGTTCAATCGAAAAAGGGAATCCAATGAGTGTTTTGGTAGTTTAAACTAGCAATAGATGATAAATTGGTGGATGAAAGATGATGAATTACATGGTAATTGTTTAATTATCAAATGATTTTGCGATGGAACTATTAATCAAAATTTGTTTGACGACTAAAAGTAATAATCGACAAGTGAATAGTGCTAAAAACCCCGCATCAGACGCGTCTGATGCGGGGTTTTTAGTCTACGTGCTTTACACGTATTATCAGTCTAGGAGGGTTAGAATTTTTCATTAATACCTTATTGACGGAAGTGACTGAAGATTATGGGAATAGTTAGACAATTGAATAGACTTTGGTATATAATAGGATAAATGACACAAAAAAATATCATTTCTGGTTCAGGAGTACTATTGAATCTGAGTGTAATGGCAGCTTGATCCTAAAAAAGGACTGACATTCGGGGTTTTATCATTGAATCTATCGAAAAAAATGGCGAATGATAAGAAAATATTGAAGCGCTAGTCGCTTGGCTGCGCCACAAAGGAGGTGAGTAAAGTGTGAAGTGGAAGCATATCAAGGAAAACCCCGAGTCACTATAGTCGTGGAAGACTGACTCGGGGGAGCAGATTGGAGTATACCAACCTATAGTTAGTATACTCCCTTTTATGAAAAATCGATAGGAAGAAGATAAAAAGGGAGCTGGGAATATGCTACATACAAATAACTTTGTACTCGATTATGACACGATTTCGTTTTTACCTAGATATGATGAATCTGGCTGTTTGCGAGCGATTGTGAGGGATGTCAACGGGTCGTTCGATGTAGACTTGGCACCTACTTTACTAATGGATTATAATTTGCGTTATTACGGTTCTAGTCTTAGGGGCGCAACAGATGGGGCTAATATGATTTTAGGAAATGGTCACATGCCCCCCGTGATTGTAAATGAAAAGCTCGGTATTTATTGGATTCCAAGTAAGTCACCCTATAATGGGGACTGTATGTGGTTTGCATTACATCATATTAAGGATTATTTCGATATTGGTGGGAACAGAACAAAGATCATCTTTAGTGACGGCAGTACCCAGATCATTGATATAAGTAGATCCGCATTCGATTTAAGGGTACAAAAAGCTTACAAACTAAAAGGTAAGATTGAATATAGGACAATCGGAACACCGATGAGAGTGTGAGAAACGAAAGAATGAAAGCGTTTGAAACTAAAACTCACGATGGTAAATACATAGTTGGTGACAGTATATATGTTGCTCATCATGTCGTCTTCTATTGAAATGAGAACGAGCGTATATAATTGGGACTGTAACCGAGTCTCATTTTCCGTACACGATTTTTCAACCTGTAAACTACCTGTAAAAGTGAAGTGATGCGTTTGGAAATCCATTTGGTGGCAAAGGACAGACTGGAAGCAGAGGGGATTCGATAGATTATTGAATGCCATTTATCTAATACAGTCATGACGACATTTAGTACAATCGAGCTGTCCAACGAATATCGTAAAGTGTCCAACAATGCCGAGCTGTCCAACGAATTTCGTAAAGTGTCCAACAACCTCCGGAACTGTCCAACGAACTAGTCCTAGACGCACTCGTAAGAGCCCAATTTCTCATAAAAATGAGAAATTGGGCTCTTTGCTTACTGCACCTCGGATTTTGGATTCGAGACTTGGACTACTTTACCCTTCGCTATCTTTTCAAGTGCAGCTGTCGTCAACTTTCCTATAATTCCGTCCACAACAAGACCGGAAGCTTGCTGAAACGACTTCACTGCAGACGTTGTAGCGGGCCCGTTTAGTCCATCCATAGCTATTTTGTAACCTGCTTTGACGAGCAAGCTTTGTAGCTGCTTCACTTTCGGATCCACAACATAATGTAACGGATCAACTGCATTCGTAAACTTGTTATTCCAACGACCGGTGTGGAGCTCGAAATGAAGGTGGATCCCTGTACTTTTTCCAGTCGACCCTTTCACGCCAATAGGTTCGCCTTGTTTCACTGTCTGTCCGACTTTCACACCGAAGGACTGTAGATGTGCATAGACGGTTTCAAACGTCTGTCCACCTATGGAGTGGACAATCATTACTGTGTTTCCATACCCATTTTTAGACTTAGCAAAAGTAACGTTCCCAGCAGCTGCAGCAACGATTGTATTGTTTGATGACGTATTTGCGTAATCCACACCCCAGTGCATCGCTCGTAAATGACTAATCGGATGGATCCGGTAACCGAAAGGTGATGTGACACGACCATCGCATGGTTTACTAAACATTAATTCCCCTCCTTTCTCCAAAGTAGGTACGCTTAGAACGCAGCTATGCAACGCTAGTGAGTTATCCGTCTGGAATTTCCGACGAGTAAAGATGGATTAAAATTCACTGCATTTTTAATGTAACTAACACATCATGGATTGCGACGAGTTTTGTTTCGAGCCGGTGCAAAAGATAGAATGATACGAATATCGGGAAACCGACTTCCTGTATGAGACTCATCCATTGTTCCATCTCGTTTCCTCCTCTCTTACAATAAAAAAAGCGCAAGCGCCTTGGTAGGGGCGACAGGCATAAGGCACTGCTCCAAGTTGAAAAACATATACTTTCTAGTATTTCAAAAAGACCGGTCGCCAGTTCGTAAACTGGTGAACCGGTCTTTGTTTATCGTTAGCCGTTTACAAGTTCTGTTACATTGCGTTCAATAACGCGAGCGCCAACAACTGTTGCAAGTGGTGCGCCATTTATTTCGAATACATTCGCGTCAATGATCTCCTGCATCGCAGTTTCGATGCTTTGCGGTGTCAAGTCTGCACGGGGTTCATCCACCGTCAGAGTCACCTTTTTTCCACTTGCTGTGCTGAAATTCAATTGTAGTGTTTTAGCCATTTTTCATCCCTCCTTTTCTATTCAGACTGTGTGGCTGAGTGCGCTTTTCCAATTAGTCAATCAAACTCGATGTTTCCACGATATCCGCTCCGATGAACGGCAGAGTTGAAAGCCGACCAAGTTGTTCCAGCGCTTTGTACAAGTTCTCAGCTGGTGCATTTTCCTTGATGTTGCGGTACGTCTTCGCTTTACGGATAAGCTTGCCGCCCTCAGTCAAACCGCCGTCGAAGAAAACCTTACCAGCTGCTTGTTGAAATTCGATTGTTGCTGCCATGTGTATCACCTCCTCTTACCCCTTATATAGAGAGTTAGGGAAGGAAAGGAGACATTTTTCATGAAATAATTTATATTCGTTTGAAAAAGACCGAAAGTATCACGTTTTCATAGATGTGTCTTTATGTAAAATGCAATGGGCAAATCATAGAAGAGGGTGTAGCGCCCGAAATTGTATCTTCGGGCGCTTTGAAAAAAGATAGAGAAGCATCTATTCTTTCATTTAAATAAATAAGAGCACTTTTACCTCGACCATTATAGGGGAGCAACGGACAACTAACGGTAATCGTGTAGGGTTCTCTTAGTCCAAGGCTATTTTTTGTTGTGAAATAAGTAGAAAGTATAAAGTTTCAATTTCAACACATCCTAAATCAGCCTGTCAATCAGGAATTATTTACAATTTTTAATACAAAGCATGTTGTTATTAATGAAATTTACAAAGCCTTTACAAAATACCTGTTGAAAATTTACACTCGGCATTTATTCTAGTAGTAGACAAGATACGACAAGAAAAGTTCCTACCCTATTTCTAGGAGGTCACAAATGATCAGTTTGAAAAGAGTGAAAACGGCAATTTTAATGCTGTCTCTAGTTGCTGTACTATCCGCATGTACAAGCAATGAGGAACCTAACGAAAAAGCGTCAAAAGGTAGTGGCGCCACAGTTTCTATTTCAGGATCAACCTCTGTTGGGCCGCTTGCTGAAAAATTGGCTCACGCCTATTCAGAGCAAGACAATACGAAGATTGAAATCAACCAAATTGGTTCATCTGCAGGGATTACCAATGCAATCAGTGGTGTGTCTGAAATCGGTATGTCTTCGCGTGATTTAAAGGAAGAAGAACGAGCCAGTGGATTGAAAGAAATCGTTATTGCTTATGACGGCATTGTCGTAGTGACGCATCCAACTAATAAAGTAAAAGATCTAACGATAGAGGAAGTAAAGAAGATTTTTACAGGTAAAGTGACGAACTGGAAAGAACTTGGTGGAGATGATTTGGAAATTGTTGTTGTCTCTCGTGAGGATGGTTCAGGTTCGCGTGATGCTTTCCAAGAAATTGTCGATTACAGCTCTGGCGAATTAATAAGGAACGCAATTATCGCAAGTGGTAACGGTAATATTAAAACAACAGTAGGGAACAATAAGCATGCAGTGGGCTTTGTTTCATTTGAATATATTGATGAGTCCATTTCGACAATCGATATTAATGGCGTAGCAGCAACAGCAGAAAATGTTCTGAAAAAACAATACAATTTGTCTAGACCCTTCTTATTTGTGCATAAAGAAGGCCAGTTAACAGAAGCTGGTCAACAATTTATAGATTTCATCTTAAGTGAAGATGGACAACTCATTGCAGCAGAAGCAGGAGCCATTCCTATAAAATAAAAATGACAAAAACATAATTCTGAGCGTGATTTTGGAGGAATAAAGTGTGTCTATCCCAACAACTAACAAGCAGTCCGTAGCAATCGGTAAAGCAAATAAAAGGAAGTATATGTTAGAGAAGGTGTCTTCAAGAATATTCTTGCTGTGCGCACTTCTTTCAGTCATCACTTTATTGTTAATCATTGGATTTGTATTTTATAAAGGAGCTCATCCCTTTGTAGCAGAGGGCTATAGCTTTATAGATTTCATCTTTGGTTCTGATTGGATCCCGAGTGAAGATAAATTCGGTATATTCCCAATGATTGTTGCATCCATTTACGCAACAATTGGCGCATTGATTCTTGGGGTTCCTATTGGTTTATTTACAGCTATTTTCTTAGCAGAAATTGCCTCTAAACGGGTAGCTAAAATTATATCACCAGCTATTCAGTTGCTAGCGGGTATCCCATCTGTATTATATGGTGTATTTGGACTTGCAATTATTGTTCCTTTTCTACAGGATACGTTCGGTTTAGTGAAAGGACAAAGCTTATTAGCTGTTATTCTTGTGTTAGCAATCATGATGTTGCCCACAATTGTGACTGTGGCAGAGACGGCGATTCGTGCTGTCCCTCAAACCTATCGTGAAGGATCATTAGCACTTGGCGTATCTCATATTGGGACCATTTTTAAAGTCATTGTACCAGCTGCTAAATCAGGAATTATGACGGCAGTCGTCTTAGGGTTAGGGAGAGCCATTGGGGAAACGATGGCAGTTATTTTAGTGGCTGGTAATAGTTTAATTGTCCCGACGAGCCTAACAGATAGTGTTCGTCCATTGACGACAAATGTTGCTTTAGAAATGGGTTATGCATTTGGTACACATCAGGAAATGTTATTTGCAACGGGAATTGTGTTGTTCTCCTTTATATTAATTTTGAATTTTGTATTGGCCAGAATCAGTGCGAAGGGTGGCAACTAACATGAGACAATTTAAAGATAACTTGTTACTTGGACTTTTATGGTTATCCGCTTTCATATCGGTTGCTGTCCTCGTCATGATTGTTGGATTCATCTTTTATAAAGGCTTTCGTTTAATCAGTTTTGAATTCATCTTTGGCGATTATTCACCAACTGGCGGCGGTGGTATTTGGCCAATGATTGTAACAACGATCTACACAATTGTTATTTCGTTGATCATTGCAACACCTATTGGGATATTAGCGGCCGTTTACTTGCAAGAATATGCGAAGCAAGGACGATTGGTAAAAATCATACGTTTTGCAACAGAGAGTTTAACAGGAATACCCTCGATTATTTACGGTTTGTTTGGGGCAGTATTCTTTGTAACGACCTTAAAGTTAGGGATGTCGATTATTGCGGCTTCATTAACATTATCGATTATTGTTTTGCCTGTCATCATCCGCACAACCGAAGAAGCCTTAAAAACAGTACCGGCTGCATATCGTGAAGGTTCGTTAGCGCTTGGAACAACGAAGCTGCAAACCTTATATAAGGTGATTTTGCCTAATGCTATGCCGGGGATTTTGTCTGGTATCATCCTTTCTGTTGGACGGATTGTTGGTGAGTCAGCTGCCATCTTCTTAACTGCAGGAACTGTTGCTGCCATGCCAGGGGGGATCTTTTCATCGGCTCGAACGTTAACGGTTCATTCCTACTTAGTGACACAAGAATCGGGAGACATTGAACTTGCTGCAGCAGTGGGTATTGTTCTAATCTTTATTATTTTAATCATCAACCTTTCGGCAACATATATATCGAAAAAATTAAACAAAGGATCCAACAAATAAGGAGTCGTTGTCAATGAGTACAGCAGTAATGGAACCAACGATCAAACAAAATCAAGTAGGAAAGGTAATTGTGCATATGGAGCAACCCAAAGTAGGTATATCGAAAATTAATGTAACGGATTTGAATTTATTCTATGGTGAGAAACAGGCGCTGTTCGGTGTCGATCTTGCTATTCGTGCAAATGAGGTTACTGCTTTAATCGGACCTTCAGGTTGTGGCAAATCCACTTTTTTACGAACATTAAACCGAATGAATGATTTAATTGATGGTGTGAAAATTACAGGTGAAGTTGTCATTGATCAGGAGAGAATTTATAGTTCAAGTGATGTCATCAAATTGCGGACAAAAGTGGGAATGGTATTTCAAAAACCGAATTTATTCCCAATGAGCATTTACGATAATGTTGCCTATGGTCCAAGAGGGCAAGGCATAACGAATAAAAAAGAATTAAATATACTAGTGGAAGAGAGTTTACGCGGGGCTGCAATTTGGGAAGAGGTCAAAGACCGTCTTAAAACATCAGCACTTGGTTTGTCTGGTGGTCAGCAACAACGTGTTTGTATCGCACGTGCCATTGCGATGAAACCAGATGTGATCTTAATGGACGAGCCTACTTCCGCACTCGACCCGATTTCTACGTTGAAAGTTGAAGAACTTATCTCAAAGTTGAAAAAAGAGTATACAATTGTTATTGTTACTCATAACATGCAACAAGCTGCACGAATTTCGGATAAAACAGCCTTTTTCTTAAACGGAGAAGTTGTTGAGTACGATGATACAGATACAATTTTCTCTACGCCTAAGGATCAAAGAACAGAAGATTATGTGACAGGTCGATTTGGATAATAGGGGGGAATAAAGGGGTATGCGTGAAAACTTCGAGAAAAACTTAGAGGAATTAAAAACTAAAATCACCGAAATGGGTAAGCTATCCATTACTGCTCTAGAAAGAGCAGTGAAAGCCTTGAAAACACAAGATGTTGAGCTTGCTATTAAAACCATAGAGGGCGATACAGCAATTGATAAACTTGAAATGGATATTAACCAGTTTGCAATTTGGATCATGGCAAAAGAAGCGCCTATTTCGAGGGATTTACGCGAGATTATTGGTGTACTAAAAATTTCATCTGAAATTGAACGGGTTGCGGATTTCGCCGTAAATATTGCAAAATCAACCATTAAGATTGGTCAGACGACCTCTTTACTAGAACTTACACATGTAGAGAAGATGAATGAACTATCAATTGAGATGCTCCGAAAAGCACTTCAATCTTTTTTAGAGGAAAGTATGGTACTTGCTAAAGAAGTTGGGGACTTAGAGGATGAAGTGGATCAATGTAGTCGTGAAAACTATAAGAAACTGACTGCATATCTAAGTGAACATCCAGAAGAAACAAATCAGCTTGTCCAGTTATTGTTTGTAAATCGTTATCTTGAGAGAACAGCAGACCATATTACAAATATAGCTGAGAGTGCGGCATATCTGATTAAAGGTCAGATATATGATTTTAATTCATAACTTTTTAATGAAATAGGGTTGCTGGAGAGAGTTCTATGAAAGTCTGGTGTTGTTCAATTACAATCTGGAATACTTTCATGAGACGGGTTTTAGATCTAGTGCAGCACCATTTTCACTGGACTATTTTCGGGTTGCTTTCGGCTAATTATACGTGACACATTTACTGAGAGGTCAAAGTGTGGCTAGACGTGACTTCGTCACGTCTAGCCACACTTTTTTCAGTAATACTGTTTCGACTAGTTGCCTGTCGCGTTCCTACAATGTTGAAGTGAAAAATGCGGTTGTTGTGGAAGAGGAAAATAGATGGCATTCTATGGAGTGTGTAAGTGCCCGAAGATGCAATTTCGGGCACTGTTGTACGTTGTACAATGGGTTCCTTGCTTACTTTTAGTAAAGATTATGCATGTAAGTTTGTGTTGTCTTATAGATAGAGATTCTTCATTAAAGTAAATAAGAAAGAGACATAGAGACAGCATCAGCCGCCAATCCTGAAATCAATCTAGAACTGTCGAAACGAAATGAAGAAAAGATAGTAATGGGAGAAAAATTTAACCAATTCATTGCCCATCTCAAGGAATCTAAAGACATTCCAACGGCAATTTACTATGTACATTATTCTCCAGAATCGAAAGAAGAGGAAAGATTACACGATACACTAATCGTCAAATAAGATAACGAATTAAGGTGAATCGATGGTTCTAATGCTGTTGATTGCACTTTCAGCACTACAAAACGCTGTAACGTGAAAGGGAGAAGCAAGAGGGGAGAGAAGGAGGCGGAGCAGCGGTTTTATCCGAAACAGCGATTCAGCTATTGAGTGAAAAGTTTAGTGTTAGGTAGCTCTCACTCTTCTTCAGCGGAGGTTATCTCGGAGGAATTAGTAATTGTTGCACAAGCACACAAACTAATTCACTCAAAAAAAGGAGCTTGCTTAAGCAGAATGTCTACTTATGCAAGCTTCTTTTTAAACTATTAAAATCGATTACGATTGCTCGAAGGGGTGTCTTTTAATTCATTACGCTCAAATCGATTCGGTTCCAATGGATCAATGGCTGCTCTCTCTTGTGCATTCAATACATCATCCGTCCGGTCGATATCCGCTTCTTCACGACGCACTCTTTCACTGACCGTTTCCGTGTCATGGACTTCGCGCTTGCCAACGATGATTTCTTCTTTGACAACAGGACGTTTTGTCACTTCAATTCGTTCTTCCATGACGGGAATATGAATGTTTTCGCCATCATCAAACACTTCTCCAGCAGCAGTCTCTTCAGTTACGGCGCGTCGTTCAATATAGACTTCTTCCCGCGTAACGGGTACTTCAACCGTTTGTGTATCTTCTACAACATGCTTAGTGACGTTTACTTCGCCCGCCTGATAGCGTTCTTTGTCGACTTTGAGCTTCTCTTCATGCAGTTGCAGACGTTCTTCCCGTTCTGCATCCATAGCTATATTCATATTATCATAATTATCCACGACAAGATTTGAGCCGATGTTCGGATCTGTATACCCGGCTTGATGTTCCGTCCCAGTATTTTCATAGAGATTTCCGTATTCTGGGTCTACGTAAAGCAGAATTCCACCAGCTTTGACTTCATTGAAATAGCGGTTGGATTCTTCTTCAGTGAACCCCATGTTAGTGAATTCACCTTTGACGGATTCATCTCCGGTGAGGAAAGCTATGAATTTGTCCTTCAGGTTACCTTTCGGTGTGCGAAGATCGACATCTGTTTCTCCACGTACAATCGATAGTTTATCCGTATCATTTGTCACTATGTAAATGTCATTATCAGAATACCCCTGTGTTTTTAACTCGTAAATCTTATTTAAAACCTCAGTTTCATTTTGGAATGTGCCTACATATTTTTTATCAGCCATATCAATTTCCTCCTATGATTTTTATTATTTTTATAGTGTTGGTGATAGTATTTGAAATACCCCGCTTTCAAATAATAAAACCTAATTTTAGATTCTGGAAAAAATTTCAGGTACCTGTACGTGATTGTTTTTTGTTGCACAGGCACACAACACTAAGCTTTAACACTTCATGGACTTATGCATTTTGAGCGCGACAAAGTCGCATCCATACACATCAAGATATCTCGATAATGGTATAGAAGATGTTTAATCCACGGCAATCAAAAAGCAGCTGTACACGTTGCGACTAGTGTCTGATTAAGTTATTTACTGGAAGGTTTTGGTTCATCAACACATGTGAAATGTTACACAACGAGTAGCAATCACTCTATTAAGCCATAGGATAGAGATAATTAAAGTCATATTGAAAAGGGGAATGTTATGGATGTATATTATTCTAAGGCTACTATGAGTCAGCCCAGTATTGTTGCGTTTGCTCAGGGAGATGTAACCGGAGATGGAGTAGCTGATTATGTCTATTTAACTGGAATAAAGACTCCAGATAGTCCATTTACTCAAAATATAACCCTTCACGTTAAGGATGGAAGAACTGGCGTGGTAACAAATATCCCACTTCGTGAAAATGTAGGGTATAATCCTTCCTTATTCTTGGGTGATTTTACTGGGGATGGTGTAGCTGATATTTTAATAAGTATTGCTACAGGTGGTAGTGGTGGAATTATGTACTATTATGTTGTTTCCTTTGTTGGTAATAAAGCAAAATTACTTTTTGATTTTACTATTTATAATGATCGATACCAATATGATGTTACTTATCAAGACAACTACAAAGTTGAAGTTGTTAGCAAGGCAAATAATAAAAAGTACATTATCGATATATCTACAAAAGGTGCTGAGTATTTAGCTGAAATATATGATGACAATGGGAAACTAAAAAGTCCGATAACTGGTTTTGTGAACCCTTTGAGTGGCTTATATCCAATAGATTTTGATTCAAATGGAGTTTATGAGCTTTTAGCCTATCAAAAAATTGCTGGAAGATATAATGCAGATTCTTTAGGATATATTTTGAACACTTTAGGATGGAAAGATAATCGATTTGTTTTGCAAAATCAGTATTTAGCTATTTTTGGATCTTAGGATTCTTCTCAAATGGAATGTTTGTCAGGGGTGGGGGAACAGCTTAGAATTGTTTCAAAACTGGGACGCGAGGGGTGCCAATGCAGCGAAGATAAGCATGCCTGCCGTCCAGCGCTGAGGCGGAGATGAGGGCCAGATTGCGATCCTGACCCTTATTCAACCGTTCAATCAGGCGCAGTCGAAGGACAACGTTAGTCCGTGGCATAGGGATATTTAGTTTGTTTCAAGTACAATCTTCCCTTTTGTTCGCCCACTTTCAACATGCCTGTGAGCCTCTACGATCTGATCCAAAGGATAGCACTTCTCAATAACAGGTTTTATTATTTCTTCCTCCATAAGCCCGCGTAAAAAGTCCAAATCTCTGTCAGTAGGTTTTGCAAGATGCACCTTCGCTTTCTTCTTACTAATCAAAGGGCTTATCATCAATTGAATTGGATGATACTTGGGGTAGAGTAGGTGTTCTGTAATATAAACACCCTTCTCGGTTAGAGAACGCAAACAACTGAAGAAAGTCCGCTTACCAACCGCATCCAGAATGACATCATACTTTTTACCGTTATCCGCAAAATTTTCCTTGGTATAATCTATCACGTAATGTGCTCCAAGATCTTTAACCCACTGTAGATTCGAAGTACTACAAACTGCGGTTACATCAGCCCCAAAGTATCTAGCAAGCTGAACAGCAAAGTGCCCAACGCCACCTGATGCACCATAGATCAAGACGCTTTGGCCTTGCTTTATCTGTGCTACATCTCGCAATGCTTGCAATGCAGTTTGAGCAGCACAAGGTACAGCAGCTGCCTCCGCAAAGGTTGTGTTCTTCGGCATTAGACTCAGTAAACTCTGACGAGGGCAGACATATTCTGCATGGGATCCGAGACAACTCCCAAAAACATGATCGCCAACCTTAAATTTATGTACATTTTTGCCGACCGCTTCAACAGTACCCGAGACGTCTAAGCCCAATAGTAGCGTTTTGGGCTTTGTAAGACCATTCTGTAACCTAGTAGGCAAATAGCCCTTTCGGTGCAAATAGTCAAATGCATTGACCGAAGCATTATGCACTCTTATCAATACCCTATCATCATCCTTGATGGATGGTAGTTCGACATTTTTTATTTCCAGGACTTCAGGAGTACCATAGGATTCGTAAATAGCTGCCCTCAACTGTCTAACCTCCTCGATTCATTAACGATTGGTAAATCTCGTTATCGTGAGTGCGCCATTGTTCATTTCAATAAAGAAATACTTTATGTTGATTTAGTTTTGGGGTTGTAACCAATGTGCTTCATTGTATCTATATACGTATTACTCCTTATGTAGAACTATCTTAATTTCAGGTGCCTGCGCATGAAAAAACTTGGCGTATACGCTACAATTTGATAATAAAGCAATCAAAATCAGCTGTATGACTAACTCGTCTGAGTTGCTTGTCTTCGTTTGATGCACAAACACTATTTTTCAGTCTGTGTATCGTTTTCTTGAATAAAATAAATTTAGTTTTTGTTAAAAGTTTGGGATAGTGTTTAGGTTAGTAACATTGATTTGACCAATATTGCATACATATATATATGAAAACTTTAAGTAGAGGTATTGATTCATATGAATGAGAAGTTTAAAAAAAATGCCGATGCACGCTATCGGTTGGCTGAGCAGAAGGCTGCTCATTATTTTAAATCACTTTCTGAACAGCTCGTGCAAAAAATGGTTGTCCCTGTTTTGATAAAAGATATAAAGGCATGGAAGCAGCACCATATTCATCCTCTCCCGTTCTTATCTATTTTTTCGCGTGGAAAGGGAGGAGCTGATTCCAAGGGATATCACAGTTATATCCAATGGTTGAATTACACAGGTAAACTAGATAATTACTTGGATCGGAGTATTTCCTATATTTACATGCGAGATCTGGGCAAAGCCTTGGACTCACCTGACACACAGACCAGGGTTCGACGTACAGTTGAGAATTTAAAAAATCACCTAACTCAATCAAATCCTGGAAGCAAATTGGAGACGTTTAGCATGGCTGGAATGTACCGGCTTGCCCAGAAGGAAGGCATTGAATCCACCATGATCTGGGTGTTGGACAAATTAAAGACTGTAACCTCCCATATTCCAGAGGGGATGGATGCTGAGGAAGCCAAGCGAAAACTTATTAAAATCATAGCAGGGGTAATCCTGCATGTGATTGAAGAAATGGACGCTGAGATTACGCCTGAAGAACGTATGTGGAAACTTGATGAAGCGATTAGGCTTGGGTATTCCTATGGTCTGACGTATCCATTCATTGACGACCTTCTGGATGCCAACGTGTTATCAATTCAAGAGAAAAAACGATATTCCGATTTAATACGGTCCACACTTATCGCAGGATCTGTTCCTGAATGGGAAGAGTGGACTGGGAAAAACGCGGAACTCATTCGATTTATCCATTCGGAGCTCCGTGATGCCTTTGAGTATATTAAGGGCCTTCAGCAGCCAGAGACAAGAAAAAGTTTTTTCGAGCAGTCCTATGTGTTTTTTAATGCACAGGAAGTGGATCGCGTAAAGAATCTATCCAATGCGAATTACACCAATGAAGAGCTTTATATACCTGTCATTTTAAAATCCTCTTCTTCACGATTGATTACCCGTTCAGTAATAAGTGCTCCTGAGGATGAGGGCTTTGACAACCGAACATTCTTATATGGCATTTACAATCAGCTAGCGGATGATTTTGCAGATATGTTTGATGACTTAAATGAAGGAAGAGTAACACCCTATACCTATTATATGAAGTATCATGATAAGCGCGCGGATCTCATAAATCCCTTTGAATTGTACTGGACGGTCATCTCTAATTTGATCCATAATGTCTATAACTCAGATAGCAAGACGCGCGAGGTGATACTGGATCGTGCAATAAACGGGCTGAAACGATTTAAAAAACGTATGGGAACTAAAAAGTACAACGAAGTTATGCATTTATTTGCTTCCGGAAATCCTCAATTCAATAAAGTCATTCAAAGTATGGTTCGAAAAGCAGATGATGTGGATTTCTTTGATAAACTGCTGCGAGATCATATGATTACGAATCTGAAAAGTGAACGGAAAGAGCAGGAAGACTTTTTAGATACGATCAAAACTGTACGCAATCAGATCAACGATGTACTACCTATTTCCGAAATAGCGAATGCCTCTTTGATGAGAGAGCCGATAATCGAAGCGGCAAATTACAGTCTGCAAAGTGATGGAAAGCGACTAAGGCCAATCATAACTTGGGTCATGGGTGTGAACGAATATGGATTGAATCAGTCGTCCATCGTACCACTTCTGAGATCCTTGGAATATATGCATACGGCATCCCTCATTTTTGACGATATGCCATCCCAGGATAATGCGCCAACGCGTAGAGGGCGTCAAACCCTCCATCAGGTCTATGACATTGCCACAGCTGAATTAACTGGACTTTTCCTGACCCAAAAAGCGGTTGAAGAACAAACAACTCTTGAGCAGTACGACCCGAAAACGGTGCTAAGCTTGATTGGATATTCGTCCAAAATCGTAGGGGATATGTGTAGGGGACAGGCGATGGACTTGGAGTCCAGAGACAAACAATTGACGCTGGAACAATTGAATACGATGTGCTTTTATAAGACTGGAATCGCATTTGAAGCTTCTCTCCTAATGCCTGCAATTCTCGCAAAGGCAACGGAGTTGGAAATGGAAGCTTTGAAAAAATTCGCCCGTCATGCCGGCATTGCATTTCAGATTAAGGACGACCTGCTTGATGTTGAAGGAGATCAGAACGTACTCGGAAAACCCAGTGGAAAAGATGCTGAAAACAACAGTACGACATTTGTATCAATCTTAGGTGTTGTCGGTGCCAGAAACGCGATGTGGGAACATTATTGTTTTGCGATGGAAACGTTGCAAGAAATACCACGTAATACGACTTTTTTGAAGCATTTGTTGAATTATCTAGTGAACCGAGATCATTGAGATTGTTATCCTAAAAAAGCGGATAGGATAGAGGGAGTCCTATTTGTCGTGAAATATTGTACTAGTGAGAAGGGGTTGATAACCCCCATTTTCACTGGACCATTTTTGGACCGCTTTCGGCTAACTATTCATGACAGATTTACTGGGGGGGGCTAGCGTCACTTCTAGTCACGCTCTTTTCAGTAATCCTGTCGCTAATAGTCGCCTGTCGCGTTCCTCCAATGTTCAAGTGAAAAATGCTGTTGTTTTGAAAGAAAAGAATAGATGACTTTCTATAACAATTGTAAGTGCCCGAAGATACAATTTCGGTCACTTTTGTACTTTGTACAATGTGTTCCTTGCTTACTTTTAGTGAAAATGATCCATCTAAGCTTGTGTTGCCTAGTAGAAAGTGACACTTCTTTAAATTAAATAAGAAAAAACCATAGAGAAAGCATCAGCCGCCAAAATTGCATCTTTGGCGGCTTTTCTCCAGGTGAAAAGCCAGCTATTCTTTCGTCCCAAAAACCTTATTTGGAGCGCGCCGGATGAAGGGCAATCATACGATTACCGAAAAAAATGTGTTGTGATGCGACTTTGTTGCATCACAACACATCCAACTATCTCGGTAATCATACTAGAAGACATTCAATCCAAAGCAATCCAAAATCGAAACTATACAAGTAGCTCCCAGTCGCTGATCAAGTTATGTACTGGTTAATTTCGGTTATTCAATAGGCGTGATATATAATTAATGATGGAAGCTAACTAATGGACTTCAAAGCGTAAAAACGACTCAATAATCCACTCTTTAAGGAGGTGCTTATAGTTGGAGAATCCTATACGATTGTCTGATACTTCTCACACTCGTGCAAAGCCAGTAATAAGAAAGGCGATACTTTGCATGGGGCGTAAAATTTAATTTTATCGCTAAATAAGCTTTTCTGATCAATTGGCTTTGCTCCCTTATTCCAATTCACAATAAGGAGCGAGTAAAATTGAAGTATATTAACGCACAGAAGGTTTTACCTGAAAAGCTAATTTTAGAAATTCAAAAATATGTACAAGGGGAAACGCTTTATATTCCTAAGCCTGAAAATGACTATCAAAAATGGGGAACTTCTAGTGGTATCAGACAGAGGTTAGACCATCGTAATGCAGCTATTCGAGATGCTTTCAGAAAAGGAACTTATATTGAGCAACTAGCACAGGAATATTACCTTTCCGTTGAAACAATCAAAAAAATTGTCTACTCACATAAAAATAATAAGTACTGATCTCCCCCCATGTAAATGTTAGGCCACATTTGCATGGGGGTAGTTTATGTATAGAATGTTTCTAACTGATTCTAGCACTATTAGAACATTACTTTTTATATTAAAATAAGTGTACCAGGACAATAGCTGAAATCTAGGAGTGATACATGATGACCGAAAGATTTATTAAAAACGAGCAGTTCAATTTTATTAGTAAACAAGTTGCACACATTAAAGATAGTACGAAGCAGCATTTACCTGCAGGTGTGTTAGCCGCTGTTTATGATATATCAAATGAAAAAATCCTTACTTGTATTCCAAATATGACAGCTGAGCAAAAAAACATTCTGGATTTTTCTAAACTTAAAACAGTTGAAGCGTATGAACAAGCTCTTAAGAAAATTGATAACTATATGTTACCTTTCCCAACCATATCTGAGCAGCAACTAAAAAAGTTATTTCCAAAGAGCAAGAAATTGAAGCTGCCTGATTTATCGACTATGGATTTAACACGATTAACTTACTTAGGTTGGAATGATAGTAGATCAAATAAAAAGTATGTAGTTTATGAACTAGAGAATCGATTAGTTGGTATTGAATGTACATTTTCACCATCTATAAAGAAAAATATTTGCTCCATTTGTCATTGTCAGGGTAAAGTAACCTTTTTTTCTACCGTAACAAAGGAGAAAAAGCTAAATAATCCAGATTATTATCGATCTATCGGCAACCTTATTTGTGCAGATAGTAGTGAATGCAATAAAAATATGACAGATGCTTCTTATTTAAAGTACTTTTTAGAAGAATCTCTTCGTAAATAACTTTTAGGTAGGTATGCGCAGGGTAGGTCATAATAGACATTACAATTTTATAATACTAGAATGAAAACCAGGCAAAATAGCGAATGTCTGGTTTTTTTTTGTGTATTCGGTTATGTGAATTTTTCGTTTTTTGTATCAGACAGGTAGGCTTGAGATTTTGACTAGAACGCCCGAAACCTTGCTGTTGACCGACTAAAACAATAACAAATCATCGGGGCTTAATTGAACTTTTAGTATTTCATTCGTTTTTTGGGGAATCAACAGCAATTCTGCTTTTCTATGATTTATTGGAAATTAGAATTATCTTAATTATTTAATAAACTATGATTAAAGTTATTGTAAAATTCATTAAATACTGTATAGTTGTTTTATATAACTTAAGGAGTGATGTCAGGAATGAAGACGCTAGATAGGGTCAGCCAGTTTGCGGGCAATACCTTCGCGGTTTGGGTATTGTTATTTGCAACGCTGGCATTTTTTATACCGGATGGTTTTACGTGGATTGCCCCCCACATATCAATTTTGCTTGGAATTATTATGTTCGGAATGGGTATGACTTTATCGGTGGAGGATTTTAAAGAAGTATTAAAACAGCCGAAAAAAGTGGCTATTGGAGTCCTTGCACAATTTACGATTATGCCGCTTATCGCTTTTGGACTCGCAATAGCATTTAAGTTACCGCCTGAAGTAGCTGCTGGTGTAATCCTTGTTGGTTGCTGCCCTGGTGGTACTTCATCAAACGTCATGACTTATTTAGCACGAGGAAATGTTGCTTTATCCGTTGCGATCACATCTTGCACTACGTTATTGGCACCATTTGTGACGCCTGCTTTGATCCTATTGCTAGCTAGCAAATGGCTACCGGTTTCAGTAGGAGACATGTTTTTGTCGGTCGTAAAAATTGTTCTCATCCCTATTATCCTAGGTCTCGTTGCAAAAAGGCTTTTCCGCAATCAAGTAGAGAAAAGTGTAAAAGCTATGCCGCTCGTTTCTGTTGTAGCAATTGTAGCAATTGTCGCGGCGGTTGTTGGTGGAAATCAGCAGAAAATTGCCGAAACAGGATTGCTCATCTTACTTGTTGTAATTCTTCATAATTCTCTTGGCTATTTGTTAGGCTTCGGGGTTGCTCGCTTAATGAAATTGGATTACGCCGACCGTAAAGCCATTGCCATTGAGGTAGGAATGCAGAACTCTGGGCTAGGTGCGGTATTAGCAGCAGCACACTTCTCGCCACTTGCAGCTGTGCCAAGTGCCATCTTTAGTGTATGGCATAATATTTCAGGTTCACTACTCGCTACATGGTGGAGTAAGAAAACTGAAGTAACTGAAGAAGTAGTTGCAGAAAAACTGGAACCGTTGAAAAATTAACGTATTGAACAGCCTTATAGATTTTTGGTACAATTGCATGCGATATAAGAGGAAGGCAACCATATCAACATTTGGTTGCCTTTTTGCTGTCTCTTTATTCGGAAATTTGGATTGCCGTAATTCAACTATGTACAGCGTGCCTTTTAAAAGAAAACGGAAGTACATCTTACAATGTAATAGATTTGAGTGAGGGGAGTGTGGCGGAATTGGTTATGTGAGTGACTGGCATCCGTCATTTATACTTGCAGGGTACAATTCTTTTTATCAGCCGGGTTTACATGTATAGGAGTAATATGTCTAGAATGTTGGAGAAGCTCAGCTATATTCACTTTGGTTGGGTTTTTCTTTGTGAATTTATAAGGCATCCAAACAATTACATCCGAAAGAAAAATAGATTGAACCAGAAAAACAGCCAACGATCTCGAGAAATCGTTGGCTGTTTCTTGTTAATTTCTTTTGTAAGTCTACTAACGGATTTACTAGATGATTTCACAACACAACAGGTGGCTTGTCTGTATTGTTTCAGAACCGATACTAAACCAGCAGATCATACTTATATTGCACCAAACCTGTTTCATTCGCATAGAGTGCCGCTTGCGTACGGTCGCCTAGGTTTAACTTCGATAAGACTTGGCTGACATGCTTTTTTACCGTGTTTTCTGTGATGAACAGGTTCTCGGCTATTTGTTTATTCGAAAATCCCACTCCGATTTTTTGTAATACCTCTCTTTCCTTAGAGGTAAGGAACTCTATACGGCTGTTATCTATTCGTGGCTTCTTTTGTGCCTGCATCAGCAGGTCTATTATGTCTGGGTCATAATACTTCCTTCCTCTTTGGATCATTTGAAGTGCATAAATGATTTCTTCGGGATGTGATTCAAGTGATATATAGCCGTCCACATCCATTACCTTTGCACGTTCGAAGGATTTCTGATCTTTTGAATAGGTAAGGATGGCGAATTTGCAGGTGCAACCTATTTGTCTCGCTTCAGTAATCAAATCTAATCCTGATTCTTTTCCCAAATGGAAATCAACAATAGTCAAATCCGGTTTTTCTCTTTGAATCAGAAGAAGCGCTTCGTGCTTGTTGCCAGCCTCTCCAGATACTTCCATCGTATCTTGCGATGATAGAATAGAGATTACCCCTTTACGGATGATTGTTTGATCATCCACCACTACAATTTTCATCAATATATAGCCCCCTCACTCCAACGAAATAAGGCCGGTTGCACCACTGACTCCATACATCCAAGGTGCCCAGATAAAGGATGTATTTCCTAGTCTCCAACTCTGAAACGCATAATTCCGTATTGCTGTAACTGGTTGACCATTAATTATTTGTGGGAAAACCACATCTTATAAGAACGTATTTTTAATTGTAATATACACAAAAGTATGACGATACTGACAAATGTTAATGCTTAGGGCAATAATTTTCAAAATAAGAACTAATGCCTAGTACGGATACTTATCAGTATACTTATAATTCATTGAAAAAAATGTCAGTTATCCGTAGTCAGCGAGCACTTTCTTTGCATACTTGTTGATTATTTCGTCGTTTCATATCTCTTGTAACCTATAAATGAACTAATAAGAATATTCTACCAAACTAGACGTTAAATTGAATGGCACGAAAGTATACTATAAGGATCATTCAAAAGTAGAATGCCAACATGCAAAAAAATCACCCATTTGAGGGGCGAGGGAATTTTTCTGTCTGGGTATACTGAACGTAGTTCCACTGGACATAGTAAACAAAGCGAAGTGTTTGGAAGGGGATGGCTGGCATAACAAGAGGAATGTAAGACTATAAATGTATATGTGTGAAAAAGATTGCCATTTTACTTTTTTTTATCGCTACTAATTAAGAAACTATGCAAAACAAAAAACTGAAGACAGCTACCGGGCTATGAAAGTAGTGCATGGTATCTGATCTATCTGATCACAAGTAAAAGAAAAATCTTAGCCAACGTCGAAGAAGAAAACAATTTCTTCCAGGACGCAGGAAAAAACAAAGCACACGCATTAAAAAAAATACAAACTATTGGAGGAAATTAAAAATGAATATTAAAAAGAAGCTAGCAATGGGTATCGCAACTGGAGCATTGGCTGTAAGTATGATCGGCGGAGGAACTTATGCTTATTTCAATGATGTAGAAACAAGTGTGAACACATTTGCTGCAGGTACGCTGGATTTGGCAGTAAATCCTGAAACCATAATTGATGTAAGTAATATCAAGCCGGGTGACTGGATGTATCGTAATTTCAAATTGGAAAACAACGGTAGCCTTGATATTTCCAAAGTATTATTGACTACCGAATTTACTGAATCAGTAGGAGGTTTTGGAGATCACATTGTAGTGGAATTTCTGATAAACGAAGATAAAAGCAGTTTACTTGGACCTAGTAATGTGATTGATTCCATGACTTTAAGCGAATTGGCAAATATGTCAGCGGATGCTGTTAAAAATGAATCACCGAAATGGTTTGGATGGCAAGGTGGGGAAGACAGCGGCCTCAAAGCTGGTACAAAGGATAATTTGCACGTAATGTTTAGATTCAATGACAATAATGAAGATCAAAACGCTTACCAAGGCGCTAATTTGGAGCTGAAATGGAAGTTTGATGCACAGCAGACAAAAGGTGTATTGAAATAACATATATACCGGGAGGAGAGCCCTTCTCCTCCCTTATTCTATTTCATCAGACCGCCGGCGCACTTCCTTATATATATTTCTCAACATATAACTCTATTTTATGTTTTGAGGAATATATTTAAGAAAATTCTAGCGATAATACTTTGAAAGGCGGGGTTGGCTTGAAAAGCAAGCGTAGGCGTAGAAATAAGAAAAATAGCCGCAATCTTAACTTAAGTTTAAAGATAACACTAGTATGTTATTTATCTGTCTTTGGCATCAGTTATATGTCGTCTAACACGTCCGCATATCTCAGCAGCCAGTCGGAAGTTTCCCAGATAATCACTGCCATATGGGAAGTTCCGGTTAATTATTGCGGCGAAGAAGAGGAAAATGAAATGGATGCTGTAACGAGCGAGGAAATCAAGATCGACGGCGAGGACAATGACAAAGAGTCCAAGGGAGAAAACGAAAAGGATTCTGTAACGGACGAGGGAATCAAGAACGACAGCAAGGACAAAGATGATAAACCTAAGGAAGAAAACGAGAAGGATTCTGTAACGGGCGAGGAAATCGAGATCGACTGCGTTGACAAAGATAATGAGTCCAAAGTAGAAAACAAAAAGGATCCTGAAACGACCGAGGAAATCAAGGTCGACTGTGGGAACAAAGATGATAAATCTAAGGAAGAAAACGAAAAGAATGAGGTAACAAGCGAGGAAATCAAGGTTGACTGCGGGGACAAAGATGATGTACCTGAGGTAGAAAAGGAAGAGGATAAAGCAATAGAAGACGAAAAAACGAATGATCAGGAAAATAAGGAGTCGATTGAGTCAGGGAATTTAGAGGATAAGGCAGATCTGGATGCCAACACAGAGAAGGATCAGGAAATTCCTGGAGATGACGAACAAAAACAGCCGGACGGCAAGGAGTCCGCTGAAGATAAAGCAGTTGAGAAAATAGACAATGAAACGAATGATACCGTAAAACAAGAAAAAAACACAGAGAAAGCTGAGGGGGATATAAATGAGGAAACAGAAAGCGAAGAAAGAACGGAAGGTGGAGAATAAGCAGAAAATAATGAAGTGGATAAATAACATCATCTCCGGCATATTGATGATTCTGCTAATCAGTGTTGCTTCCATAGTGGTCGTCACAAAAGTCTCAGGCGGGGAGCCGCAGCTTTTCGGTTACCAAATTAAAACAGTTCTGTCGGGGTCCATGGAGCCGGGAATTCAAACAGGCTCACTCATTGCCGTAAAACAGGCAGTAGATAAAACTAATTTTAAAAAAGGCGACGTCATCACATTCCAAGAAGAAGAAGGCATTTTAATTACACACAGGATTACAGAGGTGGTCAAAAGTGGAGACTCCGTACTTTATCGGACAAAAGGCGACAACAATAATGCAGGGGACATGAATCCAGTTCAGTCTGCCAATGTGGTAGCCAAGTACACCGGTTATACAGTGCCTTACGTAGGATACTTCATTAACTTCACTCAGTCGAAGAATGGTGCACTTTTGCTGTTAATACCTGGATTCCTACTGCTTATCTACTCGGGATTTACGATTTGGAGAGCACTATCTGCAATCGAATTACCTCAAAAAAAGCAAGCAGATATAGTAGGAGAAGATGGCGGAAAAAGTTCTACTTAAAACGACCGCTAAGATATGTAAGGAGGCATTACCATGAGCAAACTGTTTCGGATTTTTCCGTTTCTTTTATTGATAGGCGTAATGAGTTTCTTTCCCATAACGAGCGTATTTGCTGATGGTAAAAACGACGCGAATAAGAAAGAGATAGACATCAGCATTTCACCAAAAGATGTATTATTTGCTATCAGTAATATGAAGCCTGGCGACTGGGCGCCCCGGACCATTACAGTCAAAAATTCCGGTAGCAAAGATTTTGACTACCAAATGCATGTACAAAACAGTGGAGAAAAAAAGCTATTCAACGAGCTGCTGTTGGAAATAAAAGCTGGCGACAAGGAATTGTATCAGGGAAAATTGGCTGCATTTAAATCTCTGCCAGCAAGAACACTCACAAGTGGAACCGAGGAAAATCTAGACATTACTATTCGTTTCCCAGAGCATCTTGGGAATGATTTTCAAGGGCTTACGTCGGCATTTGTTTTCTCTTTTACGGTGGAAGGAAGCGATAATCCAGGTGATGGAGGCAGCGAAAACCCTGGTGATGGAGGAAACAATAACCCTGGGGACGGAGGAAGCAATAACCCTGGTGACGGAGGAAGCGAAAACCCTGGTGATGGAGGAAGCAATAACCCAGGTGATGGAGAAAGCGATAATCCAGGTGATGAAGGCAGCGAAAACCCAGGTGATGGAGAAAGCAATAACCCAGGGAATGGAGAAAGCGATAATCCAGGTGATGAAGGCAGCGAAAACCCAGGGGATGAAGAAAACGATAGCTCTGCAGATCAAGTCATGATAAAAGGACAGATCGACAGCGGCGGTCCAACATCACCCGGATTCAGCTTGCCTGCCACGTCGACAAATATATTTAATCTGATGTTAGTTGGTTCTATACTTGTGGCGGGGGGAATTGTATTGATGATCATCAGACATTTCAGAAGGATGAAGTTAGCTCGATAGACACTTGAATGACTCATTGGTTACAAAGAAACTTTTGAAAAGCTGCCTATGCATGGCTTATCATGCCTTGGCAGCTTTTCCATTTTTCGTGAAGACTGCGATGAATAATAGACGTATTAATTACACCTCGGCGTGCTTAGGTTGCCTACCTAAGCTCCCCTAAAAATCTGTGACATCCTTTAGTAGCTATACAGTGAATACTTTTTTTGCAGGAGTTGATGCGTATTGTTGGGGAAAATGGCAATGATTTTGCTGGCGATTGGACTGTTATTCATTGGCTACGCCAGTGTGCAGCTAAAGTCCACACAGCAGTCGGAAAAAGTTGCACTATCTCAGGCCAAGGATTATTTGGAAGAACAACCAAAAGTACAGTCACTCCAGCCTGAACTATCTTTTCAGAACGGTGAAACAATCGGTATCCTGCAAATTCCTAAAATCGATAAAGAGCTTCCGATTGTGGAAGGGACGGATGAGGATGCTTTGAAGCAAGGCGTTGGTCACTATACAAGCACTGTGTATCCCGGACAAAAAGATCAAATTCTGTTATCCGGGCACCGGGACACCGTGTTTACGGGATTGGACAAATTACAAAATGGAGATTCAATCATTGTTGAAATGCAGCATGGCACCTTTACATATGCCGTTGTGGATACGGAAATTGTAGATGAAAATGATACAACAGTTATTCGTTCTACAGCTCCAGATGAAATGCTGACTTTATCCACATGTTATCCATTTGGGTATATTGGAAATGCGCCAAAACGGTATATTGTTTATGCGAAACCGATGTGAAATCCTACTAAAACCGGTGCCTACTAGCGGTGCATAGATGTGGAAATAATTCCGATTTTAAATGCCGGTTTCCTGTGCATGGGAAGAATTAGAAAATACACTACAAATGAAAAATAATAGAAAGAAGACCAGACAAAATGGCGACTGTCTGGTCTTTTTAGATATTTATTTTGGGTTATGAATTGTTTGCTGATGTATCAAGCACAGGTACCCCTTACTAACTTCCTCACTACGTTTGTCGGTGTCATTATCTTTTATGTATTTGCTAGTTAAAAGCTTACTTTCTCATAAGTAGTGCATACATATAGTAGAACGATTCAATTCGTACATTAACTCACTTTATTTTATCGTTTACCACATGTGTTGAGTAGTGGTATAAGGATGTAGCAAAAGGATCCAGTCAAAAAACTACCTCATACGCGTAAATGATATAGATTCAAAGTGCTATTGATAACGGCACCATAGAAAAGAGATAGAGTGTGGTAGACGTTTTTGATGAAAGTAAGTAATTCGATAGTAAAGTTCTAGTCTAAAAAGGGTGATTAATTGAACTTGAAGGGGGATTAGTTATGAGGGGATTTGGGAATTTATTTGGTTTTTTCGGATTTGTAATTGTACTAATGGCGCTATTTAATGGAGGAGAGTTATTACACTATCTAGGTGGAATGACAATAATGCTATTCGGCTTGTTAAATATAACAGATGCTAACGTGAATGAATTGAAAATGGAAATTAAACAATTGGAAACGAAAATTAGCAGATTAGAAAGTGAGAGTTCTTAATCGGAACTCTTTTTTGTTTTAAAACAAATGGGAGTGAACGTATAAGGACTGCAATTTCCATTTACTCACGAAACGTGAATGCGAAGTATTACAACTGTTAGCTGAGGCAAAAAAAGTGGAATTGCAAACTTAATTTGCCTATTAAAAAAACAATAAACAATTACGTGATTACTATATTCAAGGAAAATAAAGGTGGGAAATCGAACAGCGGTGCTTGAAACAGCTGTTCTTTGGTCAAGCCTCATAAAAATGGATTCAAAACAATTGCCTTCCAATTTAATTTTTAATCAGAACTTTACATGAATCAATTTCACGGACTACTCTCGTTGATTGTAGCGGAAGATGGCGACTCCTGCGGGAACAGCGCGAGCTGAAGACCCCGCAGGAAGAGACGTCACGTAGGACGGCTTTTGCGACCAAAAGCGAAGCGTTGGGAGCAGTGGATGTAAAATTTCTGCGAAAGGCGCAGAAATTATTACAAATCGAACCCTGCGCTGTTCGATTGGCTGAAGCCGTGCCCGCGGAAAGCGTCCATCTGAAGCGGAAATCAACATTGTTCGTTTTTCCCGTTTGATAATCCTATTATGAAATTGATTCACATAGGTATCTTTTCAATGCATATATCGGGAACATAGCAGGAGGCAGATTATTATAATAGTTCTAAGTATACATTAGTGAAGAGTTAATTGGATAACTTAAGTCTAGTTCAAATTACATGTACAGTGTGTAATCCTTATGAACTCTTCTTGTGTTAAAAGCTATGTGGTTGTAACTGTTTTTATTTTTGTGGAAGGGATTGGCAAGTGAGAGCGGGAATATCATCTTTTAGTAGTTAAAATATTCAGATGATAGGAGTGCGCTCGAATTAAGATGAAAAATAAGTTTAGTATAGTCATGCTGTCTACTTTAGTTGTTACATCTAGCATCAATGTAATGCTGGACAAGTATTTGAGTCGAGGATTGCAGTTGCAGCATCGGAAAATAGGGAAAACAATGAACGAGGTTAAGGTCTTGTACTAATAAAAATGGCTAGGGGAGAGATTTTTATGAGAAAGATTGGCATTAATCAAATTAGGATGAAGAGAACGTTACTATCGTTTACACTTGCCGGTGCTATGGTACTTAGCTCATCTCCGTTTTCGTCGGTGATTGCTGCACCAATTGATAAAACACCGATTAGTTACACGATAACTGCAAATAACGGAAATTCCGATGCCGCACATGATAATAAAGTTGTAAAAAGGGTCGAAGCGCAAAGGGCGATTGAACATGTCAGATACTTGTCAGAAACAATTGGTCCAAGACCCGGCGGACTTGAAGCTGAAAAACAAGCTGCTGATTATGTAGCGAATACATTAAAAGGCTATGGATATGAGATCGAGTATCAATATTTCCCTGTTGCGGATCAATTAATAGCGGACGTTTCGTTTGCCGATGGATCTTCATGGCAAATGGGGGCAGCCGCGAATGGCAAAGTAAGTGATGTGCCAGTGAATTCAGAAGTCATCTACGTCGAAGATGGAACAAAGGCAAGTGACTTTCCAGAGAATACTGCAGGGAAGGTCGTATTAGTGAAGCAGGCAAGTTCGACAGCTAACTACCGTTTGCAAGTTGAGAATGCAATCAATGCTGGAGCAGAGGGTGTCATTCTTCATAGTGTTGGTGGAAGTCGTGGAAACTATGGTTCGACATTTAATCCGAACCTGACAAAAGCAGTTGATATCCCAGTGTTCGGAGCAGCTTATATCCAGGGTGAATGGTTAAAAGAACGGTTGGCTAAAGAAACCGTCACGATTGGATTAACTGCAAAACGCCATTCGAACTTGCAATCTGTGAATGTAATTGGAACGAAAAAAGCGAAGAGTAAAAATGGGGATGGAAAAGAAGTGTTGTTAAGTGCACATATGGATAGTGTTGTTGGTGCACCTGGGGCTAATGATAACGCATCTGGCGTAGGCTTAATGCTTGAGTTAGCACGCGTTTTCAAAGGATATAACACAGACAAGGACCTCAAGTTTATTGCCTTTGGATCAGAAGAACGGGGCTTGCTAGGGGCGAAGCATTATGTAGAACAATTAACCCAAGCGGAAAGAGCTAATATCGAAGTCGTCTTTAATCCGGATATGGTTGCAACAAAATACGAAGCGGCTACAAACCTTTACGCGATGACTGTAGATGGCAGTACGAATCTTGCAACTAACGCGACTGTAGCGGCGGGCGCTCGGTTAGGTAATTCTGATATTTTACCAGGCAAATTTGGATCTAGTGACCATGTTCCATTCCATAATGCAGGTATTCCTGCAGCACTGTTCATTTGGATGGGGATCGATAGCTGGGACCCACTAGTTTACCATATTGAAAAAGTGTATCACACACCGCAGGATACAATTGCTGATAATATTTCCGCTGAACGCATGCAATCTGCTTTAGAAATTATCGGAGCGGGTGTGTTTGATGTCGTGCGGAAAGATGTGCCGGGGTTGAAGAGGTAAGTAGATTTATTGGGAGTGAAATGCTGGAAGAAATTACAAAGGGGAGTGTTTAGTGTATGAGGAAAAAAATCACTAGTACGGTTGTCATTCTGACGCTATGCGCAAGTCTCGCTGTTCCTGCGTATGCGACGGAAAAAACGGACAATCAAGAATGGCATCATAACAATTCCATCTCGGGATTCACGGATTATGCTGAGATGCAAAAGACGCTTCAGCAAATTGAGAAATCTAGCAAGGGGAATGTCGTTGTAGAGGTCGTCGGTAAATCTAATAGAGGCCGGGATATTTACAAAGCGACCGTTGGGACAGGCAAGAAGGTTATCTTAATCGAGAGCGAAATTCATGGGAATGAAAAGACTGGGACTGAAGCGGTCCTCAATTTGCTCAAGTCAATAGGGTCCAGTAATTCACCTGAATCAAAGAAGATTCGTGATGAAGTAACACTCGTCTTTCTGCCAAAAATGAATCCTGATGCGTCAGAGATGGACAAAAGACGGAACGACATGACTTGGGAAGAGATGCTTGCCAACTTTCCACAGTTAAGTGAAGCAGCTCCTGCTTGGAACTATATGAACCGTGGCATTAGCCAAATGTATGACTATAGTAAAAATCCAGGATTTGACGTGAATCGAGACTTCAATCCGGATCTAAACTATGTCCCGCAGGCAAAAGATTTTCCAGGTAACTCAAGTTCACCGGGGTGGTTTATAACACCTGAAGCGCAAACCGTACGCGATGTATACAAATCGTTACAAGAGGAGCATGGAAAAGTAGATGTCTTTGTCGACCTACATCATCAAGGAATGTACTATGTTGAAGGCACTGCCGATGAAGTAACATTATCCTTGTCAGCACAATTTGTTCCGGACCCGAATACTTCGGCGGGTGCAAAATATGGGCAGTATAAAGATGATTACAACTATGATTACTCAAGACAATTAAACCTTGCTGCCTATAATGAATTACAGTCATTCGGCGATTCGCCATTCAAGAATATTACGCTTTATTCGCAGGGGCTCGACCTTCCTGGGACAGCATTGGGCACATTCGCTCTGAATGGCAGCGGCACTGTACTATTTGAAGTGGCTGGCCAAACACAGACAATGGGGCAGAAGAAAAAAGGGCAACTCGTAAAAGCCGTTGAAAGAGGTCTTAGTGGTATTATCCATGCAGTTGCTGACGGCTCTGTCGAAAGTTTAAACCCTGAAGACTATGAGAAAATCCCATTGACTTCTAACAGACCTACGAACTGAACTGGAAAATTATAATCGTAAACAATAAAACGCATTAGAAAAGGGAGAGAGTAGAATGAAAAAATCAATACTCGCATTTACGCTTGCAGGAGCAATGGTATTAAGCACATCACCGTTCGCATCGCCTATTGCAGAGGCTGTTGGAAACGGGCCAAACTATGGCGGTAATGAAACAATAAATACGTCCATTTTACACACGTATGACGAAATGGTAGATAATCTTAAGCAGCAGGAAGCAAAACAAAAAGATATGAAACTTGAAGTAATTGGTCAAAGCGTTAAAGGAAGGGATTTGTATCTTGTAAAGTATATGAAGAATCCTGAAAATCCAACAATCCTTTTCCTTACACAGCAGCATGGAAACGAGCAGCTGACGACGGAAGGGGCACTCGAGTTCATCAAACACCTCGGTACAGGTAAGATGAAAGGTGTCGTTGATGGGGTGAATATCTTGATTGTGCCAATGCTCAATGCAGACGGCGCAATGGGAGATGTCGACTTTTCCCTTGATGATTATATCGCTAGCGGGGGACGCAATTTAACTCGTTACAATGCGCTAGGGGTAGATTTGAACCGGGATCACGTAACGAAAATTCAACCTGAAACGAAAGCGCTTCATGACAATGTAATGCGTGCTTATGATATAGACTATATGATTGATTTGCACCATCAAGGCACCCAAAGTGAGCGTGATGGAAAGCTAGTGTCAGGCTCCATTCTCTACCCGACAACACCGAATGTCAGTCCGGATGTATTGCTGAAATCTAAACAACTTGGTGCAGTTGTGTTTGATGCCGTGGATTCAACGGGCTGGGGCCATCTCGGCAAATATGATGGAGGTTCAGCCGAAACGATTAGCCGTAATGGAATCGCGGTGGAATATGGTATTTCCACACTTCTGTTTGAGATGCGCGGCATGTCGGATCACTATGCCGAGTCTGCGATTTTAGGACAGAAAAGTAATGGCTACTTGATTAAACAAACAATCACGACGCTTGATGCAACGGTGCGTGCGATAGCAGACCGTTCTATTGAAAACAAGGACATTAGTTTCTGGGATACACTGGCTACGCAACAAACACGTCCTTCTGATGAATAAATAATAAGTAAGTCATAACTTTCCACAATTACGGCATTGCGTATTATAAGACACTATCCCCCTTCATGGCATTTCGATATGGAGGGGGATAGTTATGATTTGAATTTTAGGTATCTGATCGTGGGATATCCAGCATTTCCGGAAGAGACGTTCTTTTGCTATCTTTAGAACTCATAGCTTTAGACGGAAAGACTTCGGTCTCAGAAATTGCTAATTTGAGGGTTACTGTCAGAAGGCTACTCAACTTCTTCCTGATCCACTTGGACCGACAATTACTAGCACATCGCCTTTATTCACCGTTACATTAATGCCGTGGAGCACCGGATTCTTATTAAACTCTTTTTTATATTTTTTAACGCTATCAAATCCCCAACACCTTCTTGAATTTTCTGAATGAAACAGGGTATTTCATACGTTATCATATGTATTCCTAGTTGTGAAGTAGACATTAGAAAGATATACTAGCTTAATACATTGAAAGTGTTGATTAATCAATTAAATAAGGGAGTGTCGAGCATGTCAAAAAAGTTATTTATTGAAAATGCATTTCAAAAGGAATGGCTTGAAAAACTAACGAGTCATGAGGATGCCTTCAAGAGTCATTCGAAAGAAAACGATGAACGGGTTCAATTTCCAAAAGAAAATATAAAAACGCTTGTGGACTTGGGTTATACGAAACTAACCTTATCAAAAGAATATGGTGGCGGCGGTATTAGCGTGCATGACATGGTTCTTTTCCAAGAAACGATTGCTAGTTTTGACGGAGCTACAGGCTTAGCAATAGGATGGCACCAAGGTGTTATTGGGGAATTATATGGGAATAAGCTGTGGAGTGAAGAGGTTCTGGCATCATTTGCACAAGAAGTTTTGAATGGGGCATTAGTAAATAGAGCAGTCAGTGAAGCGCAAACGGGTAGCCCAACTCGTGGTGGACGTCCTGGAACGAATGCGGTGAAACGAGATAACAAGTGGGTTATTACGGGGCAAAAAAACTTTACAACGATGTCACCCGTGTTAACACATTTTCTAGTATCTGCATGGATCGAAGAGAAAGAGGGCATCGGATTCTTCTTAGTTGAACGAGATTCAAAAGGGTTATCTATTAAAGAAACATGGGACGTTATTGCGATGAGGGGAACAGAAAGTCATGATTTAGTGTTAGATAATGTTGAAGTTAAGGAAGAAAACTTTGTTGAATTTAATCAGGGTCCTAGGGGCAATAATGTGAATGGCTGGATTCTGCATATTCCTGCGTGTTACCTAGGCATTGCACAAGCGGCTCGTGACTATGCGGTGAAATTTGCAGTAGAGTACTCTCCAAATAGTTTAAATGGGTCAATTAGTCAATTGCCAAATGTCCAGAATTTAATAGGACAAATGGACTTAGAACTGATGAAAGCGAGACACTTCCTGTACAGTGTGGCGGATGCTGTAGATGATGATTCACGTCGCGAACGGATAACAAATGAACTGGCTGCTGCCAAGCATATAGTCACAAATTCAGCAATTACGATTGTTGATAAAGCAATGCGATTAGTCGGAGCCAAAAGTCTTCAAATGTCAAATCCGCTACAAAGGTATTATCGAGATGTAAGGGCTGGCCTACATAATCCACCGATGGACGATATGACGATTGCTAAATTAGCGCAAACGGCCATCAAAGAAGCCGAGACAAACTAACGTTTATAGTTCACTATAATTGTATACTGTAAAACAAGCAGCTAGCCATACCAATATTGGCCTAGCTTTTTTTGTATATATTAAATCCTTCAAGAAATTGAAGAGAGAGGGGGTATTTTGGGTGAATAATGAAGTAATCTTAAATAAAGTGATGACAATTGAGCGCTGTGTGAGGAGAAACAATGAAGTTTATAATCAGGATCCAAGCAATTTGAAAGAATTCACTAAACAGGATAGTATCATTTGGCTGTTTTCACAATGATTTTTATTAACAAATAGTGAGGAGAGATTGATTTATCAAGAACATATATTTGCCTAACCTTTTAAAACAACAATCTTTTAGAAATAGCGTATTATAAAGTAGCGGACATTCCCAATTTCATTGTACGTTTTTTTCGAAGCCATTCAGGGTATACCTATTGTGTGCCTTTGTTCAACCCAATCAAAATCCGGTTCATTTCAAAGTAACGAAAGGAGTTCAGTTATGAAAAATATATTCCCTATTTTATTTCTGGTTGTAGGGTTCTTGACAGTGTTGGAGTTTATCTTTATCGCAGGTATGTTCACCTGGATTATTATGGTGATATCCATCTGTATCATCGGCTTAATCAACATCAGTATTGAAATAAAAAACCGCCAATATTTACAGGCGATTCTCTATCTCCTTGCCATTACAGCATTGGTAATGGGTTATCTGAAATTGGTATAATCTATTCCCATTCTCTTAACACAATAATTATTAATAGAAGAAAGACCAGACAAATAGGTAAATGTCTGGTCTTTTTGTCTAGACTTCGGGAGCCAGCCCTTTGAGTCGCTTTGGCCTACAGGATGTAAGTCATGCAGTTGTTGCCGCAGGACGCGGAGTTTTTAGACTGCCTTCCTTATTGCTCATAAAGGCAAGGAACTCCTTTATCTTCAAGTCTTTCAGCGATTGTCGGTGCTATGCAGGCGCATTGTGCTTTTCTAATTAGTCAATCAGGCTTGATGTTTCCACGATATCGATTGCGATGAAGGGGATAGCGCCGATAGCTGGGCAAGTTGCTCCAGCGCTTTGTACAAGTTCTCCGCTGGTGCATTTTCCTTGGTATTGCGGTACGTCTTTGATTTATGTATGAGCTTTCCGTTCTCTGTCAATCAACCGTCGAAGTAAACTCAGTCGACCGCCTGTTGAGATTTGATTGTCGCTGCCATGTTATCACCTCCTTTCAACTACTATATAGAGTGAAAGTAAGAGGAGGGATACATGGTTTGTGATATTTATTTTCAGGTAACTGTGCTTTATCGTAATACAGAGACCCTAGTGTAGTTTGTAAGTTATCGTCTGCAAGTGCATCCGCCATCGCATAGAGGCTTTCCTTCCAGCACAAAAGGTTACCTCGTCAACTTTTTTGTTTAATGATCCTGTCTTTGTAATTTGACGCATTTTCTAAGTTCATCAAAATCAAAAGGACCAATCCTTTTACCAAATAAAGTTTTTGGTGTATTCTTGTCCAAGCAAAGATCCTTTTTATTAGATGAACAGGAACTACCTGTACAAACCATTATATAGACTTTTTGTTTTCAATTACTGCAACGCTAGTGATGAATACTATCAAATTTACGATTGAGGAGAATTACTAACATGAATCCAAAATACGCCCCACTATTCCAGAAAATCACCTTACGAAGCGGCATTCAATTAGATAATCGTGTGGTTATGGCACCAATGACCAATTGGTCTTCAAATCCAGACGGTACAGTTACAGATGAGGAAATAGCCTATTATAGTCGCCGCTCAAAAGGAGTCGGAATGGTTGTAACAGCTTGTGCTTATGTCACACCTAACGGCAAAGGATTTCATGATGAATTTGGAAGTGATCGTGATGAGATGATCCCAAGCTTACGCAGAATAGCGTCTACAATTAAAGAACAAGGCGCAAAAGCGGTCCTGCAAATTGTCCATTGCGGCAGTTTGTGTCCACCAGAATTAGTGCCAGATGGAGATATTGTAAGTGCTAGTGCTGTTTCGGCAGAACAGGGTCCTCGCGCATTGACTGAGACAGAAATCAAATCAATTATTCGTGATTTTGGCGAGTCTACACGGAGAGCAATCGAAGCTGGATTTGATGGGATTGAATTACATGGAGCTAATGGCTATTTAATTCAACAGTTCTTTTCACCACATTCAAACCGACGTGAAGATCAATACGGTGGCAGTTTGGAAAAAAGACTAACATTCCCAATTGCCGTTGTCGATGAAGTGAAAAAAGTAGTGGCTGAGCATGCAAAAGAACCATTCCTCGTTGGCTATAGATTCTCACCAGAGGAACCTGAAACACCTGGAATCACAATGGCAGATACCTTTGCATTAGTGGACGTTTTGGCTAGCAAAGAGCTTGATTACCTTCATGTGTCCTTAATGGAATTCTGGTCAACTCCAAGACGCGGTGTTGAAGATTCCCGTTCTCGCCTTGAAATTATTCAGGAGAGAGTTGGGGAAAGTGTTCCAGTAATAGGTGTAGGTTCAATCTACACAGCAGACGATGCGTTAAAAGCTATCCAAAGTGGTGTTTCAATGATTGCTCTCGGACGAGGTCTCATTATTGAGCCGGATTGGGTCGAAAAAGTTAAGCAAGGAAAAGAGTCTACAATTGAAGTGAAACTCAAGAAAGACGCTCAAGCTCGTCTTGTCGTTCCAGATCCTCTTTGGCAAAGAATTGTCCATGCACCTGGATGGTTTCCAATTGAAGATTAAAAAGAGAGTATTTTAGAGGAATAGAAAAAAACTTAAAAAGCACAAATGCTGTTAAATCAGCATTTGTGCTTTTTTGGATTATGGTAATTTCAGGTATCTGCGTGCGGAGCTACTCTGATGATTAACCCCTTATTCGCATATAACAGGGGTGAGAATGGTATGATAACTTCCATTTTCAATGGACTATTTTCGGACCGCTTTCGGCTAACTATTCATTATAGATTTAAGGAGGAATTGCAATTCATTCCTCCCCAGAGGGGGCCTAGTGTGGCTAGAAGTGACTCCGTCACTCTAGCCACACTCTTTTCATTAACACTGTTGCGAATGTTTTCCTGTCGCGTTCCTACAATGTTCAAGTGAAAAATGCGTTTGTTTTGGAAGAAAAGAATAGATGAATTTCTATAGAAAGTGTAAGTGCCCGAAGATGCAATTTCGTGCACTCTAGTACTTTGTACAAAGTGTTCCTTGCATACTTTTAGCAAAGATTATGCATCTAATAAAATAAGTTTCACATCAACTGGATATTTATGTTAAAATTCGAATAAGTTTGTGAAGGAATGTACTTCAACTAACGGGGTTAGTTGAAGAAGAATTGTTACTTTCATTCAATATTAACGACTACTATAAAAAAAGGGGTGAGTACAATTAAAAAGATTTCTGTATTAATTATTATTGGACTGATTATGATAGGAATATTTATTTTTGAACCGTTTCGTTCAGAACCACCTACACCAAACGTAACAATAGGAGATGTTGATATTCCTACTACACAAGGTTCATATTGTTGGAAGAGGCTACTTTCAGCTCAGTGTGTAGATAAGGCTTATACAAGTCTGTTTGATATGGCAAGTAGGTATAAACCGACAGTTGTATCACCGAATGAAAAAATAAAAATTGAATTCAAGAAAAAACCCATTGCTGGAACAATGAAGGTAGAGCAATGGGTAGATGAAGACAATAAACAAAAAGTTGAAGTGAAAAATGGCTCAATTGTGGTTCCTCTAGAAAAAGGTGTGTATGTATATAGTGTACTATCTGATTGGAAGCAAGGAGATGGGATGTATGCCTTCTCAGTAGAAGTAAAATAAATTGACCTTACTTCAACTAATGGGGCAGTTTAGTTCAATAAGAAAAAATGGAGATTAGAAGGAGTCGATAGAATGAGCGAAAAGCTGCTAAGGGTAGGAACTATTTATATTCCGGTAACTAATGTGAAAAATTCTTATGAATGGTATGTAAACAAATTGGGGGCAGAGTTAAGCTATAAAGACGAAGACAAAGCAATTCTTAATTTTGCAAACCAAAGTATTTTTCTTGTTAAATCTAAAGAAAGTCAAAGTTCTAACTTCTATGATTGTTATGGAATAGAACGTTTTTCTATAACATTTGAAGTTAATGGACTAACTGCATTAGAGGCAATTCATAGAGATTTTACCGATAAAGAAATAAGAGCTGGAGAAATTGAAAACAGAGGACACTCTGGTAGGAACTTTGTTTTCTTTGATTTAGATGGTAATAAATTTGATGTGTGGAGTGAATTAAGTCCACTTTTCAAAGAAAAATATCTTATCACGCAATAGAAAGAACTATTTTATTCTTGATCTAACGGGTGCTTTAGTCGAACAACAGGGCTGCTTAGGCGGCTCTTTTTACTTCTTGAACTAACAGGGCAGGTTAGTTCAAGAAGTAAAGAGGCGGGTTAATTAAGTACAGTAAATTAGTAAGTAATTCCAAACCAAAGGGACAACATTGAAATTATAGAGTAATACGAGGGAGTAATTGAGATGAAAGCTGTGTTTTTAGATCGAGATGGGACAATTGGCGGTACAGGTGGAGGTATACATCCATTTGAGTTTACAATGTATGATTTTGCCCCCAAAGCCATAAGAACCTTGAACGAAGTAGGAATAAAAGTATTTCTATTTACAAACCAAACAAGAGTAGGCAGAGGCTATTTTACTGAAGAGGAATTAAAAGAAGGATTCAAGAGAATGGAAGAAGAATTAGCGTTACATTCAGCTTTTCTAGATGGAATTTATTATTGTCCACACAAGCCTGATGATGGTTGCGAATGCCAGAAACCAAACATCGGGTTACTATTAAATGCAGAAGATGACCACAATTTACTACTTAAAGATTGTTATGTTGTCGGTGATACTGGTGGTTCTGATATGCTTGCTGGACACAAAGCAGGTACTAAAAATGTATTGGTTAAAACGGGATGGGGAGAAGGGTCACTATCGTCATTTCGTCATCAATGGGAAGAGGTTGAACCCGACTTTATAGCCGACGATATTCTTGACGCTGTTAATTGGATATTACAAGATATTGGGCAATAAAGCCTTAATGAGTCCTAACGCTTTTTCAACTAACGGGTGCTTTACTTGAAGATCATTGAGCTGCTTAGGGACTCATTTCTTCTTAAACTAAAGGCGCGGAATACTTCAATAAAGATCTTGCGTTTTTATGGAGAATTTAAAAGGGAATGAGGGAAAGTTGTGAACAAATTTTTAAAAGTAACACTTATTGTTGTCGGAGTGATTATATTAGGAATAGCTATACTTGTATTTTCTTTTCTTCAGAGTATGAAGCCAGATAAAGAAAAGGAAGAAAAGGTGAAAATCCAAGCGGAGGAATATTTAGAAGAAAAACTTAATGATAACTTCGAGATATATGGTATTTTGCATGGTTCTTTGGAGCACTATAATTTTGAATACGGTGCCAAGGTACGGGATAAGAAAAATAAAATAACATTTTATGTTTACTATAACGAAGGTAAAGATAAAATGGTGGACACTTACACCGCTAATAAATGGGCAGATGATTTAGAAAATGAAATACGCCCTTATATTAAAGGTAATTTCGGAGAAACCACTGACTTTGACGTCTTTTATGATGACACAATAGGGGAAGAATTGGATATTAATTCTGCTAATCCAGGGAGTTATAGGGATTTTAGCGTTGCACCTATTATTCGTTTTAATTTTCCCCGAAAAAAGAGAGAGGAAGATGAAAAACTCTTTAATGAGTTTATATCTTATTTGAAAAGTGAAGACAAACTGCAACAGGGTACTGTTATTGTCGGTTATGTCGCTGAAAATGGTGTATGGTTGGAGGATGATGAGTGGAGTAAAGAATTTTAATTAGTAGTTAATCGAGATTACTCAACTATCGGGGGGCATAAATGGATGATGTAATTGGTTATGTAGTAGTTGTGTTTTTAATTATCGGTTTCGCATACGGTCTAGTTAGACAAATCCAACATACTTTGACTATCCAAAACGCTAATAAAACAGATGTATCTAATTACAGAAGGACGTTATTCGGCAATTATGTAACGTGTATTTCATTTTTGGGTTTTCTCTTTTCTTATATATTAAACGTTTTACTTGCGATGCAACTTATCCAGTCAAATATACTTACAAGTGATAATACTGGTTTTAGTTGCTTTATATTTTTACTGGTTCTTTTAATTGCTAAATTCGGAGTTATTTCTAAAAATCGTAAACAAAATGAATTCTTAAATTGTTAACAGGTTATATTATGCTTTTTTAATTTCCTTCTTAAACTAACGGTTGCTATAGTTAAGTATTGGCTGTCTTACAGGGCAGCCTTTTCTTATTGAGTAGTAAAGCTAAATACTGCCGTGAACTGGCGTTATGTAAAGCTGGTGTGTATAGAATATCCGTTCAGCAAAAAAGAAATAATTACAATTTTAACTCAATTAAGTAATGTAACTAAGGACACCATTATCTACATTGGACTTGATATAAGGAAATGAACGAATACATGAATGAATTTACAGAAACATTTATACGTAATGATAAAATGGATTGATGCTTATTGCGTAATGAAGGTAAATACTTCCGTGAAAACTTATAAAGATTTGTCTCTTTTATTACGCAACTATTAGTTTACATAGTTGCTACTGCACGGTTCTTTACGTTTAGATAGAGACACAAGTATATTTGGGTTAGGAGTTGAAGAAATGTATTTCCAAAAAAAAATTAAAGAAGAACGTCTAAAACATGAAATGTCGCAACAACAGCTTGGTGAATTACTTAACATTAGTAGACAATCGATCTCAAAATGGGAACGTGGAGAAGGTTATCCCGGTATTGAATCGCTAATTAAACTAAGTGAAGTTTTTGACATTACAATCGATGAATTATTGAAAGGAGATGATCATTTGAAGGAAAAAATCATTGAAGATGGGAAGCAATTAGCTTATCCAAGATTAAAACTATTCTTTGACATACTTCTAGTCATGGGCTTATTTCTAGTAGCTGCCAAAATTTTTATAGCAATTGGAAATAAATTTTTGAACTTTGATATTACGTTCTTCCAAGGATCAATACTGTACATGGCAATTCCATTTATTACTTCAATTATTGGAGCAATTGGGAGCGAAACTTTATCTGAAAAATTTAAAACAAAATAAATCGGAAAGCCTATAAAGATTTATCTCTTTTATTTAATTTCGAATGCCCCTGAAAGCGTGTTATGTCTTAGGGGTGCATGCAGCATATAACCTTGTTCAGCGATCAAATTCCTTGTTCAACTAAAGGAGCAGGTTAGTTCAATAAGGTATTTGTTTTATCATGTAACAATAGAGTTTTTTTAGGAAAATAAAAAGCCGGAAATGAACAAGTTTTGAATAGAAACTTGTTCATTTTTGGCTTTTATAAGGAAGATCAGCAACCGTTACATTAATAAAGCCTTTCTAATTAAAAATGAAAGGAAAAGTAAATGTAACGAAAGCCGCCCAAAGTACGTAGACTGGCAAATACTTAGTAACCGCATCTTGGATGGGTGAAGGTCCGGTCTTGTTTTGTAGAAAACGCATATAGGAGATCATAATCCAAATAAGGTTTCCCCAGATAAGTATGTTTACACCTAAAACAGCAAGTCTGTTTGGTGTAATCCCAAAAGAAGAAAGTCTAAAAACTATGGCTGACAAAGCTACACTGTCAATGACAAGAGCTAAAACAATTAGGGCGAAATTTATATAATCAGAAATGTTCTTTTTCTCGTCTGTGCCGCTTTCGGTAATTGAAAATATGTTAACAGCCAAAACACCAAGGAGTATTCCGTTAAATGCTATCAGGAAATTTCTGTCCAAGAATGGATTTTTTTCGACCCAAATAACCGTTATAAGATAGACCAACAAAGTGACCAGGACAAGAGGACTAAAAATTTTAGCTATATATGGTGTAATATTCTTAGCAAGTTTAAGATTCATTGACACCAGGTAGGTAGCCACAATAGCGAGAGCAGCAGCACCAAATAACACAACATTTCTAAAATAGAAGTCTGCTATATCTAGATCGACAAAGCTAAATAACTGCATAGTTAATGCTGCTAACAGCATTCCGCTAAAGGCCATGCTGGCGTAGAGTATGCAAAGTTCCAAATTGAATTTAAGATAGGCTAATCTTGTGCTTCCTTTTGAATATTCATTACCTATAAATGCGAGCCCTATCAATCCCCATAAGAATATGGGAAGGTGTAAATAAGCAAGGATAGTACTATCATTAACATTTAATGGCAGCATATTAAGATACAAACCGGAGATTAGGAACAACAATGCAAGTGTGTAAAGAACCTTTTTTCGAGGTTTATTTTTGTATACAAAATAGGCGCCAATATAGGGAAGAACCCCAAAAGCAAGGTTAATTGGGGCAATTGTTTCCTGTTCTACAAAATGGAAAATGATCCTTGTGCTTATCCCGGCCAAAATGGCTAAAATGCTCATGAATAAGAAATCTTGTTGAAGAAAGGAAGTTTTTTCTGTATGTGCCGTCTCCTTGAAATTTAATCTTTCATACCAAACAGCAAGAACCTTCGAATCAGGATTTTGTTCCCATGCGTATGAGAATGACTTTTTAAAGGCTTTGGGGTCATTTCTAAACATTCTCTCAAGCTTATGAGGGTTATATATATTTTTAATAATCAAATTATTATCGTTCACGTTTATGCCTCCCCTAATAATTGTGGAATTATCTTTAAATGTCTTCATCACTTTTGTATTCTAAAACATCCCCAGGCTGACATTCTAAAGCCTTACAAATCGCATCTAGAGTTGATAATCGAATCGCTTTTGCCTTTCCATTTTTCAATATAGAAATATTCGCCATCGTGATTCCGACCTTGTCAGAAAGTTCAGTTACGCTCATTTTCCTTTTCGCCAACATCACATCAATATTGATAATAATTGCCATTGGTTTCACCTCATATCGTTAAATCATTTTCTGATTTTATAACGATGGCATTTTTTAATAGCATTTGAAGAACAGCAGCAAAGACTGCAATCACTATTGAAGCAAAAGGAACAACCAATGCAACAAAGATGACACCTGGGGCATCGTCTTTCTCCGCAAAGAGATAAAAGAGCGGCAAGAGTAGCGCATGCAAACTACTGATTGTGATGGCACAGAATTTGATATTTCTCAATGCATGTACAGATGATTGTGAGAAAGCTTTATTTTTGTCAATATAGCGTAAAAGTTTAAACGCCTGATACAAAGCAAAGTAAAAAGGAATCGCCGATGCATCAAAAACCATGGAAACGAGGTATTTAATCGAATCAAACTCTGGCAGCAATTTTGCTGCAATATTACCTAACTCAGGTACCAAAAAGATGCATAAAGCAAGAACTGGAAAGGCCATAAGAACAACAGCTAACTTTAAAAATAGTGTTTTGGGTTTCATGAAAAGCACCTCTCTTAAGTATTGTTTATTATATTTTACCACGTCGTTTATCGATAAACAATAAATTTTTGTTGCTTATTACACTATTTTTGTTGTTAATAAGTAAATGGGACAAAAAACATTCATCTTTACAAAGAAATACGCTATATGGTTTATCTCATGAGGCTCCATTGAATTACTGTTAGTCCACTACTGAAAAATAACTTTATTTCTAAAAAAGGTGGCTAAAATATAGTGTTTTTCATTATTTTGGTATTTTCCTTATTCGTTTCTACTCAAACTTCTATGGGTTATTAAAAATGAAGAACATAAGAAATGGCTGGCAAGGTTAGTTGCATTTTTCGTAAATACACGTATCTTGTCAATAACAACAATCCTACTTTACAAGTTAGATGTTCAAACATTTCACAGACAGGCAGAAGGATTATTTAGTAGTTTAGGTATAGGAGTATTGGTGTTTTTCATTCCAATAATTACATACCTTAATTTTTGGATACTCGAATTTATAAAAAATAGAAGGTTGATTTTATAACGTGATAAATAAATTTAGGTTGTAGAATATTCAACTAACGGGGGCGTTTCTTTAAAAAGGAATGCTCTTTTCGTATCCAATTTAAAGGAAGTAAATGTTATTATTATATTAAAGATGGTTACTCTTCTATCAAAGGTGGAGAAAGCTTTAATACGATATATGCTACAATATTTAAAAAAGGTAAAATTTGGAGGTGAACCACTGCAATTAGACTTATAACGAAATTAAGTTCTAGATATATCCCGTCAAGGACATATTATGAAACAGTGCATTAATAAAGGAGTTGTATAAAATGGATGAAAAAAAAGATACAGAAATAAAACGCTCTTCAAAAGCAGAAAACATTCTACCTCAGATCAATAGTAAAACTAAGCTAGGCGACTTACGAAAAATCGCGAAGGACATTAAAAAAGATCACGAATTAGCTATGGAACTTTGGTCAACCGAAGAGTTTTTGCCCAGACTATTAGCAACCTTAATTATGGACAAAAAACTTCTTTCACAAGATGTGCTAAATAAGCTTGATAAGGATATGCAGACTCACCCTTTTGATGAGCGAAATAACTTAATGGATTGGTTAATGGCTAATCAGCTCACCAAAGACAAGAAGAATATTGCATTGATGGAGTCATGGGAAAATAGTTCTTCTACTCTTCAAAGGCGAGCTTTCTGGTATTATCAAGGGCGATTGAGATGGACTGGACAAACACCGCCTGATAACACCGCAGACTTGCTATCTTCATTAGAAGCTACTATTACGCAGGAAGAGCCGGAAGTTCAATGGGCTATGAATTTCACCGCAGGCTGGATAGGCGTTTTTGATGAAAAGAATCGGGCACGTTGTATTAAACTTGGTGAAAAAACGGGTCTTTACAAAGATGAAATAGTAGCAAAAGGATGTACGCCCAACTATTTGCCGGAGTTCATTACGATTGTAGTTAACAAACGACATAATAAGTAGTTACCTCTGAAAAAATTATTAGGGTTTAATGCGAAAAATAAAGAAAACAACGCGTTATGGCAGCTAGTTAGTGAAATAGGCAAGGAAGATGTAAAGGATTAACCCACTATCTCTTTTGATCTGTAGGGCGCTTATCTTTAAAAAGAACAACTTTCCAACTGTGCAGTACAACGATACTATTCAATAGAAAAAGAGCTTCCACAATCGGGCGAGATTGTTTAATCAACGCCTTTTTTCTTTTTTATCTAAAAAGGCAAGAGTTGAAGTTGGAAGGGTGCTGAGGCAATCCTTTTTCTTGTTCAACTAACGAGGCAGGTTAGTTGAATAAGGATAAGGAAATATTTTTATATAGCGTATTCGATATAATAAAGATTAAAATGGGATGACGTATGTTTTATTTCTAAGTTTTATTAAGAGTGGGAGATTGTATGAAAACCTATATGAAAATTTTTATGTATTTCTTTGTAATGATAGCTATATTCGGGATGACGACTATTTTTTCTAGTGAATATTTTCAAAAGTCATTCAATACTTTAGATATTATGGATATTTCAAGAATGGTTTTGATAAACATAATTAAATTAGTAATTGGATTACTTATTATTGATACTTATATGAGATTTAACGAAATATCCAATGTAAAAAAAACATTATTATTAGTAATAGCTATTCCAAGCTCAATGTTTGTTTGTGCATTTCTCACACCCATTGAGTTTTAAAAAAAATTTAATGTTATTCAACTAACGGTTGGCTTTAGTTGAACAACTCTAATGCTTTTCTTATTGAACTAACGAGGCAGTTTAGTTGAAGAAATATATACGAATTTCCCAATAATAATTTATAATTATTATGAAGTTATTGACGGATTAAGGAGATATCACAATGGGGTTAATAACTATATTAAAACTAATTAATTTTTTGTTGTTTATTATTTTTTCTGTTTTGGGCTTGTATGAAGCCATCAAGGTGTATATGTACTTCAATAAAGAAATGAAAACAAGAAAAGTACTTAAAGAGGAATATAATCAGAAAGCTAAAAAATTGTCATTATACTGTCTTGTATTTTCTATAATAGCAATTATTAGCATTATATTAAAAAGTCTTTAGTACATCTCTCTTATTCAACTAACGGGGTGCTTTACTTCAAGAAGGAGTAAAGCCTTTTTTACTAACGGGGCAGGAGAGTTGAATAACAAGTTGAATAGAATTTTAATATTTTTATTAGAACCCCAATAAATATTATCTTAAATCAAGGAGGAGGCGTCGATCCAAAAGTGTGATGGACGTCTTATTTGTCTGGTTAGAATTGTAGTTCAATTAGAATCCTCAAAAAAGATACTTTTAAAAGTTAAAGTAATCTATAATCATTTGTACGATTAAAAGAACTGTTACTAATCTAAGAAGTGGTTTTACATGTTCCGTTTTTAATTTACGAGCTAATCTTACTCCGAACTGTGCACCAACAATGGATCCAAGCATTAATGCTATGGTAAGTGGCCAGAAAATTTTACCCGTTGATATGTAAGTGATGGCAGAACCAAAGCAACTTGCAAAAACCCCAACTCTTGCTAAGCCAATTGCTCGGATATAGGCAATTTTTTGGCTTGCATATAAATACATCGCAAGTGTACTGCTTCCTGGCCCAAACATTCCGTCATACATTCCTATACCAATTAGTGCAGTTCCTGATTTTTTACTTGCATGAAACTGTTCAGTTCCATCAAAATTACCTGTATTCATGAAGGAAGTTACAAATGCAAAGCTTAATAAAATGATTGCAATAAGCGTTAGGGTACTTCCGCTTAAAAAGGAAGCAATGAGTCCACCTAAAATACCTCCTCCAAGACAAAACATTAGGACTAATAATGCTTCTTTTGTGGAAACTTCTTTTCTCTTAAATATGACAAGAAAGCTTGAGAGTGAACTGACAGTATTGGAAACCTTGTTTGCACCGATTGCTGAATGCACGGGTAACCCCATAAGTAACATAGTGGGTAAGCTAATCAGTCCCCCTCCTCCGACCAATGTACCGACTACATTACCTATAATTCCAATCATAAAAAAAATGACAAATTCCATTGAACAACCTACTTTCAAAATTGCATCATAGATTCAGTTTACCACGTATAATCTTTGGTATGAACTCTAAATGAAACAACTTTGAAAATTCGATGAATGGAACGATGAGGTAGAAGAATTTGAATTAATGATAAATAAATGATATGGAACATAATTTTCGATATTGTGTTTTAATTCAACTAAAGGTTAGCGGTTTTTTTAATAACAATCTTCAACAATAGGGCGCGATTGTTGCATAATGATACGATTTTTAAACGACTTTATTGTTGCTTCCTTAAGTTCCTATTCAGTAATTATAAAAGGAATTGAACAACTTTATCTTTACACCGTCCGCAAATGCGGACGGTGTAATTCATTCTTTCAGCATCAAAATGAAAGAACTTTATTGTCACTTAACAGTTTTACCCCTTTGGATTTTTATGTAAAGGTGTGTTTAGTTGTAAAAGAACTTACTTAATGAAGTAGTTGAGTGTAAACTGAATTTATAGAAATAATTGAAATGATATATGCAAGTTTGAAAAAAAATGCACTTACACTAACGGGGCAGTTTAGTCAAAAAAGTAATCCAACTTTTTATATGGTGAAATAATTGATGACACCTGTCGACAATACATGCAATCTTTATTATTTGTATAAATTAAATGATTCGGTTTTCCCATCCCATTCTGCATTCACTTTAACAACTTCTACTTTGGACCATGGATTACCATTCCCTGATAATGATTTAATTGAAACAGTACCTTTTTCTCCTATAGGTGAATCAGGTGAATCCAAACCTGCTAATAGACTTTTACTTGATGATTTACTGAAAATTGTTTCAAACGTAACTGAAACTTGCCCGACAGAATCAACATCTTCCCCTTTATACTTTAGATTCCCTAGTCTTGTTATTCCCTCTTCCGAAATTCCAATTGTAAAATCACCCACCCAATTTTCGTTTTCACCATGGTAAGTAAGCATTTTGGACGACTTTATTTCTTGGGCAGAAACAGATAAGCCCAGAATTAATAAAAAGCATAAAACACCAAATATTTCGTTTTTAAATAGGTAAAAAAAGTAACGTTTCCAATAAAAAAAATTTTCAATTAACAGGTACTTTAGTTGAACAATCGGCTGCCGTTCATGGCAGCTTTTTTTATTGAGTAATGAAATTAAATACTTCCGGGAATTGGTGTTATGTTAACCTCGTGTGCATGACGTATGCAAGGTCGTTCAGCGATCGAATCGAGTTTCTTGTTCAACTAACGGGGCAGTTTAGTTGAAGAAGGAAAGTTAATTGAAGATGTCGAAATACAAAGTAGGGGTGAATAACATAGTACATAAAATGGGATTATACGGAGAATATTTTAAAGCAATTATAGAAGGAAAAAAGACAGTTGAGGTTCGTTTAAACGATGAGGATAGGAGGGAAATAAAAGTAGGCGATACTATCGAATTTGTAAGTGTTCCTGAACAAAATGAAACATTAAAAGTACAAGTTTCAGATTTAAGAAAGTACGATACATTTGAAGAAATGTATGAAAATATTCCGTTTCAAGATTTTGATTGTGAAGGTTGGTCAATGAAAGAAATGGTAGAAGGAACCTATGAAATATATACACCAGAACAAGAAAAACAATGGGGAACATTGGCAATTACTATAAAGTATTAAACTAAAATAATTTAAACTAACTGGTAGCTTTAGCAGAACAAGACGATCATTCGATGGTCTATTTTTATGTACAGAACATCAAGTAGATTTCGGCGATCTAGTGTTAAATGTTTAAAACGATAAATACCTTGGAAGTAAGCAAATTATCAATTGGTATTCTAAAGATTTCTTTTGGAGTGGTTTCAGCTGAAGTTTCAAAGGGGAAAATGGAAAGGTTCGCAAAACTATATAATAATCCAATTTCTATGGAAATATTAATAGTGTGAAGCCTATAATTGAGCTAGGTGATTAAAAGTGAATATGCAAAATAAAAAGATAATTGATATCTGTGATGACCGCATACTATTCAATAAATATTCACGTAACTGTATTCCAAGCGTAATCTTCATAGCAGGGTTAGGCGATAGCTATGAGACATGGAAAAAAGTCCAAGACCGAATATCGCAAAAAACATCAACCTTTTCCTATAACAGGTCGGGTATTGGCAGGAGTCAAGTCGCATCTGTCCCGACTACTTGCTATGATCTAGTTGAGGAGCTCAACGAATTGTTGCTGGCGCATGAAGTGGAGAAGCCCTATATATTGGTGGGACATTCTTTTGGCGGTTTGGTTGCTAGATTATATGCCAGCCTTTATCCACTGAACATCTGCGGTATGGTTTTGGTTGACGCTGCACCGGAATATAAAGAACTTGCCTATGAAAAGGTTCTACCCGAAGATCTGATTGCAGGAAATAGGGAATATTACGAGAATCCTATGTTGAATAGTGAGAATATTGATAAAATACAAAGCTATAAGCAAATCGTTGATCATTCAAAGCAAAGTAACCTCCCACTCTCAATTATTACAAGAGGTTTGCCTGACAATGATGAAGAGGGATGGACATCTCAAGAAATATTGGAAATTGAGCAAAGACTCCAAGCAGAATTCCAATGGCTGTCAAAGTCAAGCAAGTACAGGATTGCTAGTCAAAGTGGACATTATATTCATCATGATGAGCCAGAAATTGTTATAGAGGAGATTATGTTAATGTTGATGGAGATGGGAAAATGAGCGATACAAGGACCAAATCGATGCTGGATTTGCAAAGAATTGAGAAGGATCAGTTTCAGTTACGCGAAGGTGAGCAGCATCAAGATTTCTTACCTTTGTTACTTCAATATATTGGTGATCCTCAGCCAGAATTACGGGATAACCTGATTTATCCGATGTTTTATATGTGGATTAAGGAAGAGAATAGGTTCAGTGGAGAGGAGTTGCGTAGCCTTTTAACTGTTCTGACTGATGAAAACCATTTGTTCTATAATATTGGCAGCGAGGATGATCAGTCAGTTTTCACAAGGACGTTCTCTGCCTTGCCTATCTCTTTGATTGTGCAAAGCCACAGACAGAATCCATTTTTCAATCAATCGGAAATTGAGCAATTAATGCATGTAATGCTCCGATATTATAAAGAGGAGAAGGATCTGCGAGGTTATCTTTCAGTAGGAGGCTGGGCTCACAGCGCGTCTCACGGTGCGGACGTTTTTGTCGAGCTGGTGCAGTGCGAGGAAAGCAGCGTCGCAATGCTGCGTGAGGTTCTTGTCGCTATTTCTGGCATGCTTCATAATGGTAGACACATTTTTAGCGATGAGGATGATGAGCGGTTTGTCAACATCGTGGATACGATGATTGACAAAGAGTTACTTCTACATCATGAAATCGCTGATTGGATTAGCGGCTTAGCGCAATGCTGCAATTTGCCGAGAAGTCGCGCTCAAGTGATTGCTCGCGTGAACAGCAAGAATTTTTTACGCAGTCTCTATTTCAGAAGGGGACAAGATAGCCGATGGAATGAGCTTAACATTGTCATGCTTGGTACTGAGGCAAAATTGAACAGGTTTTCTATTAGTTAAAGGATTAGAGGGGCTGTCCCAAAAGCCATGGAAAATTGGCTGAAGGATTGCCCCTTCAAATAAGCTTTACGAGAAATGTGAAAAGTTTCATTTAAACTAACGGGTGCTTTAGCTCAACAACAGGGGCTTCTTAGGGAGCTCTTTTCTTATTGAACTAACGGGGCAGGTTAGTTGAACAAGAAGAGTAAAATAAAAGGAGTAAGTGATGGAAACTAAAATGTTGTATTATAAAATATTCAAAAAGAAAGTAGAACCAGTCGATTATGTTAATTGGGCTATCAAAATGTTAGAAAGTAGTGATACGTCTGCATCCCTAAATATACTTTCTTCCCTAAGTGAAACTCTAAATACTTTTGAGGTAGAAGATTATTTTCATAGGGCAGTGAGAGAATTAGGTATAGAAGAACCCTCGCAGGATAAGTGTTCTAAGTATTACTTCTGGTATTTGCTAAAACAAATAATAGATAATGAATCTAATGCAATTAACTATGCATATGAAATTTATCAGGTAGTTCGTGAAGAATTTGTTAGCGAAGAATTAAATGTATGGTATGAGATTAGTGAAATGATAGACGACTATCGATATGGCGATAATATAGAGGGAATTACAATAGAATCTTTAATTTCAACCATCGTAAAAGAAGCGAAAAAACAATTAAATTGTAACTTCTTCTTGAACTAACGGGTGCTTTAGTGAAAGATCTTGTGGCTGCTGGGGCAGTTATTCTTACTTGTTGAACTAACGGGGCAGGTTAGTTGAACAAGGTTTTGAATTCATACATCGGTAATATTGGAAAATACAATACAAAGTGAGGGTATAGCAATGGGAGTGGAACTAATAATCCCCTTCAAAAATGGAGTTTCGGACTTCAAAAAATGGAGTAGCAAAGCTGACAAATCCTATAGGGAATGGGAAACGAAATACCCTAAATGGGATGAACTTTACCAACTTACAAAAGCGTTAATCGAAGGACTGTCAGTTGAACGATGGAACGATGAACTAATTAAAGATTTTCTTTATATACTAGCAAGGGATAACGAAGTTGAGAATATAATTGAACAACTTATAGAATTACCTAATCAACTTTTATCATTAGCTAAGTATGCTATAACCTATAAAGATGCTGATGCACAATGGCAAATTGCTTATGGTCTTGGAGAAATAAGTGAAGAAAAATTATCAAGTAGAATACTATTAAATGAATTCCTAAAAGATAATCAAGAGTATGTACGTAGGCGTGCTTCCTTTGCATTGGACAAACACTTTGGACAATGATTGAACCAAAACCTCTTATTGACCTAACGGGCGCTTTAGTCGAACAACCGGCTGCCTTTATTTACAGGGCAGTTTTTCTTGAGTAATGGAGTTAACTACTGCCGTGAACTGGCGTTATATAAACCTGCTGTGTATGGACTATACAAGCCCGTTCAGCGATTGAATTGATAGTTTGCGAATGGAGATATTCGAGTTTCTTGTTCAACAAACTGGTAAGATTATTGAATAGCGATTATAAAAGAGGGAATTGAGGACATGAAGAAAATGATTTATAGTACTTTTGTAATCGTAGGTCTTATATTTGCAACTATATTAGGTATATTTGGTCATGTTATAGCTTATGATTTAAATGAACAGTTCCCAACAATTAAGTCAATGACAGCCATGACTATCTTAACTTTCATTAGTATTGGATTATATGTAATTATCCCTATTTCACTATTAATTTTCAATAAAATCCCCCAAAAATACCTTATTGTGAGTGTTATTACGTGTTTCTTAATAGGGCTTCCGGTTTCTATATGGTCATTTTTTGTTTGGGTGGCGTGGATGGGTTAATTTAAAGAAATTTTTTATATTAACTTGCTTGATAATTAAATACAGCTGTCGCTCAATCGGGCCATTTTGTAGGATAAGTTATCTTAGAAAAGGAAGTGATTGAGTATTTTTTTTATTACAGTTTTGGTTAGTATTAAATTATTAAATTTCTTGATTAGTCATTTCATTTTAAACGACAGTTAAACATTGAAGGAAATAGAATACACCCATTTTTCAAAAATAGAAATAAATTGTTTTTAACTATAGAAACCATCTAAAGGCCATACATTTGCTTGGGAAAATCAACTAGAAGGCGCTTTCACTTGACACTAACGTGTGAATTTCATAAGTAGTCTGTATAATGGAAAGAACTACTACATTTATTTTTATGGGAGGGTGGAAAGTGCTATCTAAACAACTGGAAAACACAATTATAGAAGTGTTGAACGAACACGTAGATCCATCCTTTATTCTATTATTTGGCTCTTATGTTAAGGGGCTTGCACGTGAAGACAGCGATATAGATATTGCGTACTTTTCAGAAACCACTTTAACGAATTATGAGCGTTTTTTAGTAGCTGGAGATTTAGCTGAGAAATGTCAGATTGATGTGGATTTAGTGGATATTAAGCAAGTTGATACAGTATTTGCGGTACAAATTTTTTCTACGGGAGTCCTTATGGATTGTGCCGATGAAAATGAATATATTAAACAGCGAATGAAGGCATACTCTATGTATGTGACATTGAATGAACAACGGATTGAAATCCTTCAAGGAATTGAAGAAAGAGGGAGTATTTTTGGTGAATAATGAAGTAATCTTAAATAAAGTGATGACAATTGAGCGTTGTGTGAAGAGAATCAATGAAGTTTATAATCAGGATCCAAGCAATTTGAAAGAATTCACTAAACAGGATAGTATCATTTTAAACATTCAGCGTGCTTGTGAGGCAAGTATTGATTTAGCGATGCATCTCGTCAGTGAGAAAAAATTAGGCTTGCCTAAAGCCAGTCGAGAGGCTTTTCGCTTATTAGAGGAAGATGGAATCATTGGCGCATCATTAGCAAAAACATTGATGAATATGGTCGGGTTTCGAAATATTGCCGTGCATGATTATCAAGCCATCCAGCTCGATATTTTGCAGGCCATTTTAGATAATCACCTAAGTGATTTCACAGCATTTACAAAAATACTATTACGTATGAAATAAATTGGAAACGAGTAACTGTGTGCGAAACTACTCAAGAGGCACTTACACTCTCCAGAGACAGGCATCTATTCTTTTCTTTCAAAAAAACTGTGTTTTTCACTTGAACAGTGTAGGAACCCGACAGGCAACTACTCATAACAGGATTAATGAAAAAGTGTGGCTAGAAGTGACGGAGTCACTTCTAGCCACACAGGGACATCTCTGGGGAGGAATGAATTGCAATTCCTCCTTAAAGCTGTCATGAATCGTTAGCCGAAAGCGGCCACGAAAATAGTCCGGTGAAAATGGAGGTTTTCAAGCCCTTTATGCGAATAAATCGTTCATCAACAGACGTGTTAAAATACAAAGAAATGAGCGATAAGTACAATGATAGGAAGCGTAATAATTGTACGCTGGATAAAGATAATGAACAGTTCAAGGAAAGTGACCGGAATATTTGAGCGCAAAATCAAAATCCCGATTTCTGACATATAGACAAGTTGCGTCAGTGAAAGGGCGGCGACTACGAATCTCGTAATTTCAGCCTCAATGCCACTTGCGATGACTGCAGGTAAAAACATATCTGCGAAACCGACAAGCATTGTTGGGGCAGCTTTTGCAGCTTCAGGTAGTTGCATGAGTTCCAATATTGGCACTATTGGATATGAAATAATGTTGAATATAGGTGTATATTCAGCCACTATAAGGGCGATTGCTCCCAAGCTCATAACAAGTGGAATGAGGCCAAGCCAAATATCCAGTACCGTTTCTACACCATCTTGAACCAATTTTTTTGGACTTTTAGCGGTGTTCGCTTTTTCTAATGCTTTTATCCAGCCCCATTGAAGTTTTGAAACGCCTTCTGGCTGGGATTCATCAATTCTTTGACCAATCGGTTCGTGATAGGTATCAGGTTTACGCGATAATGGAGGAATCCGTGGCATGATTAATGCTGCAATCACACTTGCAAACGATATAGTAAGGTAAAATTCTATAAATAAGTGCCCCAATCCGACTACGTTTGCAATTACAAGTGAAAACGCAACAGAAGCAATTGAAAATGTTGTCGCAATGACTGCGGCTTCACGTTTTGTGTAATAGCCCTCGTCATATTGTTTCATTGTTACAAGAACACCGACGGTTCCCGCACCCATCCAAGAAGCCATAGTGTCAATAGAAGAGCGTCCCGGCAATGTAAAGAGGGGGCGCATCACTTTTTCAACTAAGGATCCGACAAATTCCATTAATCCGAATTCGACTAGAAGTGGAAGAAGGATTCCCGCAAATAGAAACCATGTTAGCAGGACAGGAGCCAGGTCGTAAAGTACAACTCCTCCTGTATTCCGTGATGAGATGAATTCAGGACCGATTTCAAAGTATGCCATAATCCCGACGGCAAGCCCTATGAAGCGCATGATAATTCCGAATGCGCCTACATGGAATACACCCTTCAGGAACTGGTTTTTCATTATAAATCCGGGTTTTAGCGTAATGGTCACTACAGTCAATAGAACTGAGACCCCTAACAAAAACAAAATAAATTGCGGAATCCAGTCTCCAAATGTCTTTAATAGAGCAGATGCCAAGACACCCACACCTATTGTAATCTCGCCGTTCACTTTTACGGGCGTTAGAAATAGAAGAACACCAATTATAGATGGTACTAAGAATTTCCAAGCATTGTTGTTCGATTTAACAGTATCCCTTTTGTAAACAACTGACATTCCATTTCCCCCATTTTAGTTTGAGTAGGTTTCAAGAGCTGCTATTAACACAGCGAGTCCAACATCAATCTGCTCTTTATTAATTGTAAGCGGTGGAATCATTCGAATGACTTCCCCTGAATTTCCACATAAATAAAAGAGCACTCCATTTTCAAGACTATAATCAAGTACTTCCATGACGGTCTGACCAGAAGGTTTTCCAGTTTGCGGATCCCCCAGTTCGATGCCAATCATCAGTCCCACACCTCTGACATCCCGAATGATAGGGAATTGCTCTTTCATTTCCAGCAGTCGGGCCAACGCATATGCGCCCATCTCTTGCGTGTTTTCAAGTAGCTTTTCCTCCTGTATTACTTCCAATGAAGCAAGAGCGGCGGAACAGGCAATTGGGTTTCCACCAAATGTTGTCCCGTGGGAACCGAGTGGCCATTGTTCCATCAGTTCTTTGGAAGCAACAGTTGCGCTAAGAGGAAGTCCTGCAGCAATTCCTTTCGCAATCGCCATGATATCCGGTTTTACATCGAATGTTTGAGCCGCAAACCAATTACCAGTACGTCCGAAACCGGTTTGTACTTCATCAAATATGAGAAGGATGCCATGTCGGTCACAAATTTCTCTGATTTTTTTAAGCCAAGATGCGGGTGGTATGATATAGCCTCCCTCTCCCATAATCGGCTCAATGATCATACATGCAACCTCTTCCGGATCCACTTGATGGTTAAATAGTAGCTCTGCATCACGTTCAAGCTTTTCAGCAAAATAAACATCTGGATCAGCATCCGTCGGCAAGTATTCTGGTAGAGCGTAAGGGAGTTGATAAGTTAGCCAAGAGGGCTGTAGATGCTTTCTATATTTACTTTTAGATGTTGTGACACTAAGTGCTCCAATCGATCTGCCGTGGAAGCAACCTGTGAATGAGACGATATACGGTCTCTTCGTTACATATTTAGCGAGTTTCAACGCACCTTCAATTGCCTCTGTTCCACTGTTCGCGAAGAAGAAATTATCCAGTTTCGGTGGGAGGATTTTCTGTAGCTCAGCTGCCAACCTCAAAATGGATTCATAGATGATGACACCTGAGGGACCGTGAATAAGATGATCTGCACTGTCTTTTATTGCCTGCACCACTTTAGGATGACGATGGCCAACGTTTTCAACCGCGATACCCGAAGTGAAGTCTAAATATCTTTTGCCGTCCGCCCCGTAGTAATAACAACCTTCAGCTTTTACAACAGGCAAATTCGGATGATCTTTCGCCATACTAGGTGCTAGAAAGTTTCCGATAGAATCCACCATATGTGTCCAATCTTGCTTTTTACTAATTTCATTTTGCATTATAAATCCTCCTAGTCTTCTATATCTACTATGAATAATTTTTATGTCTCTGCCATGATTAAATAGCGTTCTAAGCGATGTCTTGTTCGCTGTTCAATCATCTGGAGAAGTATATTTCTTTAACTTCCTCACGACGGAAGGTTGGCTTATGCCAAGAATTCTTGCCATTGCAGTTGTTGTTTTATATCGATGACGTGCACTTTCCAATACTTTCATTTCTACATGCTCCAATATACTCGGTAGCGTTTGTCCATCTAAATCGAAATCTGTCAGTCCATCATCACCCTGCAACCGGTATTCCGGTGGTAGATCATCAATGCCAATCGTACTTTGTGTACTTTGAACGACAATCCGTTCCATAACGTTACGAAGTTCATGAATATTACCTTTCCATTCCACTTTTAACAATAGTTTGAAAGCGCTGTCAGAGAGTAGTTTAGTTGTTTTGTATTTTTTTGAAAAATGATGGAGATGATTCGAAATGAGGGAGCACAAATCCTCTTTTCTCATTCGTATAGGCTCTAAATGGATAGGGATAATAGTTAATAGGAAATATAATTCTTCAATAAAATCGTTGCTTTGCGATGCTTCATACAAATCCGTTTCAGTAGAAGAAATTAAGCGGACGTCAAGTGGGTAGGACTTTTCACTACCAACAGGCTTAAAACTACCATCTTTTAAAGTTTTTAATAGTTTATTTTGCAAATGGATAGGCAATCTATCAATTTTTTTCAAATAGAGCGTTCCGCCACCCGCGATTGATAAGCTACCAGGAGATATAGTTGAATCCTGTGTAGTGCCTGTTATTTCGCCAAATAGTTCTTTTTCAAACATTGAAATCGGAATCGTTGCACAGTCGAACTCGATGAATGGACCATTTTTACGTGAACTATTCGTATGTATCACTTTTGCCATAGTCGTTTTACCGGTTCCGCGTTCGCCTTCTAGCACTACGGAAACATCAAGCGGCGCAACTCTATAAACTATTTCAAACGCTTCTACGATCTCTTTACTTTCAATGACAAGCCCATCTATCGTCAGAGATTGTTTTCTCAATAAGCTAAGCTCTTCCTGTACTTTTGACATTTCGAACTCCAAGTCTTTCATATACTCCTGGATGACAAGCAATTCCGAAACGTTATAGGAATAGCTAATAACATATTCAATTTCTCCGTGTTCATTGAAAAAAGGTATCCCAGTAATAAGTACTTTTGCTCCTGAAGGCGTTTGTTGTATTAGAATCACTTTCTTTTTTTGTTCAAGAACCATTGGCGTGATAGCGGGAGAAAAGATATCCGCAGATTGCAAATCATAGACGGATTTTCCAATGAGCTCTTCAGGCTGCATGCCGTAATACTGACCGCTTATCCGTGTAGCCTTAATAATAATTCCTTCCCGATTTGTAACAATGACATCCTCATCATACGTATCGATTATTTCTTGTACAGAGTTAGGTGTTAAATGGAATTTCGCCATAAATCCTCCTTCTATATAATACTTTTGAATGGAATATCAATATCTGAATAAACTATACACTAATGAATAATAAGAAAGCAAGACTATTTTCGAATGTTCCGAAAGTAACAAGTGTTCTATATGTTTGTAAACCATTGGATAGGTCGTTGACTGCGATAGGTCAATCGTTATGTAAGTGACACCGAAAAATCCCAAAAAGCAACATTCACTTGTGGAAGTTCATTATTCATTCTTAAATAATGAATTGATTTTAGGTGCTTATATATGGCGAATCACTAAAATTATTTGTTTATTAGACGGGAATTTGTTATGTAAGTAACTACCTACTATATTTGCATTTTTCACTTCAGCACTGAAGGTACGTGGCAGGCAGATGGTTGCAACAGGATTTCCCAACCGGTAAAGTCGTCGTGACCATTATGTTCCGAGCGAGCCGAAAAGGTACAAGTGAAAATGGGTTTCTCCCGATTTTACGACAAGTTACCGATGTAATAAAATGGTTGATCAACAAACGTGAAATCATCCCTTACCAATTGAACATGAAAAATACCTATGCGCCATTGAATGGATCATTCAATGGCGCATAGGTAAGAAAAACAAAACTAGCACGTCTGTTGATTAACTAAAAATAACCAGTAAACAACGTAATCCCTCCCGGCCGCACTTGTATAGTTGCGCTTTGGGATCGCTTGGATTGAATGACTTCTAGTACGATTACCGTGATGTCTGAATGTGTAGGGATGCGACTTTGTCGCACGTATGGTTGTCCTTCATCCTTCGCGCTCCAAATGCATAAGTACACAGAGTGCTAAGCTTTTTGGGACGAAAGAATAGCTGGCTTCTTACCTGGAGAAAAGCCGCCAAAGATGCAATTTTGGCGGCTGATGCTTTCTCCATGGTTTTTTCATATTTACTTTTAAGAAAGTGTCACTTTCTATAGGGTGTCACAGGATTAGATGCATAATCTTTACTAAAAGTAACTAAGGAACGCATTGTACAACGTGCAAGAGTGCCCGAAATTCCATCTTCGGGCACTTACACTCTCCATAGTATGTCATCTATTCTTTTCTTCCAAAACAACCGCATTTTTCACTTGAGCATTGGAGGAACGCGACAGGCAACTAGCCACACAAGGACCCTCAGTAAATCTGTCATGAATCGTTAGCCGAAAGCGGTCCGAAAATAGTCCAGTGAAAATGGAGGTTATCGAGCCCTTCTCACTAGTGTTTTATGTAAATATATGGTTAATTAACAGATGTGCAAAATTAGTTTACAATCGACCACTCACGACTTGAATCTGGACTATTTCCTTGTGTCCACCAGTTCGCTTGGTAAAGAACACTGGTGTACTTCACTCTATCTCCACTTAAGTAGACTTTGCTCGCACTCCATTCATTCGTCGAGTCATCGGGTACCACGCTACCGTTAGATTTAACCAGTTCCCAGACCGCTGAACTGCCAGGCTTTTCGCCTTGTGTCCACCACTTCGCTTGGTAATGGTTCCCGTTGTACTCGACTTTATGTCCACCTAAGTAGACTTTACTAGTGTTCCATTCATTTGCTGAAGGTTCCGGTGTTACGTTGCCGTTGTCCGTAACAAGTTCCCAAACAGCCGAATCACCTGGTTTTTCACCTTGCGTCCACCATTTAGCTTTGTATACAGATCCGTTATACGTAACTTCATTACCACCCACGTAAACTTGTGTGCTGCTCCAAGTGTCAGTTTCGGGATTAGGATTAGGGGTAGGATCAGGATCGACTGGACCTGGATCAATAGGCGGAACAGTTGTCCCATCAAAGTTTGCATCGATTACATTGTAAAATGCATTTGGTGTATCCGCGATGCTCCAGACCGCAAGAATGACTTGATATCCGGAACGATCTGGTACATTACAATTATGCTTTACGCTGAATGCTGGGTTCTTGCCACCGTCATTAATTGTACAGAATGGTTCAAGGTCAGCTCGCTTTAAAGGCTGATCGGGATTCCAATCTTTCTTCGTAATATAGTAATCCCATTTAGTTGTTGCATGTGCAGCTGTAAGTGACCATTCAAAAGTATTGGCACCGCTCTTCATTGGTACTTTTGTCCATCTGTATTTTGATTGTTCGTCAAGCTTTGGAAATATGTTAGCGCCTGCAATATGTCCATCAGCCGGACCGCCGATGGGGAAGTTACCAGGGGCTTCTAAACTCTGTGGTTCATACTGAACGCCACCACAATCAATGTTAGCACCCGTTTTGCATAACAAGCCACGACTTTCTGGTTGACTTACATAACCGTGAGCATTCACCGTACTAGAAAAAGTAAGTGAAAGAACTACCATTAACATTGCTCCGAAAACGACGGCCAATGGTTTCGCAGTAAACATACGTGATTTCATTTGTCAAATACCTCCTGAAGTATAGTTACTATATGTGTTGAACAAATCATTAAAGCGAAGACGCCTTACAGGGGGGAGTTGAAGCCATTCCTTAGCACTGGAGTAGCTTCAATGAAATCCTTTAATATGGAAAATATATTCGGCTAGTAATTCATCTCATTACTACAATACTACCTTAATGATAAGAGACTAAAGAATGGATATCAATGATTTATGCTAGAGATAGAGAATAACAAATACAATGAACTATAGGCTCCTAATCATTACAGGCTATTCCACTTATGGATATATTTTTGACGCTTCTACTTTTTTATGATATGGATCATTTTACCTATTAGGAAGATTGGATAGGCAATACTCGTTTTCAGATGCCTGTCGCATTCCTACAACGTTCAAGTGAAAAATGGCGTTGCTTTGAAAGAAAAAATAGATGACTTTCTATAAAAATTGTAAGTGCCCGAAGATACAATTTCGGGCACTTTTGTACTTTGTACAATGATTTGATGCTCTATAGAAAGTGACAGTTCTTTATAATAAATGGCTATGTTAAAGGAAAAGGTTGATATAGTGTAAAACGCTATTATGTCAGCACCCTGCATCTAATAAAATAAGTTTCACCTTAACTGGATATTTATGTTGAAATTCGAATGAGTTTGTGAAGGCATGTACGTAAACTAATGCGGTCGGTTAGCTCAATAAGAAATATCCAGTTCAACCCAATATATATATAGTTAATGATATTATTAATTAGGAATTGGTAATGGAGTTAATTTTATTTTTGGAGGATATAACGTTGAAAATACTTAGACTTATTTTAGCCATTATTGTTGTTGCTTTATCAAGTTATGCTTTGATAACTGGTATATTTGGAGGAATAATTCCTTATGTATTGTTTTTCATAGGGTTAATGCTTTTAGTTACTGGAATTACTGAATTTCGTGAAAAACGAAAGGCAACTGCCATTACTCTTTTCTTAGTATCAGGATTTACCTTTTATGTTTCATTTAAAATTTTATTAAACTAACCGGTGCTTTAGTGAAAGATCATGTGGTTGCTTAGTCAGCTCTTCTTACTTGTTGAACTAACGAAGCAGGTTAGTTGAACAAGAAGAGTAAAATAAAAGGAGTAAGTGATGGAAACTAAAATGTTGTATTATAAAATATTCAAAAAGAAAGTAGAACCAGTCGATTATGTTAATTGGGCTATCAAAATGTTAGAAAATAGTGATACGTCTGCATCCCTAAATATACTTTCTTCCCTAAGTGAAACTCTAAATACTTTTGAGGTAGAAGATTATTTTCATAGGGCAGTGAGAGAATTAGGTATAGAAGAACCCTCGCAGGATGAGTGTTCTAAGTATTACTTCTGGTATTTGCTAAAACAAATAATAGATAATGAATCTAATGCAATTAACTATGCATATGAAATTTATCAGGTAGTTCGTGAAGAATTTGTTAGCGAAGAATTAAATGTATGGTATGAGATTAGTGAAATGATAGACGACTATCGATATGGCGATAATATAGAGGGAATTACAATAGAATCTTTAATTTCAACCATCGTAAAAGAAGCGAAAAAACAATTAAATTGTAACTTCTTCTTGAACTAACGGGTGCTTTAGTTGAACAATCGGCTGCCTTTACAGGGTGGCTTTTTCTTATTGCATAATGAAGTTAACTACTTCCGTGAATGGGTGTTATGTCAACCTCGTGTGCATGGCGTATACAAGATTGATTTCATTTAGCGAATCCAATTTCTTGTTCAACTAACGGGGCAGTTTAGTTGGATAAGGAAATTTATTGAAATTCAAATAGATGTATGAGAGGATTAAATGTTCATACATCTGGTTTATTACTGGGAAGGGGGAAACAAATACATGTCGATTTACCATAAAGTAATTGGAGAAGGATATCCCATCGTTATGTTGCACGGTTGGACGCTTGACCATCAAGTGATGTTACATGCAATGGAACCGTTATTCGAGAAACGAAGTGGTTGGAAGAGAATATACATAGATTTACCAGGTATGGGGCATTCCGAATCGCAACCATCTATTCAGAACTCTGATGATATTTTAGAAGCGATATTACGGCTTTTGGACGAGATAATCCCAGGTCAACCGTTTGTTATTTGTGGTAATTCCTATGGTGGCTACATTGCCAGGGGGATAGTCCGTTCACGGCAGGACACAGTACGTGGATTACTGTTGATGGCACCCTTGACTATACCTGAATTCGATGAAAGGGTAGTACCACAGCAGACCGTTCTAAAAAGAGACAGCAACTTGATCTCACATTTGTCACCAGAGGATGCTGAAGGTTTTTGCTCCATGGGGGTAGTGCAAGGTCAAACTGAATGGGAGAGGTTTCGAAATGAAATTTTACTTCCTTCTAAACAAACAAATTATGAATTCGTAAACCACATTCGTCAAAATGGATATGGCTTTACCTTCGATATTTCATCTAAACTTGAGTCTCCCACGCTAATTATCACAGGACGTCAGGACAATGTAGTCGGTTACCACGATGCGTGGCGACTAATTGAAGATTACCCAAGGGCAACTTTTGTAGTGCTTGACATGGCTGGTCACAACCTACAAATCGAACAAACCGATGTATTTAACGCGTTAGTGCATAACTGGTTAAACAGACTTGAGTCGGAAAATTTTAGACCAATGGAAAGAGCAGGGATTATTTGACTAACGGGGTGCTTTAGTCAAGTAGAGCAAGGTCTTTTAAGACGTTGCTCCTTTTACATTTAAAAGTACTTCTGATAATACTCTTTCCTTATCCTTCCGTTTAAATGAGCGTATATCCTTGTGGTTTCACTTTTCTCATGCCCCATAAGATTTTGTATGACTTCAAGTGGAGCTCCATTAGGCAACAAATGAGTGGCATAGCTGTGTCTTAGTTGGTGTGGATGAATCTCTTTAATAATTTCAGCACGATTGGAGATCCGCTTGATGATGTATCGCATTTGGGCAACACTTATTTTATGTGGCTGCCTGACTGTCACAAGGATGGCAGGATTATTGTCATTACGGCTTTCAATATACTGTTTAAGCCATATGTCGCATCGTATATTAAAATAAAATCCCCTCACCTTATAACCTTTTCCTCTAACGAACGCGGATTGATTGGTCCAATTAATATTGTTCTTTTCTAACGCAACTATTTCTCCAATTCGACAACCGGTAGAAAACATGAATTCAAAAATCGCTTTTTCTATTGGGGTATGACAGGATTCACGAAGGTGTTCAATCTCCCGTTCGGTTAAATACTTGGGTATCCGCTTACCTACTTTGGCCTCTTTAATCTTGGAAGTTGGATTCTTACTCAGGTAGCCTTCTTCATGAGAACAATGAAAAAAAGATTCTATAAAGCGGATGCGATGTGCAAGACTGGCTGGTTTCAAATGCTTGACCGATACAGCATGGTATTCCTTCAGTTGATTTGTATCCAGCGATTCCATCTCTACATCCTTAAAATAACCGATTAGTAGCCTAGACTGTAACTGATAGGCCTTCAGCGTTTGTGGTGAAAAATCCTGTATTTGTTTATCAGCTTCAAACGAAGACCATGCTTTTGATAGTAACAATTCTATTCCTCCAAAAGTAGTAATGTTAAAAGGATTATTGCCGAATTTATAGAATTATAGACATAAGGAGTGTTTTTACTAACGAGGCAGGTTAGTTGAATAAGAAGGCATATTTTAAAGACTGTCCAAATAGTAAAGACGTAAAGATTTAACGTTGTTCATCTAATAATAAATGTTTCAAATTTAGTTATTATAAGGAGTGCTTAAAGTGACTGTACATAGTAAATTCCCTAATTTAGAAACTGACAGATTGATTTTGCGGAATGTGGGAAATGAGGATATTGACTTTATTTATCGACTCTTCAGCAACGAAAAAGTATGTAAATTTTTATATGATGAGGAATTGTTTACTACTAGAAATGAAGCTACAGAGTTTGTTGAATGGAATTCAAATCCTGAAGAAAAAGGATTTAATCGGTGGATATTAGTCGAAAAAAATAATCAGCAACAAATTGGAACGTGTGGATATGATTCTTGGAATAGAACGGCGGAGATAGGCTATGATTTATGGCACGAATATTGGGGACAGGGATATATGAAAGAGGGATTGAAAGTAGCTATCGAAAGTGGCTTTAATAATATGGCACTGAATAGAATTAACGCATTTGTAGCTTTGGAAAATATCAATTCTATAAAATTATTAGAAAAGCTAGGATTTAAGAATGAAGGGATTTACAGAGATAAGCATTTGTTTAGAGGAAAGTATTATGACCACTATTCTTTTTCTTTGTTAAAAAGAGACTGGAATCAATGCTAAGGTTAATTCAACAATTCGCCTAACAATCCCTTTAGTATGTGAATGATTGCACTTAAACTAACGGGTGCTTTAGTTTAACAAGAGGCTGCCTTTAGGGGTAGCTTTTTCTTATTGAACTAACGCCGCATTTAGTTGAATAAGAACAGTGATACTATTAATTGAGATTTATACCATATTTAGTGTCAACAAATAATAAAGTTGTTTAATTTTGAATGGAAACACAGTTCATAAAGGTATCTGGAAATAAGGAGATGCTCGTAAAGTCGTTATCCATTTTTACGAACGGTCTTTAATTAGTTTTCTTTCTATATACTCCAAAGTTTTTGAAATGTAATTTGTTTTATTCATACATAGGGAATAGAGTGCTAAAATTGTCAATAGTTAATTAATATTTTTCGGGATTTTATGGTAATCTGATGAGGCAATAGTTTTCTTATAATATAGACATGGGGTGGAAGGGATATGGAGACATCTAGTTTAATCACTCGCTGGAATTTAAGTTCGCTTCAATATGAAGCAGATGTAAAAAAATTTAAAAATCAGATGGGCATGGTTAAGGAAAAGTTACTTGAAATCGAGAAGGAGTCAAATTTAGCTGTTTTAAGGGATAGTGAAGTCCTAAAACTTTCGCAATTGATCAGCCAGATTGAATCAGCCGAATCTTTTTATTACTGCTTGACCACTGAAGATATTGAGCCTTCCCAATTAACCTCTGTCATCGGAATTATCTCAACCTTAAAATCACAAGTTTATTCTATTGTTACTAACTTGGAAGAACGACTCAACGAAATGAATGAAACACAACTTACAGAGTGGATAAACAATACCAAACCGATGAATTTTCTTGCAGAATTAGTAAACAATCGTAAAAGGAATAGTAAGCAGGAAAAGATGATTTCAAACTTTTCCCGAGAAACGCTAAGCGGTCTTGAAGACCTTTATAGTCAAGTCCGGAACAACCTAAAAGTAGAAATTGGTCTTGGCCACGTAAAGAAAGAAATCTCTTTTGCGGAAGCGATGGAACAAGCTTTGGTACATCCAGAGCAGAATGAACGGCTACATGTGTTTACTGAACTGAATAGAACCTTGGAAGCACAATCGAATATCTTTGCTTCAATTTATAACCAAATGGTTGGGATTAGACTTCATGAAAACAAACTCAAGAAGATAGATTACCTTGATGAATCCCTCAAATTCAATGGCATAACAAGTCAAACACTCGATGCCATGTGGAATGCAGTAGACGACAATATGAAAGGGCTTTCAAGTTATTTTAATAAGAAAGAAGTCGGAACTGAAAAAATGTCATGGCATGAGTTGATGACTTCATCTCAAAATGTTTCTTTTCCGATCACGTTCTCACAGGCTGCTTATGAAATCATCAATTCACTTGCTACTATTGACAGCAATATGAGCGAGTTCGTGAAAGAAGCTCTTACAAAAGGATGGGTAGATGCAGAGCCACGCAAAACAAAATCATCCGGTGGATTTTGTGCACCTTTTATTCAGGAAGGGGAATCACGGATTTCATTAAGTTATGACAACAACTTAGATAGTGCCAGAAGGCTTGCACATGAATTGGGTCATGCATGGCACTTTAAACAGATGCACGATACCCCTTCGCTGCAGTTCACAGATGATCTGTTGGAAATGACAATGGCGGAAACATCTTCCATCTTTTTTGAGACAGTTTTCACTAATCATATGCTTCAAAAGGCAAATGAAGCCTCGGTCAAAAAAGCGATTCTGGGACCGAAGATTGAACGCAGCCTGAATTACCTGATGTCGATCAGAGGAGCCTACTTATTTGAAAATGAGTTTTATCAATATCGAAAAGAAAGCCCTTTGAATGTTCGACAGATAGAAGAACTTTCACTTAGATGTCAGGAAAAAGCGTATGGAAGCAGTTTACGTGAATATGAGCCTTATGTATGGATGAAATACGTGCAATTCTACCAGGCAACGATTCCTTTTTACAATTATCCCTATTCGTTCGGGTTTTTATTTAGTATCGGTCTTTTAGAACAAGCGAAAGAAGATGAACATTTCAAGCGGAAATTTAAGGGCTTCTTGAGTGAAACGGGAAGACTGCCACTGGAACAGCTGGTAAAAAAACATTTCCAAATCGATCTTTCTCAACCAGAATTTTGGCAACGGTCAGTGCAAAATGTAGTCCGAGATATTGAGCAGTATAACCGGCTCTCCTAAACATTTATCTAAGAATAAAAAAGCCGCAAATAGTTTACATATCATCAGTTATCAGAAGTTGCTATCCACATAATCACCTTAAGAATTGGTAATATATGCTAAGTGTCGATAAACGAGTATCAGATAAAAATACTCCTGAAACCTTGTTATATGTAGCCAATTCAATTGATTATTGATTCAAATTGGGAGTTTTGTTATTCAACTAACGGGTGCTTTAGTTCAACGACAGGGGCTTCTTAGGGAGCTCTTTTCTTATTGAACTAACGGGGTTAGTTCAATAAGAAATTTTTTAGCTTGTTCCACAATCGAGCCATTATGTGGCATAGAGCTATAATAATAAAGTGGTGCAATGCGACTATATGAATGACTATTATCCAGGAGAACTGATTCAAAATCAATTGGTGCATTAAGTTCTAGGATTTCCAGGTTGTATTAAGATTTATTTGCTAATTCCACTTTTCAAAAGTTGAATTATTTACATTAAACATCCTTAACTATATTAGGAAGGTGATATTTTTTGATGGAGTTAAGAACAATTAATCAGGACAATTATGAAGAATGTTTAAACTTGCATACAACTGCTATCAATGAGGGCTTTGTAGACTCTGTAGCGTGGTCTTTAGCCGAAGCTTGGGTGCTTTATGATGGTGCACGGCCCTTTGCAATTTATGCCGATAATGTGATGGTGGGCTATGTTTTAATGTATATTGGCGAAAATAATCCCCAAATCATAAATTTTATGATAGATAGCCGTTTTCAAAAAAGAGGCTATGGATCAGCAGCGGCTAGGCTTTGTGTTGAATATTTGCGGAAAGAATACAATGCAAGTAGGATTTCCTTACCAGTTAATCTAGAAAATATAACCGCACAAAAATTTTGGATCAACATAGGCTTTGAAATAACAGACGATATGGAGGATGGTTATCTTTATATGCGGTTGTACATACCAGAAAAATATGTCTGAGTATATAAAAATGGAAACTATTTCCGTAAACAGGCGCGATTGTGGAATAAGCGTCCCTCTTCTTATTCAACTAACGGGTGCTTTAGTTCAACGACAGGGGCTTAATAGGGAGCTCTTTTCTTATTGAACTAACGGGGCAGGTTAGTTCAATAGCTTTGTTTAACTTGTGTTCAACAATCGGGCCAGATTGCGGTAACTCGATAATAATCAACTGCAAATTTTTAAATAGAAAAGTGGTGTTTCTCATGAACAGAAAAGCTTGGTTATTCATTTTTTGGATACTTTTGGTGGTTTATTTTGGCTACTCTGTATTCGTTGATACTAAGCCATTGTGGGTTAGAATTCTTGGTTTGGTAGTCGTTATTATGTGGGGATTATTGACTCCTATTATCGGGAAGAGAAAGAAGAAGCAAGAAGGCTAAATACGGATATCAACTTTATACCGCAATCGGGCCCGATTGTTTAATAAGCGTCTCTTTCTTATTCAACTAACTGGTGCTTTAATTCAACAACAGGGGCTTCTTATGGAGCTCTTTTCTTATTGAACTAACAGGACAGATTAGTCGAAGAAACGACTCATGAGTTTAAAAACCGTAGCTTGGTTTTAAACGTAGAAAGGAATTTTAAATGGAAAGCATTTTATTGTTAATTTTCGGTATAGGATTTATTACTTTTGGGGTTAGACACAATAAAAATATTCATAAAGAAGAAGGTTTTGGTTCAAGCGATTCCATCATTCTTGGATTTATAGCGAATTGGACAGATAAATTACCATATTGGTTTACAAAAGTAATTTATTTATTGATTGGGGTTGGGTGTCTGATTGGAAGTTACCTCAATTATTTTTAAGGGAGATTGTGAAGGATTTTACATAAACTAACTGGGGTTAGTTAAATAAGGTTTTTCGATATATTGTATAATATTGTTATTATTCGAATGGTTAAAACGGGATGAAATGGTGTGATTCTGGAAAATTTAATATTTGTAGAAAGGTGAGGAGAATGAGAGCTAAGTTAGAAAAGCGGCTTTCCTATTTATATACAGGTGAGTCATCTGCGATAGTTATGTTTGCTCTTATTAGTTATCTATACAATATAACTTATCCAGGATTACGGTTGTACTCACTTTATTCTTTTTGGGTATCTTTTTTTCTTTTGGAGTTTCTGTTACTACAAGGGACTGTTTACTGGTATACAAAACGTAAACGATTAAAAAGAGAAAATACATCTAGGACTCCTGTTCATGTCGTTCGAAAATTAAAGAGTTTAAAGAAAATAAATATAGGTTTGATTATCGTTTCACTTGCTATGTTCGTTTTAGACTTTTTTAAATGGTATCCTTCATTACCTTTAGGTGGATTGGTTATCGCAGGTTTTATTTATGTTTTTGCTATTCTTGAGTATATAAACTACTTTTATGTGCAAATTTCATACGATAATATCTCTGATTTAAAAAATCTTCTAAAGTCAAAAAGACTAAAACAATCAAGTATAAGCAAAGATTTTAGACGAATTTCGCAAATGAAGAAGTGAAAAAGTAATACTAGGAATAACAAATTTTCATTAAACTAACGAGCTGCTTTAGTTGAACAAACGGTGCAGAATAGTTCAAGAAGGTTCTTGGTTTTAACGGTAAAATATGTTTTTAAAAGGGGGGAATTACATGAATGATTTTTTCTTAATACTTATGGGCTTTTTTATCGTTGTTGCAAATGTTATTGGATTTATATCCTACAAGAAAAAGAAAAATCTATACTTTGCGGCTTTTACAATATTATTGTCAGCAGTTTTATTTGGGGCAATCGGTGGTGTATTAGCACTTTTGGTTATTCGTGATGCTTTTGCGATATTTTACGGATTTCAAGTAGGCTACTATTTGCTAATAAATAGTGTTATTGCTTTTTTAATTGCCATTTTAGCAACTGTAATAAAAAGATATAACAGCAGATCAACGTAATTTACGACTATATTCAATTAAAGGGTGCTTTACTTCAAGAAGGAGTAAAGCATATTTGCTTATTTAACTAACGATACAGGTTAGTTTAAGGTGAATTTATTTTAAATATAGATAAAAGGAACGTATATTCGTGTTATTATTAATCTAATAACACTGATGAGGGGGATAATTGTGAAACTAAAGAACATTAACATTGTAGAACGAATGAAACATTATAAAGTACAAGGTTTAAGTATCACATTGCTTGAGGGCAGTGAAATTAGTGGAACAGAAAATTACGGCTTATTAGAAGTGGAAAGCAATAGAAAAGCAAATGAAGATTCTATATTTAGTGCGTGTTCAATTAGCAAGTTCTCAACAGGAATGCTTGCTATGAAGTTAGTAGAGGAAGGACTTCTTGATTTAGATGATGATGTGAATGAAAGCCTTGTATCGTGGAAAGTATCAGAAAATGATTTTACCAAAAATAAAAAAGTGACATTGAGGAACTTACTAAGTCATCAATCTGGAATTAAAGACCCCGAAGGTAGTTTTCCTGAACTGAATTCGAAAATAGGGCTTCCATCAATGGTTGAATTAGTAGAGGGGCAAACTCCTTATTGTAAGTATCCAATTGATGTTAAGTGTGAACCAGAAAGTGAATTCCATTATTCGGATGCAGGTTTTTGTATCATTCAGCAACTGATAGAGGATGTTACTGAGAGACCGTTTCATCAAGTTATGAATGAGCATATATTTGAACCCTTAGGAATGACAAATAGCCAATTCATTACAACGATGTTGGAAGTAGATGGACAAAATTTTTCTTGCGGTCACAACAAAAAAGGTGAATTAGTAGATGAAAAATATCCTATATATCCTTACCCAGCGGCTTCAGGATTATGGACAACTTCTTTGAATTTAGCTGAATTAGTTCTTGAGTTAATGAATGCTGTAAAAGGAGAAAGCAAGGTTGGCATTTCGGAAAGTTTAGCAAAAGAAATGATAACCCCACAAAGAGGTAAAAGTTGGACTGGATTAGGTGTGTTTCTTGAAGGCTCTGAAAATGAACTAGAAATTACATCACTTTGTTGGGGAGTAGGTTTTCAATGTATGATGGTGTCGTTTCCCTATTTAGAGAAAGGTGCAGTCATAATGACGAATGCAGAATTGGGTGTTCATCAACTCGAAGGTATTATAGGAGAAATATATAAATCTCTTTTGTCTTAAAAAGCGTTAAGAGGGGAGAAATATGCAGATAACCTTAGCAAATCCAACTCATATACCTGAAGTTGTGTCGTTCTTCAAAGGAAATTTAGACAGCAATAACAGTGCGGTTTATTCTGAAGAGTTTTTATGTCCTCTTGGAATTAAAGCATCTATAAGAAGAAAGCAAATGATAGTGGCAACGGTAGAAGGTCAAGTAGTAGGTGCTTTTCGGTTTTACCGAAAAAAAACACAAAACAAAATATCTTTATATCAATTTGCAATTAGTGAAATGTATCGCGGTCAAGGGTTATTAATAAAGATGTTAAAAACGATAAATGATTTACCTATCATTTCACTATGTCCGACTGATTCTTATTTAAATGATTATTACGATAAATCAGGGTGGTATTTACAAGAACAAAATGAGGAATTTAATGTATGGATTTTAATGACTGAACACTTTTTTCCTTTATCTAATAAGTAGTATAGTCATTATCCGCTTCAACTAACAAGTACTTTAGTCGAACAACATGGGCGTCATGTGATGCTCTATAGAAAGTGACACTTCTTTAAACTAAATAAGGAAAAACCATAGAGAAAGTATCAGCCGCCCATATTGCATCTTTGGCGGCTTTTCTCCAGGTAAGAAGCCAGCTATTCTTTCGTCCCAAAAATCATCAGCACGCTGTGTACGCATGCATTTGGAGCGCGGCGGATGAAGGACACCCATACGATTAACGAAAAAAATGTGTAGGGATGCGACAAATTCGCGTCCCTACACATCCAGCCTTCTCGGTAATCGTACTAGAAGTCATTCATTCCAAAAGCGCAACGATACAAGTAGCCGCCAGGGGGTGATCTTGTTTAAAAATCAGGCAGGCTTCCGGCACTCACACAATCTACTCATTCTGCTTGAAAATCTCTCCGGCGATTCCCATTGCCTGAACGGCTTTTGGGAACCCTACATACCCGGCACATTGGATAATAATTTCGATGATTTCTTCTTTTGTAACACCGATGTTTAGGGCAGCTTGCAAGTGCACTTTATACTGGTCAAAAGCTCCCTGTGTGATGAGCGTAGTGAGTGTTATGTATTCCCGTTGCTTGAGGGAAATAATATCTCTAGAGTAAAGTTCTCCAAAGCCGAAGGATACAATCATATTCCAAAGGTCAGGTGAAATATCATTTATTCCTTTCATGCCAGTACGTACTTCTTTTGAGAATAATTCCTCCATTACATTTATACCCGATTCGTATCGCTTGTTAATGTCCATATTATTGCCTCCCCATTGTTGGTGGTATTTCATCTTCAAGAATTAATGCTTCAATGACTATCGGTTTATTGGTTTCTTTGATCATAACTAATGCTTCTTTTATAGCGTCGGATAAATCATAAGGATTATGGCATGTAGTTGCTTGTAGTCCCATTGATTCGGCAAATTTGGCTACGTCGAGTGGCGTTTCATAAATACCACCGATAGATGTGCCAATCATTTTTTGCATACCTTTTTCCACCATGTCTAATCGTCCATTATTTAAAACGATGAACAAGACAGGGGAGTCATAATTATACGCTGTCGAAAGTTCCGTACCGTGCATGAACATACATCCATCACCTACTAAACAAATAATTGTTTTCTCGGGGGCTGCTAGTTTTGCACCTATGGAATAGCCGATCCCGTTGCCCATCGCTCCGAATATATCATCAAAGTAGAAAGTCCCTGGTTTATAAATATCATAGTATTTGATGCCGTAGAAAGAGTGGCTCCCATCATCTCCAAAAATAATCGCGTCTTCTGGAAGCACGTTACGCATCGCCCGTAATACTTGGACTGCAGACATTCGCTCTCCGGGATCATTGTCCTGAAGTGGGTTGAACTCGATTGTCGATAAAAAGGCCTCGCTGTTTGTTACCGGTATATCCTTTAAAATTACTGCTAGATTAGATTTTATATCACCAAGCACAGGAGTAGTTGGTACTTGAATCGATTTTCCGATATAGGTCGGATCATAGTCAAAGTGGATGATATGCTCCGGATACATGGCTTCGGATAATCCAGCGATCGACATGTCACTTAGTTTTGAACCAATGACAATGAGTAGGTCAACCCGCTCATTAAAGTATTCTGTCGCTTCCACGGTACCACCCAATCCGAATGCTCCTAATGATAGCTTATGATTGGATGGAAATGTACCTTTTCCCCCTGGTGTAGTGATGACAGGAATATTCCAATGCTCAGCAAGATGCTGAACTTCTTCGTAAGCCTTGCTTGAATGAATGCCTTTTCCTAGGAATAGAAGCGGACGATTGGCTGCATTTAGTTTTTCGATTACTTCACCTGTTTTGGGTGAAATCATTTCATGTGACACTGGAAATTCCAATTGGAATGGATTGATTTCCTCTAGCAAAATATCAAACGGGATGGATAAATGCACAGGTCCTTTTACACCAGACAATGCTTTTTCAAGGGCGTGCTGCAGGAACGGTTGTAGCATATCACCACGTTCTACCCGTGCACTGAACTTGGTGACAGATTTGAACATATCCATAAGATCGGTACCAAATATGCTGGAGTCCTGTCCCATTGCTTTTCCAGTATCTTTCATCGAAGGGTGTCCTGTGATGATTAATAGGGGGAGATTTGAGGCTTTCGCCTGACCAGCAGCTGTAAGTAGGTTGGTACCACCAGGCCCGGACGTACCAACCGCGACCCCGATTTTCTGATTCATTAAGGCATATCCGGTAGCTTCAAACCCAGCAGCGGCTTCATGTTTACTTAAGACAAATTCCAAATCATGTTTTAATATCTCAAATAATATAGGAGATATCGCCTTGCCTGGAATACCGAAAATGTGATTAATTCCCCAATGTTTAAAATTCGATACTAATACGGATGCAGTCGTTTTCATACTGTTTACTCCCCCTATTATCATGTTCAAACTAAATAAATCTCCTCGATTGCCTTGGCTGTAAGTGGTTTACTGAAAAAATAACCTTGTGTTATATCACACTGGTGAGCTGTCAGGAAGTCAAGTTGCTCCTTTGTTTCAACGCCTTCTGCAATTACTTCCTTGTGAAGGTTATGTGCTAACGAGATAATTGCGTTTACAATAATGGCATCATTCGGATCGTTCATTAATTCACTGACGAAGGATTTGTCGATCTTAATATAATCAATCGGAAAGTTTTTAAGATAATTCAGCGAGCTATAGCCTGTCCCAAAATCATCGATACTGATGCCAATGCCGAGTGATTTTAGCTGTTTCAATACTAGAATGGAATAATCGTACTCCATCGCCATATATTCAGTGATCTCTACTACGAAATAGTGCGGGTCAAGTGCTGTACGTTCCAACACCTCCTCCACGAATGTTATGAGATTTCTAGTAAGAAATTGCTGAGTAGATAGGTTAACGGAGATTTTAATCGGTGCCATTCCAGCATCCTGCCATTTTTTGTTTTGGGTACAAGCTTCATTGATGACCCATTCCCCAATTTGGGTGATCAATCCGTTTTCTTCAGCCAGTTTGATAAATTTCCCTGGAGGTAGCAGACCTAGCCTAGGATGCTGCCAGCGAATCAACGCTTCAAACCCAACCAATTTTCCGGTCTGGTTATGAATCTGCGGCTGATAATGAAGAACAAACTCATTATTATCAAGTGCTCTCCTTAAATCAATCTCGAGACTGTATTCGTCCATCATATCTTCTAATAATTCGGAAGTATGAACGACATAGCGATTTTTCCCCTGTGATTTTGCTTGGTACATTGCATTATCTGCGTAGACCATGAGCTTTTCCATTGAAATAGGATAGTCGGGATAAATCGCAACCCCGATACTCGCTGTCGTATGTAATTCTTTCTGACCGACATGAAAAGGTTCATGAAAAAGATTGAGAACCTCTTCAGCTTTTTTCGTGACATAATCAGGACTAACAAAATCTGTGAGTAGGAAAATGAATTCATCACCACCCATTCGGGCAAGTGTATCTTTTACCCCGAGACAACCTGCTAAACGCTTGCTCACCTTGATAATGAGTTCATCGCCATATGAATGACCAAAGTTATCGTTAATGACTTTAAAACGGTCCAGATCAATATATAAAAGAGCCATAGTTTTATGGTGACCAGCGTTTAGTTCCTTGATGATGGTTTCTATTTCCTTATTTATATATCGTCTGTTTGGAAGGTTTGTTAAATCATCATGATAGGCTAAGTAGTTATATTTTTCCTGCAGTAAGTAACGGTCTGAAATGTCCCTGAATTGGCCGAATGCACCAATCATTTTATCTTCTTCATAAATAGGCTGAGCATCGAACAGGCAGACCACTAGGTTACCAGCGTCATCTTTAAATTTGATTTCTTCGTTTTCAAATATTTTTTCGTGTTCCAGTACTTCTTTAAAATAATCTCCCGTTAGAGGTGATTCACAAATGTTTCTTCCTACAACCGATTCTCTGTCGTTACTCGAGATTTTTTGAGCAAAATCATTAAACGCGGTAGTAATTCCGAACTCATCGGTTACAACAATTCCATTTCTTGTTCTGCTTAACATAATCTGATTCATAATATTAAGCTTCTTATTTTGTTTCCTTAATAATAGTTCTCTCTCAATTGAATCAACCGCCTGGGTTAACATCGTTAGAAAAAGGGGATTTTGAAACGAGATGGGCATCATGATGGAAACGCTACCAAGTAGGGTGTTGTCATCTGTATTATGAAATGCAGTCCCATAACACGCAATGTCCTGAAGAAACGAATGATAATGTTGTTCGCCAATTAAACTGATCGGGTGCTTTTGTTGCAATGAAAGACTGACGACATTCGTGCCCGTATCTTCCTGGGTGAACAGGCCGCCTAGGCAAATCCCAAATTGATCGATGGTAGACTTTATAGTTGCATCCCCGTCAATATCAAGAAGGTAACCGTTTGCATCTGAAACGACAACGAGTATCGGAGTGCCTTTTAAGGAGTTCAGTAGCTTATTTGAGAAAAAACTCACAACTGACAGGATTTCACTATGTGATTTTCTTTTCTTATCAAGCTCCACTTCGTTCAAAAAATTCTTTGGTCTTGATACGACATTCGGGTCCATACCGCACGCTGTGCACATTCTTTTAGACTCTGTTATGTAGTTTGGTTCCATCATATTTATGTTCTCCTCCCAACATCCTTGTAAGTATTATATATACCCTAGCTTGAATGATTAGCCGGATTTTCCAACGGGAAAAGTAAAAAAAAAATCCGTTTCTGCCGAGGTTAAATCTTTACAAAAATAACCAGTAGAAAGGATTCTTATAATTCCTATTTTACAGCAAATCAATGTTGTTTTCAATCGGAGTATTTGCAGCCATGTGCAGGGACTATTGAGTTTTAGGCACCTGCGAAGCGTGCTATGTAGTAAATACACTACAATTTCATGAAAATAAAGTGTGAAATTATAAATTTAATATTTATATCGGTAACATTATACAATATGTTAAATATTTATTAATTCACATCTGATAAATATAAATACAATTAGGTCATGACGAAGATTCCGGATTGCTTTTCGCACAACACCTTTCAATCTGGTTTTAGGTTAAGGGTTATTTTATTGTTGGAAATTCAAGTAGTACTATCTTTTTCCACATGGGAAGCGGCATTATCAAATGTTTGATTTTGATCAAAAATAACCAGTGAATAACATGAGCATCTACTGGCGCTACGTGTTTAGTTGTCTTTAGATTGCTTTGGATTGAATGACTTTTAGTACGATTACCGCGATGGCTGGATGTGTAGGGATGCGACTTTGTCGCATCCCTAGGTAATCGTATATTTGTCTTTCATCCGTCGCGCTCCAAATGCATGCGTACACAGCGTGCTGAGGATTTTTGAGACGAAAGAATAGAGGGGCTTCTTACATGGAGAAAAGCCGCCAAAGATGCAATTTTGGCGGCTGATGCGTTCCCTATGGTTTTTTCTTATATACTTTAATGAAGTGTCATTTTCTATATGATATCACCTGATTAGATGCATAATCTTTGCTGAAAGTAAGCAGGGAACACATTGTACAACGTGCAAGAGTGCCCGAAATTGCATCTTCGGGCACTTACAATCTCTAAAGAGAGTCATCTATTCGTTTCTTCCAAAACAACCGTGTTTTACACTTTAACATTGTAGGTACGCGACAGGCAACTATTCACAACAGGATTACTAAGGATGAATGAACTACAATTCCTCCCTAAGAGTATGGCTAGAAGTGACAGGGTCACTTCTAGCCATACTAGGCCCCCTCAGTAAATCAGTCATGAATAGTTAGCCGAAAGCGAACCGGAAGTTATCCAGTGAAAATGGTTTTTTCCAAGCCCTATTCACCAGTATTTTCTGCGAATAAATGGACAATCAACAGACGTGAAAAAAAGTAATAGTAATATAACTAGCGAATTGCTGTACTTTAAAGAAGGAAAGCTTATTTATTGGAAGAGGAAAAGAGAGGTTTTGAATGAGAAAAGTTGAAGTTAAGCCTTATAACGAGCAATGGTTTTCAATGTTTGAAAAGGAAGCAAATAAATTGCATGAGATTTTTCAAAGCGAAATCATTGAAATCCACCACATCGGCAGTACGTCGGTAAACGGCCTAAAAGCAAAACCTATCATTGACATAATGCCTGTAGTTAGAAACATTAATCGGATTGATGAGTTTAACACGGCAATGGTCACCAGTGGTTATGAACCAAAGGGAGAAAACGGGATATCTGAACGTCGATACTTCCAAAAAGGAGGAGATAATCGAACTCACCATGTCCATGTTTATGAATTAGGTAATCCCGAAATTGAACGGCATCTTGCATTTCGGGATTACCTGCGGGCATATCCAGATGAAGCAAAAAAGTATGGAGATTTAAAAGAGAAATTGTCTCAACTTTTTCCCTACGACATTGAATCGTACATCAAAGGAAAAGAACAAGTAGCATTGGAGATTGAACAAAAGGCAGTAGCTTGGAATCTAGATTCAAGAGGGTGATACTGAAGGGTAGTTCAATAAAATGGAGGATTAATTCTTTTTGAAATGGAATAAAGCTCTAGGAGGTGGATTCAATGAATATAAGAAAAGCTATTTTATCCGATGCAAAGGGTATTGCGAAAGTCCACGTTGAAAGTTGGAAATCCACTTATAAAAACATTATTCCGGATGAATTTTTAGAGAAATTATCAAATGATCAACGAACGGACTTGTGGAATCATAATATTTCTAAAGAGGGAAATTACGTCTTTGTCGCAGAAAATAATGAGAGCGAAATTATAGGATTTGCAGATTGCGGAAAAAGAGATAGAAATATTGATGCTAATTCTGGTGATTTAACATCTATTTATCTCCTTGAAGAATATCAAGGAACTGGAGTGGGGAAACAATTATTAAAACAACTTTTTCTTCAATTTAAAGAACTCGGTTTCAATAGTGTTTTTGTGGAAGTATTAGAAGACAATAAAACCCGCTATTTCTATGAGTATTATGGTGCTAATTTACTTAAATCCGAAAAGATAAAAATTGCAGGTGTTGAATTGAATCTTCTTATATACAAATGGAAAAACCTTGACGTAGTATTATCTAAATTCTGACTAACATCTTATTAATTAACGGGGGTAGGTTAGTTCAATAAATAGGGATTTTTTGAAGGATGTCGAATTTGTTGTTAAATGGAAAATTAATTTACGGAAACGAGATGGGAAATTAATGTTGATTTAGGAGACGCCGAGAACCTACGGATGATAAGAAAAACGAAAAAAGGAGAGTTGAATTTTAATGTTATGGTATTCGTGGAATTATTCACGACTGGGGGGATGTTTAATGAAAGCAGTGATTATCTATTCAACAGGAAAAGCGTGGTTAAATGGAAAACCTCATTGGGAACAAAAGTTAGTACCACATCGCGATTATTTAGTAGCCACCTTAAAGGAAAGATTGGTGTCTGCTGGACCTTTTATGGATCATACTGGGGGTATGGTAATTGTTGAGGTTGATAGTATACAAGAAGCTGAAGAAGTCGCCAAAAATGACCCTGCCGTATTAGAAGGGAAGTTTGAGTATGTAGTACATCCTTGGGAACCATTAGAAGGATTGTACGCAAAAAGTAAGTGAATCCAAATTAGACTAACAAGCTGCTTTACTTCAATTTGGGGTTAATATATCAGTAGCTAGAGTAGGAGAAGAATGATTATATAAAATAACAGCCTTATCAACTTACATGATAAGGCAAAGGTTCACTCGGTTTTAGATTTTTCACGTTCATTTTTTTGTTTTAGCTTTAACCAAAAATCGGGTGGTTCATAATTAATTAAAGAATAATCAAGTTCAACTCCATTAGTAGCTAACTGGACTAACAAAAGTTTCTCCTTATTACTCGGTTGTATATCTGCTGTTTTAATGTTTACAACCTCTACTCCTGTTCGTTTAGGTGTTCCGACAACAACAACTTGATTTCCTTTTGTATAAACATCAGTGATATTTGTTTGAAACACAACTATATACAGGTCAAGGTCTGTTTCATTTGTAGCAGTATTAAAAGCAATACCTACGTTCTGTTGGAAATTTAATTCAGCTGAAATCCCGATGGCATAAAAGGGGAATATACGGTGAAGAGAATAGTGTATTCGAGAAGGAATATAGCTCCATCTCCCACCCCAAAATGTGCTATGCCAGTGTTCTTCATATATTGGTCTAATATAGTTCGGGTCGCTTTTTATTACTTTGAAAGGGATTTTTGTTCCTTCTTTTAACACTTCTGAAATAGGGATGACATCGGTAGGGAAGTGAATCTCTGTTCCTTTTTCAAATGGGAAAGGTGAATCAAGAATAGTGGTAGGTTCAGGTGGTTCGAGGCTATCTAAACGTTGTTCCAATTCCTGAATTCGTTCCTGTTCACTTTTATCACTATTCGGTTGCGAGTACGATAGCTCCATCGATTTTGTATTTATGGACTTATTGTAAACAAAAAAGCTTAAAATAATTGAAAAAAAAATAATATAACCAGTCCTTGTTTTTAACATATTCTAATCACCTCAGCATATTATCTGCTTTTACGAGGGAGTTATGCGTAAGGTTAGTTATTAAAAAACAGGTACTTAAATTCAAGAATAGGACTGTCAATAGATGGTCTTTTTTGCATTTTTCAAGTGTTAAAATTTAAAAGTATTGGCTGCCTTTCATGGCGGCTTTTTCTTATTATGTAATCTAGTTAAATGCGTGCTTAAATATTAATTTTTATAATTTTACAAAAATTGGAGCTATTTCATTGCAAAAGTAATTAAATAAAAAACAGATATGTTATAATATATATTAATATACAAAATAAGGATATAAAATAAAGGGTTCTAATTTTGTTTGCATTTATTATAGTTTGAAATCAATTTAAAGCTTTCTATCTACTTATTTGTACCTCTAAATAAACTCCTTTACTGCGAATCTCAGTACTTCTTTAACTCCAATTGAAAAATAATGAAACTTTTGAGTAAGGATGAATATAATTGAACGATAAACCTGCAGATCGTTTTGACTGGACACTAGCATTTCTCTTGCTACTTTTTTGCTTCATCAGCTTATTTGCGATTGCATCAGCTCAAACAACAGGACAATATACAGTTAACTATGTCTTGGAACAATTAAAGTGGTACGTCGTTGGAATAATAATTATTGCGTTGACAATGTACCTGGAACCGGAACAATATAAAAAAATTGCTTGGTTTATTTACGGTGGCGGGGTCTTCCTACTCGCTCTTTTAATTATTCTTCCTGATCACATGGAGCTTGTAGAAAAGAGAAATGGGGCAAAAAGTTGGTTTCATCTTCCCAAAGTGGGGAGTATTCAACCGGCTGAATTCATGAAGACTTTTTTTATCATCAGTATGGCGCGTTTAATTACGAAACATCACGAAAAGTTCAGCATGAAAACGTTGAAAACCGATTTTTACTTGCTTGCAAAAATCATTGTCGTTTTATTTGTGCCATTACTTTTTATCATGTTGCAAACCGATTTGGGGACAAGTCTTGTATTTATAGCTATTACAGTGGCGCTAATCATTGTTTCAGGCATTTCATGGCGAATCATTTTGCCATTATTTACAGGGATATCAGCATTCGGGGCCACAGTGTTATGGGCGGTACTCTATCAACAAGATTTCCTTCAGACTAAACTAGGCTTTAAGCTCCATTATTTTGAACGCATCTATTCATGGATTGATCCATACTCCTATTCATCCAATGAAGGGATGCATCTCATTACATCACTCAATGCGATTGGTTCTGGGGAATTGTTTGGGAAAGGCTATAAAGGGCGTGAAGTTTATGTGCCAGAGAGTCATACAGATTTTATTTTTACAACCATCGCGGAAGAATGGGGATTTATCGGATCAACTTTCGTTATTTGTTTATATTTCTTCCTCATCTATTATTTGACTATAATCACGCTTGAATTGAAAGATCCTTTTAGTACGTATATATGTGCCGGAATCATTGCAATGATTACGTTTCACGTCTTCGAAAATATTGGCATGACTATTCAATTACTTCCAATTACAGGAATACCACTACCGTTTATCAGTTATGGAGGAAGTTCGCTCATGGGAAATATGCTTGCAATCGGACTTGTGTTCAGTTTGAAGTTCCATCATCGGTCGTATATGTTCAGTTCGGATGAAGAATAAGAGTAATGTAGGGCGCATTTCAGCCCAGACAAGGGACTTGTGCACTTGGTGTTCCGAATAATCTTATTTGTGAAGGGAAATATAACAAAAATAGGGTCGACTGTTATAAAAAATAATGTTTCTTGTTAAGAAAACTTTGTGCTTTAGTTGCACATTCGGACCATTATGTGTTGCAGCAAACACCTTGTGGGATGAATTTGGTACAATTACAATAATTGTTGTTATTCAACTAATTTGAATTAGGGGGAAAGTAATGAATAAGGATGAGTTCAGTATAAATACATTTGGTGATTTTATTGACAATGATGTAATGGAAATTGAAACATTTAACTTAATTTATAATTTTGTTGCATTTGATAATTTCCGACAGGGTGAGTACGAAGGTAATATGTATGTTATTAGAAAAATAAATGTAAATCACGTTCAGTTAGAAAATGAAGTTGCGACAGAAAATACTCCTAAGCCAACAGTGTATGTCTATACAAAAGGAGAATTTTTACGGCTATTAAAATCACATAAGCCGGATTTTTAAACGCTTTACTAACGGGGCTTATGTAAATAAGGACCATTATGTGTAATAGGGAAAACTTATAGGAGGTGTTTTATGCCTCCTTATGGGTAATTATGGTGCTATGAGGATGGATTGTACTTCAACTAACATGAAGTTTAGGTGAAAAGTGCTGTTTGATCTTTGTTTCGCCCAGATAATGAAAATGCGTTTTGAAAGGAAAAGTCATAAATGAAAAAAATTAGAGCGATATTTATTGGTGATGTTAGATTTGATCAATGTCCAGTTTTTGAACTAAATAACGAAACAAACTATTTTGAAATGCTGATTGATAAAGAAATGAGATATGAAAAAGAAGTTGTTGAGGAAGATGATGATTTTTTAGTTTTTGAAATAGAAAAAGATATTGCAACATTAATCGAACAATAAAGCATATTCTTTATGTGAATTCATGAGAAAATAGAGAAGTTTACTTAAGCAATTTGACGAGTTAATTGAACAAGACGTAATCGTCTATAGACGGTCTTTTTCATGTCGCATCCGGACCATTATGTGTAGTAGCAAGCACCTTTATGAGGTGTTTTTTTAATGCCTCACAAATGGGTGATAATGAATGGTCCTCCAACTAACGGACGGGTTAGTTGAAGAGTGTTGTTTAACTTTTTTTCAATAATCGGCCAGATTGATGATTAAGAGAAGGGAGAACGAGTAAATGAACATCATGGAATATCTAAATGAAAAATTTCCCACAGTCGAATTAGTACCCACCGTTTATTATCAATGGGATATCGGCATCCACTTTTCACTTGGTAAAGGAATCTATCAATTAAGAGAAAATGGTGAACTCAATTTAGAACGGTTTCGCATAGGGTATAAACAAACGTTAACAATTTTTAAAGAGTTATTTGATCAAAATGATGACTTGTTCCTTGTAACAAATATTTATCGGCAAAAAACACAACAACCAACCAAAAAAATGAAAGTATATCAACCAAATTTGAGGGACAAAAATAAATTAAAACAACTTCAAGTTAAGACGTATCCTTATCCGTTTGAGGAAAATGAGAGAGAAGAATATGAAATGCAACAGTTTTCTTTACATTGCAAAGTGAATGATATACGCGTGAATGGATTACTCAAAGCAGCGATTAATGAAGACTTCCCATTAAAACCAAGGTTTGGAGGGGATTCTGTTCATTATCCAGATGTTTTCTTTGTGAACATCACAAAAGACATTATATTTTTTGTATATGACGACCGTGGATGTGAAGTCATATCACGTACAGCTGACAGATTACGTCCGCTCTATGAGAAATACTACGACTGGATAGAAGGAGTCGACCGAGAAAGGATACAGAAAGGTTTAAGAATGTGATTTCTTAAATAGCTCGATAAAAACAGTGATTAGCAACTATTCTTCTTTAACTAACGGGTGCTTTAGTTCAACAACAAGGGCTTCTTAGGGAGCTCTTTTTTCTTATTGAACTAACAGGGCAGTTTAGTTGAGGAAGGAATTGTAGGATTTGTATAGAATATTTTCTTTAATAGAAAGATTGGGGGGACTTAAATGGAGAAGTATTATTGGGATACTCAACTGGAATACCTCAAAAGAACGAGAGATTTATATTATAACGATTACTATTTAGAATTTTTAGTAAATAGTGTTTGGAAGATTTCTAAATCAGTACATATTATTGATTTTGGTTGTGGATATGGATATTTAGGACTCAAATTATTGCCTCTATTACCGAAAGGATCTAAATATACAGGGATAGATAAAGGACAACAACTTATTAATAAGGCGATAGAATATTTTCATGGTCTTCCGTATGAATCCGAATTCTTTGTAGCAGATACCAATGAGATTGAATTAGAGAGTAAGTATGACATTGCTGTTTGCCATGCTTTTTTATTACACATGTCCGAACCCCAAAAAATGCTTGAAAGAATGGTGAATTCTATTGTTAACGATGGGAAAATAATCTGTTTTGAACCACATTGGATTTCAGGTATGTCCTCATACGAACTTGGAGGGTATGAACAATCACAAATTGTTCCACTTGGTATTCTGCAGAAATTATTCGAAGAGAGTACAAATGATGGGAATATTGGAGCAAAAGTACCTAAATACCTATTTGAATTAGGCGTGAAGAACATTGAGTGCAGAGTCAGTGATAAAGTTAACTTCCTCTATTCAGATAAGAATCAACAAGATAAGAAAAAATTGTTTAATTCGCTTAAAGAAGATGGAGTAGGTGGAGAACCTATAAATAAAGATCAGTTCATTGAAAGTTTGACCAAACGAGGAGTTACATTTAAGGAAGCACAGGAACAATTTGGAGCTGAACTACTGTTTTCGCAAGTTTTTAACATGGATTCCTCTTTAATATACGCACCCAGCATGAAAATTACTTTTGGAGATATAAAAAAGTGTTAATTAATCTCAACACCTTTAGTTCTTCTTCAACTAACGGGTGCTTTAGTTCAACAACAGGGGCTTCTTAGGGAGCTCTTTTCTTATTGAACTAACGGTGAAGGTTAGTTCAATAAGAAGATTTTTGGGGAACACCAGAACTTCTAATCGGGAGGTGATTTAGTGGGAAGAAAATATAATTTGTGGTCATTCATTTTATGTTTGTTAGTATTAGTGCTTTCATTACAATCGTTATATGCGTCATATAACCGAACTTGGCAAGTGGCACCACCTGTTTCGACTTTATGGTTACTTACTGTTTTTGCTTTCGTTACAGGCATTATTGGATTTAAAGACAAAAGTAGTAGGCGAGCGAGATGGAGAAGTTGGCTTACGGTGCTAATTGCATTCCCCCTTTCGGCATTTTTTTCTATTAGGGGTAGCGGTAAATACATTTGCGAGAGAACCCATTGAAACAGCACAATCACCTGACTCTAAAATCATTATCGACTTTTACACATTAAACGGTGGAGCGGCTACCTCTATTAGTGTAGAAGGAATTGTAAATGGTCCCCTTTGGTTTAAAAAGAGAATTTATTACGAAGACCCTATGCACAAGGTTGATGTAGAATGGATAAGTATCCATATTATAACAATTAACGATCACACTTTGAACTTGGATAAAGGGGAACCTTTTTCGGATTAATTTTTTTTACTAACGGGGCAGGTTAGTTGAACAAGCGTAAATAATCTACAGACCTTATTTAAATAGAAATAACATTAATTAGGGGGAGAGAAATGAGTAATTTTAGAGGGATAATCTTAGAAGGCTACTCGAATGCTGGAAAAACATCAGTCTTAAAAGCGTTGAAACAACTTCATGCAAGTGATGATGCCGAACGTAGTGTCATAGTTCTCAGCGAGCATTATTCGCAAGTATTACACAAAGTAAATGGTGAATTAAAGTCTTTAAGTCGAGAGGAACACTTACAAGTCTTAAGAGAAAGAGTCACGATGCTGAAAATGTTAAATGATTGGTCAAGAGAAATTGGACAAACCCAACGTTCAAAAGGCTTATTCTTTATATTGGAAAGGTTTCATTTAAATCATCGAGTAGCATTTTCTCATTCAATATCAGATGAAATCAAGGAATTAGAAGACCAGTTATTTGAAGTGGGAGCAAGGTGTACTTTATTAACTGTATCACCAGAGATTTTAGAGCAAAGAATAAGTAGTAGAAATCCCAATGAATGGGAATGGGAAACCATGGGAGAAATGCAATTAGCGTGTAAATTATTATTAGAACAACAACAAGAGTATAGGAGTCAAGCTGGAAATTCTATCATTCCTACAATTGAAATAAATACTGATAATAAAGATTGGGATTCCTACGCAAAACAGATTTACATATTCAACTAACTGGTGCTTTAGTGAAAGATCATGTTGTTGCTTAGGCAGCTCTTCTTACTTGTTGAACTAACGAGGCTGTTTAGTTCAATAAGAAAAACAAAAAATATCGCTCAATAATCCAGACAATGAAAAGTATATTAAATTATATATTACCTCTTTACAGCATGGATAAAATGGACTGTCTCAAAAGCACATAAATAATCTGTACGAACTCTAAAGAAAAGTTCCTGTATTGCATTAGGTGTCAAATGTTCATAAATAAGCAAACCTGATTCTTCTAACATGGTTTGAATTTCGTTATTTGTGAAACTGGATTTCATCGATTCGCCACTTGCTGAAGCCATTTTAACCATATTTTCAACTCTATTAGACATGCCTTTTTCTTCATAGAGTGTTTCATCTGCATAGTAAAAAACTATAGAACTTCCCGATGGGACTTTAGCAAATAAATGTTTAATCAGGCTTGAATTTTTATCTCGAATTGAGATAGAACAGTATACGGCTTTTTTTATGAAAAAGGAGGTTAGTGTAATAAAAGAAGTGTTTTTTAATAACATATAAAATGTTGTTTTTATAAAAAGCGTTGGGAGAGTGGCTAAGCATGATAAAATATCCAATCTTAGAAAAAGGTGCAACAATAGGAGTAACTGCACCATCCTCTGGAGTCCCAAGTGAATTACATCACTTGTTGAAATCTGCATTCAAAAGTGTGGAAAAGAAAGGTTTTAACTTCATCTGCGGAGAAACTGCATGGACACAAGATAAGGAAAAGTCTGCATCTGCTAAAAAGCGTGCAGAAGAGTTCAATAAAATGATGCTTAGTGATAATATTCAACTTATTATTCCTCCTTGGGGCGGAGAGCTACTCATTGAGACACTTGAATATATTGACTTTGAAAATATAAAAAGTAAGTGGATATTAGGTTATTCTGATATAAGTCTGCTACTGTTAGCAATTACATTGAAAACGGGTACTGCTACAGCACACGGAACCAACTTAGTGGATTTAAGAGGAGAGTATTCTGATGATACGACAGCGATGTGGCGAACAGTATTGTCTACCAAAATGAATGAATCAATTCTCCAACATTCATCAGAAAAATATCAAAAAGAATGGCAACCTGATAACCCTACTCCTTATATTTTCAATCTAACAGAACAAACTAACTGGAAATCAACTGTAAACGAAAAAGTTAAGATACAGGGGCGATTACTTGGTGGTTGTATTGATATAATTAGGCATCTGATTGGTACACCATATGGGAATGTACAAAATTTTAAAGAGAATTATATTGAAGGAGATTCTGTTATTTGGTATCTCGAAAATTTGCAGTTATCGCCAACTGAATTGCGTAGGACCCTCGTGCAAATGAAATTAGCAGGTTGGTTTGAGGATTGTAGTGGCATTATGTTTGGGAGAAGTCCAGCAAATCCAGCTGTTACAAATTATACAGTTGAAGATGTTTATAAAGAACTTTCTAAAGAGCTTCAAATTCCTATTTTGTACGATATTGATTGCGGTCATGTTCCGCCACAAATGACTTTTATAAATGGAGCATTCGCTGAAGTTGAATCAGATAATGGTCAAGGTACTGTGTTACAAACTTTTAAATAAAATTATAGATGTGTTCTTTAATGATTTTTTTGTAATGAATTTAAGGGCGTATTCTTAGTTAATGTTCAAACAGACCAAGAAGACTATGAAATGTTTCATAATTGGGTTGAGACAATGCTATATCGTACCGATATAGAACTAAATATAGTTAAACCTTATTAAACTAACGAGGTGCTTTAGTTAAAGACCAAGGGCAGCTTAGGTAGCTCTTTTCTTGTTGAACTAACGGGGCAGTTTAGTTGAAGAGTGTTATTAAATTCGTGTTAAACAATCGGGCATATTGAGAGTGACAAGAAAACAGAATGAGTGACGCAAGGAATAACTGTTATTTACACTTTGCTGAGGAGATACTTATGAAAACTCACTATTATTTAGGTTGGTTTGACATTCTTTTTCCAGAGAATCTGGATAGGGTGTTACAGGAGGATATAACTGATAGAAAATCGCTTGCTATGATTAGCTCGAATCCATCTATTTATGAAGATGATGGTGCTACTGAACGCTCGTGGCTCGATCAGGCTGGCATTCTGTTTGATGAGTATCATTTAATTAATTACCGCGTACAGAAGGAAGATGCCCAAACGATAATTCAAAATGCTTCCGTCATTTTCTTGTTGGGTGGCAATATTCTTAATCTAAATGGTTTTTTGATGGAATATGAATTGTCGGATTCGATTAAAAAAAGCAACGCCGTTGTGATGGGAGCAAGCGCTGGAGCAATCAACATGTCCGCTAAATGGTTATGCTCGAAAAACTTTGGAGATGAAGTTGAAATGAGCTCTGTTTACGACGGAATTGGTCTTGACAATTTTTCCGTCCTGTCTCATTTTGATCTTGAAAATAACATGGCGCTGGTTCAAAGCGAACTATCTCCCCTATCTGAAGAAATAAATATTTATGCGTCGAACAAAGATTGCGCTGTACGTGTAAAAGGAGATAAAATCGACGTTTTTGGAAATGTTTATTTAATTTCCAACTCAAAGATTCAGAAATTGGATGAGACGCTCTAGTTATAGCGAATCGCTAATGACTTAATTGAACTAACGTGGTGCTTTAGTTCAACAACAGGGGCTTCTTAGGGAGCTCTTTTCTTATTGAACTAACGGTGAAGGTTAGTTCAATGAGAAGATTTTTTGGGGAACACCAGAACTTCTAAACGGGAGGTATTTTAGTGGGAAGAAAATATAATTTGTGGTCATTCATTTTATGTTTGTTAGTATTAGTGCTTTCATTACAATCGTTATATGCGTCATATAACCGAACTTGGCAAGTGGCACCACCTGCTTTGACTTTATGGTTACTTACTGTTATTGCTTTCGTTACGGGCATTATTGGATTTAAAGACAAAAGTAGTAGGCGAGCGAGATGGAGAAGTTGGCTTACGGTGCTAATTGGATTCCCCCTTTCGACAATATTTCTATTAGGGGTAGCGGTAAATACATTTGCGAGAGAACCCATTGAAACAGCACAATCACCTGACTCTAAATTCATTATCGACTTTTACACATTAAACGGTGGAGCGGCTACCTCTATTAGTGTAGAAGGAATTGTAAATGGTCCCCTTTGGTTTAAAAAGAGGATTTATTACGAAGATCCTATGCACAAGGTTGATGTGGAATGGGAAAATAACCATATTATAACAATTAACGATCACACTTTGAACTTGGATAAAAGGGAAACTTTTTCGGATTAATTTTATTACTAACGGGTGCTTTAGTTAAAGACAAAGGGGTGCTTAAGCAGCTCTTTTCTTGTTGAACTAACGGTGCAGGTTAGTTCAATAAGGGTATAAAGTAAAAAAAACAGGAGGATAGTTCTTTTGTTGAAGTAACTGGTATAAAGAGATTGAATTTAATTCGATGGGGTGAGAGAAGATGAATAAAAGTTTTTTGTCATTATCAATTGTTATTTTTGGAATTTGTGTTTTGGTTGGTTCGTGGTTAGTTTCAAATGCTTTGCAAGATATAGCAAAGCAAACTCCAGATACAGTTACTGTTACACAACCAGAACAAATTGATTGGGAACTAATAGTAGTAAATGAAAAAAATATCGTCTTATTTAATAATAAAAGCGGAGAGTACTGGAGTAAAACTATTGAGAGTGGTGAAGAACCAACTGATTGGGAAAAGTCACCTTTACCTTGGAAACCTTGGGAATAATAGAAAAACAAAATGTCTCATGTCTCATGCTTGATAGCTATGAATAATTGCATTTTCTTATTAAACTAACGGGGCAGGTTAGTTCAACAAGAAGAGTAAAATAAAAGGAGTAAGTGATGGAAACTAAAATGTTGTATTATAAAATATTCAAAAAGAAAGTAGAACCAGTCGATTATGTTAATTGGGCTATCAAAATGTTAGAAAGTAGTGATACGTCTGCATCCCTAAATATACTTTCTTCCCTAAGTGAAACTCTAAATACTTTTGAGGTAGAAGATTATTTTCATAGGGCAGTGAGAGAATTAGGTATAGAAGAACCCTCGCAGGATAAGTGTTCTAAGTATTACTTCTGGTATTTGCTAAAACAAATAATAGATAATGAATCTAATGCAATTAACTATGCATATGAAATTTATCAGGTAGTTCGTGAAGAATTTGTTAGCGAAGAATTAAATGTATGGTATGAGATTAGTGAAATGATAGACGACTATCGATATGGCGATAATATAGAGGGAATTACAATAGAATCTTTAATTTCAACCATCGTAAAAGAAGCGAAAAAACAATTAAATTGTAACTTCTTCTTGAACTAACGGGTGCTTTAGTTCAGCAACAGGGGCTTCTTAGGGAGTTCTTTTTTCTTATTGAACTAACGAGGCAGGTTAGTTCAAGAGCGTTGTTTAATTTGTGTTCAACAATCGGGCTATATTGCGGAAGAATGTTTTAGCTGAATTTATATTGGGAGTGATGGATTGTTAAGGAAATGGGTGTTATTTATAGGGGTAGCCGTTTCTCTGCTGGCGATTTCGGCGTGTTCGAATGGAATAGAGTATTCTTCAAATCAAAACAAAGATGACCCTGAGTTGTTCTCATTTTCTCTTACAACTAGCGCATCTCCCAATCAAGTGAATATCATTGAATTAAAAGAAATGGGTAAGAATTTTGAAGATAAAAAGGATAATAAAATGATCCAAACCTTTCATTCGTTTCGCATATATTACGGAGAATATGGAAGTGTTCTAGAGGAATATAAAGAGTATGTTCAGTTCGATTTATCGACCGTAGATTATTTTGATATTCAGTGGATTAATGATAGTTTAGTTTCCATTAATGTAATTAGAAAAAAAGATGATGGTAGTACATTTAAAGCAGAATCTATTGACTTGGACATATCATATAAATAGTATTGATCGTAATCTTAATAAATAATTCGACTTACGGGTAGCTTTAATTCAACAACGGGGGCTTCTTAGGGAGCTCTTTTCTTATCGAACTAACGGGGCAGGTTAATGTAAGAAGGATTGCAGGAAATCATGTGCAATAAATAAAAATACTTACTTAACAAACTATGTAAGGAGATAATACTTTGAACATTTTAACTTTGATTCTAAGTTATTTAATTGGCTCAATCTCATTTGCTTTAGTAATCGGTAAAACATTTTATAAGAAAGATATTCGTGATTACGGTAGTGGTAATCTTGGTGCAACTAATGCTTATAGAGTTTTAGGCATAAAAGCAGGAGTAATTGTTGCAATTGCTGATATATTAAAAGGTACATTTGCTTGTTTACTTCCCTTAATACTTGGTTCTGTAGTTAACCCTATTGTATGTGGTTTATTAGTCATATTAGGGCACATATTTTCAGTTTTTGCTAGTTTTAAAGGTGGAAAGGCAGTTGCGACAGCAACTGGAGTTTTCTTGTTTTTGACTCCTTTAGCTGTTTTTGTTGGTTTTGTTGTGTTTGTGTTAACTTTGCTATTTACTAAGTATGTATCACTAAGTTCAATGTTGGCTAGTATAGCATTATTCATTTACAGTCTTATATTTGAAGATAAAGTTTTCATAGCACTTTCTCTACTAATAAGCGTATCGATAATCATTCTACATCGACAAAATATAAAGAGAATTGTAAATGGAACAGAGAACAAAATAATTGAAAATTAGTGTTTACTTGTTAAGCTAACGGGTGCTTAAGTTCAACAACAGGGGCTTCTTAGGGAGCTCTTTTCTTATTGAACTAACGGGGCAGGTTAGTTCAATAAGAAATCTTAATAAATGCAATTTATTGTAAATGGTATAATAGAAATATAATCAAATAAAAGAGTGGGAAAATGAATAAAGATCCTATGTCCTTTTCTATTATTTTCTTAGGTATATGTATTCTTTTAGCTACCTGGTTTATATCAAAGTCTTTTAAATTCGAACCCACTTATGAAATACAGGAAGAAGCACTCAGTTCTGAGTTAATCTCACCGAATGAGTAGTATCATCATTATATTTGATAACAAAGTTGAGAATAATTGATGGAAGTATATTGAATTTAATGAGTGACCGTAAAGGTGGTGTTTTCATTGAACAAAGAAAAAGAAGGTCCTGAAGAAATAAGAGAAAGATTGAGACAAGCAGAATTAAAAAGAAGCCCTGCAGGAAGTATTCACGGTTGAGGACTTCAAGATTTAGTTGGGGGTCTAGGTTGGAAAGGTACAGGAATACTCATTCTTTTAATAATAGTTGGTACCCAAATCTATTTAGCTTTCTTCAACTAACGGGGCAGGTTAGTTGAAGAGTACATATAAACTATTATTGTCTTACTAGGGGGAGAAAAGAGAATATTCTACTGTGTATTATTGGACCATTGATAGCGGTTTTAATTGTTAGTACGATATCGTCGGTAATATATAAGGACGTAGAAAAAAAGGATAAAGGATTTGTACTAAACTTTCATAGATTAACGTATAGAAGAAGGTTGATACGTGGCTTGTGGGGGATTCCATTAGTAACCCTAATGTATCTTGCTCTATATTGGTTTAGTGATTTAACATCAAATGAATACGGAACATTAGGAATCATTTTCCTGTTTATGATTTTACTGGACGTCACTTATAATTATGTTAAATGGAAAAAAATGAGAAGAAAGTATGAATTATGTGAAGGAATGTACTTAAACTGACGGGTGCTTTACTTCAAGAAGGAGGATGAAATGATGAATGAATATGGTACACTGCATGAGTCAAACGGTCGTTATGCTTTAAGATTTGAACGATTTTTTCCTCGTAATCCAGAAGATGTGTCCCTTGTTATTACGAATCCTAGTTACTTCTCCCAATGGTACCCTTTTGCAACAGGGGAGATGGATCTCAGACTTGGTGGCAAGATTGCCTTCGATGACGGTGAAGGAACGACATATAATGGTATCATTACAGAGTTGGACAAGCCATATTTATTTGGTTTCCGTGAAGTTGATGATCTGATAAACATTTCATTGCAGGAAGAGGATAAAGGCTGTCGAATGATCTTTACCCATACTTTTAACGATGATTCATGGGCAGTTAATACTGCGGCAGGATGGCATAGATGTCTGGATGTATTGGTTCAAATCGTCAATGGTAAACCAATTAAGTGGCACGATAACTCAACTGAACTGCGTAAAATCTATAGTGAAGCATTTAATATGGAACTTTAAATGAATATAAAAAGTTATTCCATTATAGGGCGCTTTACTTCAAGAAGGAGTAAAGCTTTTTTCTAATTGAACTAACGGGGCAGGTTAGTTGAAGAGCGTTGTTTAACTTGGGTTCAACAATCGGGCAATTTAACGGAATATGTTTATGTGTAATGGAAAACTTAGAAGGGGGACAATAAATGAATATCAAAAATATGGAAGTATATCCTGATTGTCTGTCCATAACAAGAACGGTAGAAGTAGGTGGTCTTACTAAATCGCAACTAATGCAGAAAATGCAACAACATTCTATTTTGATGAATGAATTAGGAGAAAAGCTATTCACAGATGATTATTTTACAACCTCTGTTAAAACGTTCTCTTTAGAGACTGTTGAGCTCACCGTACGTGACCTTGGTTTACCGCAGGGAGACACTTTATCCAAAATCTTCGAAAGAGCAAATCACCTTGGTTTAGAATTGTGTCCGTTAGAGCTTGGACCTTATCTGAGACTCGGATATCTGGATCAACCTGAAGGCAAACCTTCTCGGCAACATCAAGCCCCAAATGGATCCATCACAGTAGCCTCGGAGACAATTAACGATGAAGAAAATTTCCCTAAAGGGTTCTATCTCAGACGCATTAAAGGAGACCTATGGTTGCGTGGATACATTGCTGATGAGCAGCACGTGTGGGACCCAGATGATCACTTTGTCTTTGTTAAACAATCGGGTGCGAATGTTTAATATGCGTCTCTTTTTTCTTGTTCAACTAACGAGGCAGGTTAGTTCAACAAGGAATTCAAAGAACAATAATATTGAAGGGGTATAATGAGAGAGTGTGGAGGATAAACATTAGTGCAGATCTATTCATATAGCATCCCAGAATCGGATTCTTACCACACGAGTATCCCTATATATAACCATGACAACCATGTCATAAGTATACTCATGAAAAGTCGCCATCGCTTTTTAACACGAATTTTCCATATTCTTCTCCAAGCAGGCATGCCCTATTGCTATAATGTTTTTTCGAACGATAATAATCCAATATATAAAATTGATTGTTTATTTACAGGAGTTGGTTATTCTCTTCAGAATTGCGAAATAGTGGATAAAGTTCCAATTAAGCAAAATCGAGTACAACTAATTGAAAAGGTTCAATCTTTTAGTATCAACGGAGATGTGTACAAATTTGAAAAGGATTACTCTTACTCAGGAACTTTAAAGATAAATGATAATAAAATTGCTATCATTAGAAATTTAGATAATACAAATATAAATTTAACACAACGTATCCGTATTGAAGCAATAAATGATGATATCGCATCTCTAATTGCTGTAATGTATCAAACGTTTGTATTTGAAAAATGATTAGTATTGGACAGTTTATTACTTAAACTAAAGGGAGCTTTAGTTTAAGAATCGGCCACCTTTCCTGGTAGATTTTTTCCGTTTCTCGTATGATAAAAATATAGAATATTTTTATATTTAGTAACTCAAAAAAGGGCAATCACTTGTAAATAATATTCAAAATTGAACATTATAATTTACTGAAATATATTTATAGGAGTGAACGATGTTGAAAAAAAATATATATGCGGGGATATTACTTGGAACTGTCGTGTTAGCAGCGTGTAGTGTAAATCAGGAAACAGAAGGACAGGAAAATGAAGAGACGACGGAGATTTTAACTGATGTACAAACAGTAGAAGTTGAACCTTTATCTGATACTGATAAAGGAGAACCTCAAGAAGAAAAGACTGAAATAGAAATCGAAGACCCCCTAAACAGCTGGAATAAAATAAACATTGAATTAAAAAAGGAATCTCCGAACTACTATTATTTTGAAAATATGGATTTGAACAATGGTGACCTTTTCTTATTGCATCGAGAAAATCAGGGGTTGAAATTAAAAGAGGGGGATAGCGTATTGGTAGATTTAACAATGGTCCCTGATGGCTTAAGTCATACTGGAGTTGGATACATACTAAATGGGAAATATACAGAGATTTTTTTGGCTCCCGTTTCTGATAAGTTGATAACCTCTTTTGATATAGAAGAAGATGGTGATTATATAATTTGCATTGTCGGTTCTAACGCAAACTTTATAACAATTACGAATGGAGTTATTTCAATTGATTAAATTTAAATAATGTATTGTTGAACAATCAGCTGCCTTTACATGGCAGTTTTTTCTAATTGAGTAATGGAGTCAATTACTTCCGTGAATCGGTGTTATGTTAACCTGGTGTGTATGGACTATACAAACCCGTTCAGCTATCGAATCGATGGTTTGCGGATGGAGATAATCAAATTTCTTGTTAAACTAACAAAGCAGGATAGTTGGAGAGTGTTGTTTAAATTGTGTTTAACAATCGGACATATTGAGAGTTACAAGAAAACAGAATGAGTGACGCAAGGAATAAATGTTATTTACACTTTGCTGAGGGGGTACTTATGAAAACTCACTATTATTTAGGTTGGTTTAACAACTTTTTTCCAGAGAATCTGGGTAGGGTGTTACAGGAGGATATAACTGATAGAAAATCGCTTGCTATGATTAGCTCGAATCCATCTATTGTTGAAGATGATGGTGCTACTGAACGGTCGTGGCTCGATCAGGCTGGCATTATGTTTGATGAGTATCATTTAATTAATTACCGCGTACAGAAGGAAGGTGCCCAAACGATAATTCAAAATGCTTCCGTCATTTTCTTGTTAGGTGGCAATATTCTTAATCAAAATCGTTTTTTGACGGAATATGAATTATCGGATTCGATTAAAAAAAGCAACGCCGTTGTGATGGGAGCAAGCGCTGGAGCAATCAACATGTCCGCTAAATGGTTATGTTCGAAAAACTTTGGAGATGAAGTTGAAATGAGCTCTGTTTACGACGGAATCGGTCTTGACAATTTTTCCGTCCTGTCTCATTTTGATCTTGAAAATAACATGGCGCTGGTTCAAAGCGAACTATCTCCCCTATCGGAAGAAATAAATATTTATGCGTCGAACAAAGATTGCGCTGTACGTGTAAAAGGAGACAAAATCGACGTTTTTGGCAATGTTTATTTAATTTCCGACTCAAAGATTCAGAAATTGGATGAGACGCTCTATTTGTAGCGAATCGCTATGGCTTAATTGAATTAATTTCTTTATGCACCGTCTCTATTTTAAATTAAGTGAAGGAGAACTGGCGCGAGTGTGGAATATCCGTCTATTTTTTCTACTTCAACTAACGTGGTGCTTTAGTTGAAGAATCGGCTACCTTCACAGGGTGGCTTTTTCTTATTGAGTAAGGGAGTTAACTACTTCCGTGAACTACTGCCGTGAACTTAGCGTTATGTAAAGCTATTGTGTATGGCGTATGCAAGGTCGTTCAGCAAAAGCTAAATTTGCGATTAACTAGGGAATGAATGTTGATTTGTAAACAGGGCTTGCCATTGAACCGAAGACCTATGAAATTACGATTCCAGATGAGGATCGGATGGAAGCACTAAATGATTTCCATACATATAAAAATGGATGAGTGCAGAAATAAAATCTGCTCCCTATCCATTTTATTTTTATTGCTATTTTATTGTTTTGATTAACAAAACGAATGCCGCAAGGATACATACTCCCATAATGATTAGCCAGACTGTAAAATAAAGCACGAAGATCAAATACAAAGCAATAGCCTGCGCGACTGCCACGCTTAAACCAAAGATGAATCCTTGGTAACGGCCTTTACGAATAGCAAGAAATAGTTGGATTATAATGATATTCCCTAAAAGTAGGATTCCTGCTGCTATCAAGTAATCGATCGAGAAAATGCTTGTTCCTTCTGCTGTGCCAAAAAGTGAAAATGATGCAATCGAAATTGTGGGAATGTTGATGGCAACCAATGCTAATACCCAAATGATCCATTGTACTGTTTTATTCATAGTATTTTTCTCCTTTTATTTGAAAGAATCGACGACTGCACCTACACTCGATGCACGGATGCTGGGTTCGTTCTGGATTTGTTTAAGCACTTCTTTTTCTCCGACTACGACTGCTCCGATGACTTTGATATTCGTTTCATCGACTTCACCTTGCTTGCTCAGTGTTTCGTAGAGCGTTTTCATATCTCTTTTATAGGGTCCCATGTGATTTTTCCCATACATCACAGATTCCATGAATTTCTTAACAGGATCCTCTAACGTGATTCCTGTTTCGTCCACCATTGAAAACCCGATGACTTCATTTTCCGTAAATACATTTGCTGGCGACTCCGAAGCTTGCAACGAGTCGACTTCTTCGTCGGAATAAACATCAATCCATGCCCATTGTAAGGGTAAATCTTTCGGTAACATTGCTTTCACTTCATCCAATGAATATGCCCGATCAAATGAAAGTCCCATTTCAATCATTTGATGGTCACGAAACATATCGATATTCTTTATATCATTCGGTACCTGGTTTATTTTCACTTCTGGATGAATGAAATTCATCACTTTTCCGCCAAGGTAACGGTACGTTTCGTATTCGTTTGGTGAGAGATGCACTTCAAATTTATCGGAGTCATTCGAGATTTCTCCACGGTATACAGGTCGGCCATTCAATAATTTATATTGTGGGGCCGTTGCCTCGCTTCCAATAATCTGAATCGACTCTTCCCAAGGGCCAACAAACAAATTGGCACCGTACACTTCATAGTATGTTTCTTGCGCTATCATTTCCTTGTTCAGTAGCCAAGGCGTCACTTGCAGTTTTACTAATACGATGAGTGTCAGCACCAACAGAGAGACGAATCCACTGATACAGGCCATACGAATTGTACTTTTTCGTTTCGCTTTCGTAATGAGGTTTTTTTCGTTCTTCTCAAAACTGAAAAGATCATCCAATTCATGATTGTCTTTCAACAAACTCACTCCATTTCTGTTTAAAGGTATTCCGTGAGCGATAAAGCGTCGTTCGGATCGTGTCGATTTTCATATTTAATAGTCCACTTATTTCTTCGTACGATAAATCGAGCTCATATTTCAGGAGTAGCAAGTTCGATTGTGTGGGCGATAATTGATTCAAAATCACTTCAATTTCATGTTTATGTTCTTTTCTCAGCACAAGTTGTTCTCCGTCCTCATCCATCTGGTACATATTTTCAAAGAAACTTTCGTCGATTTGCGCATGCGGGTATCGCTGCTGTTTCCGGCATAAATCGTAATAATTGTTTATGGACACCTTAAATAGCCACGCAGAAGGATTGTCCACATTCAAATGGATCATATGCTCAAATGCTTTCGAGAACGTAGTTTGTACGATATCTTCAGCATCCTCTTTAGGGCATCCAATTTTTATTAAGTAACGGAATATGACACGGGACTTCTCCCAGTACAAATCCTCAATCGTTTGAATTTGCAAGTGGCCACCTACTTTTTGTTGTTAACACACATAAGACGCAGAGATTTGAAAAAAGTATACACGTTTTTTATTTATTTTTTATATAGAAGAATGCTACTTCCGGGAAGTGGCTCAATATAAGAATTTAAAAGACGTGTTTTAGTAGTAATAAATATTCATATGGACTTGTTCAAATGGAATTTAATGTAGTACATGAGGACGATGCAATAGCCGTTTTTAGAGAAAATAGTAATGATGATGAAGAAAAAATATTTATTGCTTATATTAAAAAAGTAGATAATTAATGGAAATGGATTCAAACTAGAGGGACAGAATGGATCTCTCCAGTTAAATGGTCTTCTATGAACCAACCACCCTATATATATTCTGGTGCAATAAGTGATAATTCAATACTCGAAGTATATGTTGGAGATGAACCTTCAAAAATTATTAGTGTTGAAGGTGAAAAAAGATTTTGGTATGCAATTAGTCCAACTAAAGATGTAGAAATAACTTTAATTAAAGATGATGGTTCTAAAGAAATAATAGAAGAAATTGACCATGAAGAATTACAAAGTAAATAAGATTGTGGGAAATTGTACTTAAAGTAACTTTGTGCTTGTGCGGTCGAGTCTAGGTTGTATCATATAGCTGTAAATTTGAAAGAAAGTCGTACCGTTGATAAAAAAAGGAAACCGAAATGTAACCATTTCGGTTTTCCTTCTTCAACTAACAGAGGAGTTTAGTATAAGTATGAAACAAACCGACTAGGATTCCGTCTAATCGTAAAAGGGGGTGGGAACGATTAGAAGATTATTTATCGTTCTTTCTATAATTATGATTTTCGGACTATTTGGCTTTGTAACAAATAACAACAATGAAGAAAATGTAAGTGGTAAACCAAAAATCACCAATGAGTCTAAACAGGTGGATGATTTCAAAGTATCAATAAATGTTGAAAAAGACCTTAATGTTTATGCCACCATTACTTATATTGGAGAAGCAGCTGAAAAAGATATATATCATGGTGGAAGTATTTTTTTCTTTAATGTACATCAACAAGATGGTGATTTTGAATATTTAGGTAGTATGGTACAGCCATTATTAACAACAACACTGATTCGGAATGAACCTCACAGAGTAAAATTTAATGGGATAGAAAAACTTGAATTAAAGACAGGTACTTATGAATTCAAAGCTATTGCTGATTTTTCGTTGGATTCAGATGATGTATTAGGAACAGAAATTGAAATTCCTGTTTCTAAAATTGAGGAAGTTAAATAATTCCTACTTCAACTAACGGTGTTTTAGTTTAAGTAGGATTGCTGAAAATGAACAAACTTTTTTCGGGAAAATTCTTTACGATGGAAAGAACCTTTGGCGCTTACATAACTATTCAAATTTCTTTAAAGGCGTTATTCAAAAATCGATTGTGGAATAAATATTATTCAGGTTTTTTGGTTCCTATTTTTGTTTTAGTCTTTTTGGGGGGAATGCTTATTAAAGATATAGCTCTATTGATCCGAACTTTCTTCTATTTACTTTATTAATGATAATATTAAAGTTACAGATCTATCTACGAATGATCGCTCCGGATGAGATTTCAATAAAACAGTAATTCCAATTAATGCAACAACTAATGTCTGAGCTAAGGCTTTAACATCTAGGTTGCTTTCTAACTCACCCGATTTAATGCCTTTTAGAAGGGTTTCTTGAAATATGACTGAAAGATACATTTCATGCTCCCTTGTAAGTATTTTAAATTTTTCATCGTGCGGGGCAAGTTCTACCATTGTATTAATACAAAAACAACCCTTACTTACTTTATCCTTATACTCTTCTTCTATTAATCCTTCAAATAGATAACGAAATGCTTCCTTCGCAGATTTAGTGTTTTGCAGTTTAGTTCTTATGAGGGAGGCATGCAAATTTGTATATTTACGTAATGCAGCTTCAAACAATGCCTCTTTGTCTCCAAAAGTTGCGTATAAACTGGGCCGTTGTATACCCATTTTAGCCGTTAAATTGCTAATCGATGTAGCAGCATATCCCTTCTCCCAAAAAAGTTCCATAGCATTATCCAATGCTTTTTCCTTATCAAATTCACGCTTTCGAACCACGGTAACCCTCCTTTACAAAAAATGAGTATCTCACTAATATCTAATCTTGTTCTTTATATTTTTTTATTTGTTCAATAACTCCAATTCTATCCACTTGAATCCAATATTCCACAATTTTTTGTTCTTCTAGTCGGTATATGGCACTACCTATTTCAATAACTTCTCTATTTGTAGGAAGGTAACCCTCATACTCTCCAATATGTATTCCAATTTGTTTCCATCTAACATAAACCTTTTGATTTTGAGTGAGTAGTTCTTGAATTTCAATTTTAAAGTTTCCCCATACATTCAACATTTCTTTTATATGGTCTGTATAATCCTTGGGTGATCTTATTATTATCAGCATACTTTCTGAATTCATTTGATGAGCTTTCACCTCTTTCGCCATAAAAGTTTCAGCTTGCTCCGGTTTTTTACCTGATCTGACAACTTCGAAGAATCCTTTTATAATCTGTTCGTTTGTCTGTCTTGATAAGGGCGATTTTTTTAAAGAAGGATCACCACTGAATTCATTTATATCTATTGATTTATTCAGTTCATGAATTGCTACGTCTGTATCAAACTTTCCTTTTTCAATCATATCAAAACCTCCTTATATTATACCGTTCAGTATGTTTTAATTTTATTCTTTTATATCCTTTCTGTCAATATTGCATGTTTTTTCAATTAAACACTCGACTTGGAGTAATAAAAGATGTGCTTCTTTTCACATGTTAATTGGCCAAATGCTTTAATGAACAATGAATAACAATCAAAACTAACTTGACACCTAATTAAGTTAAGAGTTATATTTGCAAAGTATAATTTGTACCGTTTGGTATATTATACTTATCGGTATAATTCAAAGAGAAGAGGTGTACTAAATTGAAGGTTAAAATAAAAGGCGCTGAAAATTTTGTTGCAAAAACGGATGAGTTACAATTAGAATCCAGTTCAACCATTTCTCGATATACAGAACTATTATTAGCAATTGCTTGTGGTATGGCTGTTGCTAACGTTTATTTCGCCCACCCATTACTCGACTCAATTGCAAGTGAATTCATTATTGAACCCTCGACAATTGGAATCGTAATTACAATTACTCAGATTTGTTATGCGCTAGGACTGCTGTTATTGGTCCCTTTAGGCGATTTATTAAATCAACGACGTGTGATTATTGGTCAAATGTTAATGTTAGTTGTTGCTTTAGTTGTTGTCGGTATATCCCCTACCAGTATAGTGTTTTTCATTGGTATTGCAGTGGTAGGTTTGCTTGCCACTGTTACACAAACTCTTGTCGCATTTGCATCAACGTTGGCTGTTCCTGCTGAACGTGGACGAGTATTAGGCTTCGTTACAAGCGGATTGGTCATTGGCATCTTACTGGCAAGGACGTTTGCTGGCATAATTGCTGATCTTGGAGGTTGGCGTTCTGTCTACCTTGTTTCAGCTGTGTTAATTCTGATTCTGGCTGTCTTATTACACAAAGAACTTCCAGGTACTGTTCACAAGCGTTCATCTCTATCCTACCCAAAATTGTTACATTCTGTTCTAATGCTATTTGTTCAAGAAAGAATTCTGGTTATTCGTGGGATATTGGCGCTTTTGATTTTTACTGTTTTTAGTACTTTTTGGACTTCATTAGTGTTACCGCTAAGTTCTCCACCTTACTCATTTTCACATACGGCTATTGGAGCATTTGGTCTGGCTGGAGTTTCTGGAGCATTAGCTGCTGCACGGGCTGGGCGACTAGCTGACCGAGGATTAGGACAGCTTACAACGGGCGTAGCCTTAGTGTTATTAATGTTATCATGGTTCTTTATTAACTTTATTAGCTATTCAATTGTTGTATTAGTTATTGGTATTATCTTACTTGACCTTGCTGTACAAGCAGTTCATGTCACCAATCAGAGTATGATTCTCACAGTCCAACCTGAGGCAGGAAGTCGACTTACTGCTGCATACATGTTTTTTTATTCTATTGGCAGTGCAACGGGCTCCATAGTTTCAACCAACATATACGCAAATTATGGCTGGGAAGCGGTATGTTTATTCGGAGTCTCTGTCAGTGCTTTGGCTCTTGTATTTTGGATGGCTACCTACCGTCTTGCTAAGGAGATTAGGCAAAAGTAATGTCGTAGTAAATGATACTTTCAAAAAATTAAGCAAAAGAAGATAGAAATTAATTCTATCTCCTTTTTTCTAACCTTTTTATATTTTAGAGAATATTATAAATTTAACATTCAGTTAAGAGTGAACTATCGGTCAAAGTGACTACCTTTATAGTACTGCATCCTGAAAAGTGTGCAGTACTATAAAAGTTGTGGCACACATTAAATTTGCTTACTTAATAAAAAAATATCTTCTTCCTATTACGATCTAAAAACTTTTTTATGAGACGAGTTTTAGACCTACTGCTGCACCTAAAACCATGCCTATAAAAACAAGTCTTCTCCAATCTTTTGATTCACCATATAAAAGCATACCTAAAATTGCTCCACCAGACGCACCAATTCCTGTCCAAATTGCATAAGCCGTACCCATAGGTAGTGTTTTCATTGAATAAGCAAGAAACACAAAACTTGCCCCAAACGCGAGAATAAGATATAGCATGGATTGCCAATTACGGTCTTTATGCAACTTATTTATCATAGCAACACCAAACATTTCAAACACACCTGCTAATATTAAAGAAATCCACGCCATTAGGATTCATCACCTTCCTGAACTTTGTCCGTTGTAACTAATTTCAAGCCAATTACTCCAGCTAATAAAAGTAAAATCAAGAGTGCTTTTTCCACTTTAAATGGTTCTCCAAAGAATAGGATTTCTGAAAAGACAGTTCCTGCTGTACCTAGACCGACAAAAACGGCATATACAGTTCCCACAGGGAGTTTTTGTCCAGCCATAATCATTAAATAGAAGCTGATAAAGACAGCAATGGCAGTCCCAGTCCAAGTCCAAAAATCATCTGCATGTTTTAATCCAATAACCCAAAAAATCTCGAAAAAAGCTGCAATAAATACTTTTATCCAATCTTTATTCATTCAAATAACACCTCCGTTTATATTCTTGCCTAAAAAACAAAAAAAAGCCCCAGAAAAAACTGATAACAAACAGTTTCTCCCAGGCTTTTATCCTTCCGTGACACAGCATAGCTGTGAGTTTTCCCTCGGACCAGACCAACAATAACTGTTGCGGAACCCTAGAAAACATTCAAGATATGCAATTACCTTAGATTATACACGTTTATAAATCTAAGTCAATATTAGAATAAAGGCACAATCTATGTTCTTATTGAGAAATGGAGTTAAACACTTCCATGAACGATTGTTGAAGAATCATGTATAATGGAATTGGGAATCTTTCCCTGATTAAAAAAGAAAAGTTAAAGAAGATATAAGTTTGTACTAAATCATCCTAGTGTTATGTGCTTTGAGTGAAAGGAATGGTTATAAAAATGAATAGTGAAACAGCCAAAAGTATTAGAGGGAATTTAACGGCTGATTGTACGAAGTGCTTTGGACTTTGCTGCACAGCGCTTAATATTGTAGCATCGAGTGATTTTCCAATTAACAAGCCAGCAGGTACACCTTGTGTTAATTTACAATCTGATTATGGTTGTCAAATTCACAGTAACCTACGAAAGAGAGGATTTAAGGGCTGTACAGTGTTTGACTGTTTGGGTGCGGGACAAGTCGTTTCTCAAGTTACTTTTAAAGGGCAAAGTTGGCGAGATAATCCGGAAATTGGAACTAAAATGTTCCAAGTGTTTCCGATCATGCAACAAATACATGAAATGATTGCGTACGCTGCAGAAGCCTTGTCGTATGACATACCCCATGCTTTGTCTAAAAAATTGAGTGTACAGTTAAAAGAAGTGCAGAAATTAACAAACTTTGATGCTGAACAATTATTATCTTTGGATATAGTGATGTACAGATTTCCGTTAAATAAACTGCTTTCGGAAACCAGCAAGTATATTAGAGAAAGCTTAATTACAAAGTTACCTGGCACTAAAAATGCCAACAATTATAATCATGAAAGAGCTGACTGGATTGGCAAAAAATTAATAGGTAAAGATTTAAAGGCGATAGATTTAAGGGGAGCATATTTGATTGCTACAGATATGAGGAATACAGATTTAAGATGTGTTGATTTTATTGGCGCTGATTTACGTGATGCTGATTTAAGGGGAGCAAACCTATCTACGAGTATGTTTTTAACTCAAATGCAAATTAATTCTGCTAAAGGTGATGTAAAGACACTATTACCCTCTCATATTCAACGACCCTCTCATTGGGTTAACTGATTTTTATTGCGGGTGGTATCAGCTTCGCTAGTAATTACCCATTAAAGGGTACTTTTTATATGTATTTATGTGCTGAATATCGCTTTAAATAGGTGCGGAATAATTAACTTGGGTAGGTCAGCCGGAGAAGGGAATAGAGGTTTTATGTCGTATTTGACACAAACGAGGTATCAGTAGATATTAAGCAATGCTTAAATAAATATTTTTTTACCTGCTTCTCAATTTTTTTTCATAACAAAGTTAGTTAGTGTTATTCCTTTACGTTCGACATGATTAGTACTAATGAGAGTATACCCATGGCTTTCAAAAAAAGGTTTTGCCGTAACACTCGCGTATGTTAATATGCCCTGCTTGTGTAATTTAAGTGCCTCTAATTCAAGTTTCTGAAGTAAAGCAGAAGCAATACCTTTTCTTTGATAATTTTTATGAACATAAAGTCTATCGAGTACCCCATCATTTGTTAAGTCACCAAAGCCAACTATCTTATTGTTGATTTTTGCAACATACGTGACATTTTCGTTTAAGCTTTTACTCCAACTTTCAATTTTACTATCCAAATCAGCCGAATGAACCCAAGCATCTAGCTGTTCTTTCGAATAATCTTTGGCGTTAATGGTATGGACTGTATCATAAAACAAGTGAACGATTTCTTCAGTGTCTTTTTTATTGAATTGTGTAATATTCATAATCCCACCACTTTCTTCAAAAGATAACTTTGTATATTTCTTTAACTATATCACTCCCATTAGAATAACTAAATTTTGCCGAACAGTAAGACCATAATGTGAATAGGAGAGTAGGGGCTTGTTCAATTAACGGGAAGGTTAGTTCATTAAAGTTTAATGAAGAAAGGATTGATGACATGATCAAATATAAGTTGGCTAAATTATTCCAAGGTATAGAAATAGGTGCTTTTAATACTGCTAAAGATTGGGGAGATGATACCGAAGACTACTACTATAAATATTTTAATGATAAGGATAATGAGATTCGGGCAGGGTCTATATTAGCTTTTACGGCTATGTTGGGCAATTGGTATAACGGACCAGCAGATGTTTTTCGAACACAAGCTAAAATAGGGGTCACGTATTTACCCAAAGAACAATTTTACTTTTTTGAAGATTATCTTACTGTATTTTTAGTAAATGCTCCCTCTATAAAAAGGGATTTTCCTAACCTGTATTCTTATACTGTGTATTATTTGTATATATTAGATAAACAAGAAGAATTTGAGCTTGTTTTCCCTGAAATTGAACATGAGCTATTTAGAAAAATGAGAGCTCAATTATTCCTAATTGAAAACAGTACTCAAATAAATCCTCCAGCATTTAATAAAATGCTACGAGAAGTTGGTTTACCAACTTTTTTCCCGAGTTGGGATTAGTGGTTCAAGTTTACGTGACTACTGAGATAATTCAACTAATTAGTGCCTTTGAATAAAAATCGGCTGTCTTTACATCGTGGCTTTTTCTTCTTGAGTAATTGAGTTGATTACTTCCCAAAACAGGCGTTATATCTACCTGATATGTATAGATTATATAAGCTTGTTCGTAGACCAGATCGCCGTTTTTACAAATTGATCTCATGTAGCTAATCCTTTTCCATCCATTTCACCGTATAAAAAGTGTAGTTCAAGGCGGGGGAAAAAGTGAAAATGGAACAACTCAATATAAATGGACATATCGTCAAAGTGGACGTTCAGAAAACGAAAGCGTTATATGAACCACTTCCGCTCATTTCTGATAAAGCTCATTGTGGATGTGAGGATTGTAGTTATTATACAAAGGCGATTGTTCACGCGTCACCAGCTATTCAACGTTTTTTTGAACAGTTTGGCATTGATCCGAGAAAAGAAGCAGAAGTGTGGAGAGCTAGCGAAAATAAAGATGGAACCTATTATTATGTAGCAGATTATCATTTTATCGGTGGGATTCAGGGTAACAAAGAATTAGATTGGATTGATATTGAGGAAGCCTCCTTCGGCTTGGCAAATCACACAAAAAAATTACCTTCACCAATGATTCCAGAAACATTTACAACACCAATTATTGAATTAATCGTGAGAATTAATCTGCGTTCTAATAGTTAGTTTTGAACTAACGAATTGCTTTAGTTGAACAAGGAACCGAATACATAACTTTGGGGTAAGTGAAGAAGGAAAGGTATTGCTTATGATGAAACGTATTTGAAAATGAACAGCATCGGTGCTATAACTAACGGGTTCGGTTGAGTGGGAGAAAAACGACAGTTCCAAGTCAAATAACAACCGATTTAGCATATGTTTTATACATGAATTAACAATAGAAAAAGCAAAAGAAAACGCACAGACTATTACGCCTGTGCGTTTTTTACTTACCGTATTTCCTACTATAAATTTCGCATCACTTGTTCCACAATCGCACCTGTTAGTTATACATAAAGATTTACACATGAATTGCACATACATTTAATGATGCGACAATAAGTAATTATTTTTTATTTTTTAGCTCTAAAAGTATAGGAGTTATATTTAACAAAATCGATATAATCGTCAAAACCCATAACGCTATTTCCATCGTAGGCACTACATCTAATAAAGCAGACCAATCTTCCGCCTTTACCCAATCGGACACCATACTGTAATCCGCAACAAGTGTTAGTGCTGTAAATGATAATCCCATTGCCATTGCAAGTTTATAATCTTTGCCTCTTCCATACAAATAAAGATTTGTAAAAGTTGCTATTATAGCAATTAGTCCTAATAGTAACCACATAATTATACCTCCTTTATATCTTTATTTAAGATGAACATTTAGCTGCAAATATATATTGAATGGTCCAGTTATCTAATTTCGAAATCTGGCTCCGTTTGTTTAATGAGTCTTCCTCTTGTAACTTATTTTAGCACAAAATACCTTTTGCTCTTCTGAGTTTCCAATTATTTTGAATTTGTTTTAAAATAAACCATTCCATCCACCAATTAACAACGTAATTAGTAGAGGCACATAAATTTATGTGCTGTTGTTAATTTTTCCACCAATTTTAATATGATTTACTATCGATAGTCGCCTTAAACGCTGATACCACAACAAAAATGGGGACACCAATTCGCGTGCGAATTGCGTCCCTATATGCCATGCTTTTTACCGTTTTCTCCCCATGTACCGAACCCGTTATGCTAAAACCGATGTTCTTTTGTTCGTTGAAATAAGTGTTATTGTTAATGTCATTTATCTTTTCCCCATGAAGAGAACTAAACTCGGATGTCGGGTACAAGTGTATATGGTAATGAAGGAAGCGGGCACTACGAACTATTCAGATAATATTTTTAATTGAATCGATTTCACAATTACTTATTTCATGTATAAAGACGAACGATATAATTCATGTACCAATTAATTGTCCATCAATTTTCTGAACTACTCTTGTTGATTGTAGCGGAAAGCGTCCACCTGAAGCGGAAATCAACATTGTTCGTTTTTCCCGTTTAATAATCCTATTATGAAATGGATTCAATTGAATAATAATAGAAGTAAAACCAGCTATACCGGTATATAACTGGTTTTTTTATGTGTTTATTCGTAAGTGTAAATAGTTTGTTCGTTTTTTAAGCACAGTTACCTGTCGTTGAAATGATTCGTTACTACTATTCGGAAAATTCTAAAATAAATACAATGACACCCCGCTTAAATGGTGGAAAAAGTTGGTTATGAGGCTTTAGGGGTCTAGACTGCTGTACATCATATTAGATATGCTTTACCTATAGATTGTGAGTGTTACCACCTAACTGTATTTATTTATAGGGGGCATCTTTGCAATTCATTTAAAAAGGAGGAACGTATGAAGAGAAAAACGTTAATGATTACCTCTGTTTGTACTATTTTGTTAGGAACAGCGTCCGTTTTTGCTAGCAGTGATTTGCCCTATTTACCATCGATTGAAAAGCAAGAGAAGCACACTACCTCATCTCAGAAACCGCATCCAGTTTTCACTTGGAATTCTACGAACTTCCCGATTTCTAACAAACTTCACCCAGGCTCGGCACGAGGAGCCGGTATGGTGGAAACTCCACTCGAACAAATTGATCAGATTATGAATCAGGCCATTTCGGAAAAAGTAATGCCCGGTGCAGTTACCTTCGTAGCGAGAGGCGGGAAAATTGTGAAGCATGATGCTTACGGTTTTTCAGCCAAATACACAGATGGCTCGCTTACAGAAATGGAAAATCCAATCCCAATGCAGGCAGACACAATTTTTGATTTGGCATCCATCAGTAAGATCTTCACGGCTACGTCTGTGATGATGCTTTTTGAAAAAGGTTTATTTGCACTAGATGACCCGGTTGCAATGCATATCCCGGAATTTACTGCCAATGGGAAGGAAAACGTAACGATTCGCCAATTGTTGACACACACCTCAGGGTTTGTCGCATGGATTCCTTTGTATTCAAAAGGGAATTCGAGAGATGAGCGGCTGCAGTGGGTGTTAAGCCAACCGTTAGACAATGCCCCAGGTACGACTTACACCTACAGCGACTTAAATATGATCACATTAGGTGTGCTAATCGAGCGATTGTCAGGGACTCGTCAGGATGAGTTTGTGAAGAAGCACATTACTGAACCAATGGGGATGAAAGATACGATGTATAATCCTCCAGCTTCCTTAAAGAATCGAATTGCAGCAACTGAATTCCAGTCAATGCCTGACAGGGGACTTGTTTGGGGAGAGGTTCATGATGAGAATGCCTGGTCATTGGATGGTGTTGCCGGACATGCAGGTGTGTTCTCGACTGCGAATGATTTAGCCATGCTTGCCCACGTTTTCTTGAATAACGGAATATATGGCGGAAAGAAAATCCTGAGACCTGAAACGGTCCAACTATTGCTTCAAAATGAAAACGCAAATTTCCCTGGTGATGATCACGGCCTTGGCTGGGAGCTAGGACAAGGATGGTATATGGATGCGCTTTCAGAAGGAACACACTCCTTTGGGCATACAGGTTATACGGGAACATCGATTGTGGTTAGCCCGAACAACAAAACGGTTGCGATTTTACTGACCAATCGCGTACATCCAAGTCGATCGACTGTGTCGACAAATCAAACGCGGAGATTATTCGTTAGACAGGTAGCGGATGCAATTCCGGTCTCCATTCCTGGTAAGAATTCAGCATGGTTCGCAGGCTACGGAGATAATGTGAACCGTGTAATGGAAGCCGATCTCGAACTGGAAAAGGATGCCAAACTGACTTTTCGTACATGGCATATGCTTGAGAATGAGTCCGATTTTGGTTTTGTAGAATTATATATCGATGGCGTATGGGAAAAGCTTTCTTCATTCACTGGTACAAGCAATGGCTGGGTTAATCAAGAGCTCGACATCCCAAAGGAAGCTTCGAAACTACGCTTCGCCTATCGTACAGATACATCCGTGAATGGCCGCGGCTTGTATATTCTAGATCCATTGCTCAATTCAAAGAACAAGCTTTCTTTCGCAACTAATGAATGGCAGCTACGTGACTATTAATTTTATAGTAGAAAAATGAAAAGGGAGGCAAAGTATGAGTAAATTAGTCAAGAAATGTATCATCTCAATTATTGCATTTTCATTAGTGTTAATGGGGATTCCGCACGCGGGGGTATCGGCTGCTTCGGGAATCAAGGATTTAGTAATTGACCTTAATGTTCCGCAGGTCAAAAGAGACGTGAAGGATAACAAGCTTGATTTAAATGGCCTGCATGTATATGAGGATGGCCACTTTATACTAGCATCAGAGAATGTAACTTGGAAGTCTTCTAACAAAAATGTTGCCTCTGTTACTCAAGGCGGCAAAGTTAGTCTATCTGGTCACAATGGTAAAACGTTTATCTCTGTGAGTAATGGAAAATTCAGTGACCGGATCTCCATTCAATATAAAGGAAATCAAGATCAGATTATTGTTGAAAAAGAAAAAGGCGTTCGCTATGACCTTATCGGCAACGCCATCAAGCAGATGACGATGGAAGAAAAGGTCGGACAAATGCTAATGCCTGACTTTAGAAATTGGAAGGGTAAAAATGTTACGGAAATGAATGCTGAAATTGCCCAACTTGTTAAAGAGTATCACTTGGGCGGCGTGATATTATTCCGCGAAAATACAGTGACAGCTGAGCAAACGACGAAGCTAGTTAGTGCTTACCGGGAAGCATCAGAAAAGTACGGACTTTTGGTGTCCGTTGACCAAGAAGGCGGGATTGTAACACGTCTTCAGACGGGTACGGATTTTCCTGGGAACATGGCGTTAGGAGCGTCGCGATCTGAAGAGTTAGCAAAAAAGGTTGGTATGGCCATTGGTGAAGAGCTAAACGCCCTTGGTATTAATATGAATTTTGGACCTGCACTGGATGTAAATAATAATCCTGATAATCCTGTCATAGGTGTTCGTTCCTTTGGGGAGGACCCTGAGTTAGTGGGGAAATTGGGGAATGCCTACATTGAAGGACTTCATGAAAGTGGAACAGCAGCAACGGCCAAGCATTTTCCGGGTCACGGGGATACGGCAGTGGATTCCCACGTAGGACTTCCAGAGGTACCACATGATCTGGAGCGTCTGAAAAAGGTAGAATTATACCCGTTCCAGCAGGCGATGGATGCTGGTATTGATGCAGTTATGACGGCACATGTGACCTTCCCAAAAATTGATGATACAAAAGTCATTTCGAAAAAAGATGGAACAGAAATTGCTCTACCAGCTACGCTTTCTCAAAAAGTACTAACAGGTTTGATGCGTGAGCAAATGGGCTTCAAGGGAGTTATTGTTACGGATGCGATGAATATGGGGGCGATCGTTGAGCATTTTGGTGCAGTCGATGCTGCCATCCGCTCTGTAAAAGCAGGAACAGATATTCTTTTAATGCCTGTAGGTCTTGAGGCAGTAGCAAAGGGTCTGTACGAAGCAGTTCACAAGGGAGAAATTTCAAATGAAAGAATCGAACAGTCCGTTGAACGAATCTTAACGTTGAAGTTAAATCGAGGCATTGTGAAGGCTGAGGTAGAAAAAAGCGTAGATGAGAAGATTGCTACTGCCATAGAAGTGGTAGGATCTGCTGCACATAAAGCGGTAGAAAGCGAAGCAGCAGCAAAATCGATTACGCTTGTAAAAAATAATGCTGAGCTCCCGCTAAAAGCAGGGACAGAAGATAAGATTGTTGTGGTTGGTTCAGGCGCTGATCTCCTTGCTGCTGAGGTTCAAAAGCATCATAAAAATAGTACAGTTATAAATACTGCGACACTCCTTACAGAATCACAATTGACGCAAGCAAAAGCGGCTGATTATATCATTTTAGGTACCAATACCTCCACAGTGAGCGGAAGAGAGCCAAGTAATAATCTAATGAGGCTAGCAAATCAACTTATCGAACAAACCGATGTACCAGTTATTGCTGTAGGAATCCGAAATCCGTATGATATTATGTCCTACCCAAATGTAGATGCTTATCTCGTCCAGTATGGATTCAGACCAGCAAGCTATGAAGCATCCGTTAACACGATTTTTGGGGTAAATAAACCAACAGGTAAGCTTCCAGTTACTATTTACGATCAAAAAGGCGGCGTTTTATACGAGTTTGGACATGGGTTAGGGTACTAAGCTGGTTTTTGGTTATGCATTAAATAGAAAGAGGGAGGCATTTTTATGAAGAGATGGCTTACGGGGTTACTTGCGTTCGTTCTAGTACTTTCTACTTTTTCTGCTGTTGCTGCCAAGGATGATAAAGAAAAGAAGAATAAGAAGTTTCGCTTGGGTGTGGAGGTTTTATTGCAGGATCAGCTACATTTGATCAAGGGTAAGCGGGTAGGGTTGATCACCAATCCGACGGGTGTAAATAAAGATGTCACGAGTATCGTAGATTTGCTTCACACTAATTCTAATGTGCAACTAACAGCTCTTTATGGTCCTGAGCATGGTGTCCGAGGGGATGCGCAAGCTGGACAATATGTTGAAAAGTATATAGATGAAAAAACAGGGATTCCCGTGTATAGCCTTTATGGGGCAACGAAAAAGCCAACACCTGAAATGCTGAGCAATGTCGATGTGTTGATATTCGATATTCAGGATGTAGGTGCACGATTTTACACGTATATTTACACAATGGCTTTAGCTATGGAGGCGGCAAAGGAGAACAATATTCCGATTATCATTCTTGACCGCCCGAATCCGATTAGTGGAATGAAAGTGGAGGGCCCTGTTCTCGAGGATAAGTACTCCTCGTTTGTGGGTGAGTACGCGATTCCAGTACGTCATGGGATGACGGTTGGAGAATTAGCGCAGCTTTTCAATAAAGAATTCAAGATTGGTGCGGATTTAAAGGTCGTGAAAATGGAAGGCTGGAAGCGAAGCATGTATTACGATGAAACGCCATTGGAATTCGTCCTTCCATCACCAAACATGCCTACCTTGGATTCGGCCCTTGTCTATCCAGGTGCGGCACTAATTGAAGGAACGAATGTTTCAGAAGGAAGAGGAACGACAAAGCCGTTTGAACTAATCGGTGCTCCGTTCATCAACAGCACGGATTTGGCGGCGAAGTTGAATTCTTACAAATTGCCTGGAGTCACCTTTAGAGCGGCTTCGTTTACGCCGACTTTCTCAAAGCATGCGAATAAGTTGAGCCACGGCATTCAAATCCATATCACAAATCGAAACGTATATAAGCCGTTTGAAACTGGGTTATATATAGCGAAAACCATCCATGATATGTATCCAAACGATTTTGAGTTTAGAGCGCCGGGTAGCAACGGAATTTCCTTCTTTGATAACCTCGTCGGTAATGGCTCTATCCGGTCCGATATTGAAGCAGGAAAGTCTGTGGAGGATATGAAAAAAACGTGGCAGTCTGGTCTAGACAAATTTAACCGTGATCGTGAGAAATATTTGTTGTATAAATAAGTAATCGAGCGACCTCTTGTAGAAAAGGGGTCGCTTTTTGGAGTACTGGGAATCTGAAGAATGCAGGCGGCAAGCCTCTGGTCCAAGGGAGACGAACTTCACGCAGTGGCTGGGGGAACTGTAGATGAGTTTACTTATACATTGTGAAAGGTGCGTGTCATACCATGAATAATTTTTCACACAACAATGTTTCGCATGGAGGCTTGGTAGAGTAGTTGGGAAGCATGGAAGATGAAATTAATTCAACTATTTTTACTTTTATCACAACTACATTTCAGCAATTCTATATTAAACTTTCAAGTCGTATATACTAGAGATGGTGGAGGTGTAGAAATGAAATCATTAATCGATAAAATTGAACAAGGCTTGGCTATTTTATCTGCTGCAGAAAGAAAAGTTGGAGAATATATAATTCTACATTCGGAGTTAATCCCTAATATGACAACAAATGAGTTGTCAAAAAAGATAGGTGTAAGCGAGGCGAGTGTGATTCGCTTTTGCAAATCGATTGGAATGGGCAGCTTCAAGTCATTTAAACTTGCGCTCGTAAAGGATTTAACTTTAACAGAAATGAACTTAACGGATTTTTCGATTTTGCAGAAGAAGGATACTCCCTATGACTCCTTTCAAAAGGTTATACAGGTGAATAAATTTGCAATTGAATCTTGTACGAACTCCATGGATAAGAAGGAGCTATTGAAAGCCGTAGATGCCATAAAAGTTGCGCGGAAAATTGTTTTTTTTGGTGTTGGCGGATCATCGACTGCAGCACTAGATGCACATTACAAATTTACTAGACTGGGGTATCAATCTATTACCTCTCTAGATTTTCATTATATGCTTACGGTTATTCCTTATTTAAATAAAGATGATGTTTTTGTTGCCATCAGCACGTCAGGAAAGACGAGCGATGTGTTGGAGCTTGCCCAGTTTGCTCAGAAGAAAGGGGCAATTGTTATCGCAATTACGAATCTCGATAAGTCGCCCTTATACAAGACAGCAGATATCAAACTTTGTACCCCGAATGTTGAACAGGATTTTAGAATTGGAAGCATACCCTCCAGAATGACGCAACTGACGGTCGTTGATACCTTATATATGAGTATTTTTCATCATGTAGGCGAAAAGGTGGTCAAACAATATCATGAAGCTAGAAGTGAGATGGAGAAATTACGGAGATAAGGAAATTGTATAGTAACCGGTTCATTTTTGGGGGAGAGGACAACAAAGTAGCAGGGGAAGTTACATACTTTTTCGCACTAGCATAGAAGTCACGTTGTTGTGGTATATAGCCATTTAAATGATTTTACCAAACAATTTTAGCGAGAATTTTTCAATATACAATGGTCATTGTATAAGATGCTTATACTGCGATTTTAAGGGATATTATATATGCTAAAAAGTAAATAATTACCGTATAAAAAAAGTGAATTTTGACTTTCCATTGAAGTGAAAGTTTCTATTAAAGGCTAATGTTAATTTGCTTATTGAACTAACGGGGCAGGATTGTTGAAGAAGGGGCTATAGTGGTTTGATATATATTGCTAAAACGAGAGGAATGCTTTAATGGATTATATACAACGTTTAAGGTCAATGGTGGGTAACGAGAAGGTAATTATGGTTGTTGCGAGTGCATTTATATTTGATAATGAAAATCGAGTGCTAATGCAAAAACGATCTGATAATGGTCAATGGGGGTTTCCAGGCGGATTTATGGAACTGGGTGAAAGCGTTCAGGATACAGCTAGGAGAGAAATCTACGAAGAGACGGGACTTAAATTGGACGAAATTGAGGTATTTAGGATTTATTCTGGCCCTCAATATGACAAGACATTTTCTAATGGAGACCAAGTATCTCTGGTTCATTTCTCATTTATTTGTAAACGGTACAGTGGGGATTTAGTTGAAAGTAACGATGAGTCCATAGAGAATATCTTTTATTCACTTGAAGAGCTACCAGAGAATATATATACCGACCATAAGATGCTTGCCGATGATTTATTATCGAAAAAACAACTGCCGATTATTGGGTAATTATTATTTTATAGCTCAAATATTACATATAACTAACTTTATTGAGGTGATATGAATGAGTAAACACGAAGATGTTAGAGTAGTAATTGGAGCTGGTGTTTATAACAATAATCATGGATGGATACATACACAGGAAGAAGAGTTGGGTTTATTAGATAAAAAACAGTGGATTGAACTATTTAAATATAATTCAGTTACTGCAATATTAGCTGAACACGTTTGGGAACACCTAACATATGAAGAGGGTATAGATGCGGCTAAGAACTGCTATGATTTTTTGAAACCTTCTGGGTATATACGTTGTGCAGTTCCAGATGGATATTTTCCAAATGAGGAATATCAAAATGGAGTTCAAATTGGAGGTCCTGGACCAAAAGATCATATTTGCGCCAGTCATAAAATAGTTCATAACTATAAAACTATATCTAAAATGTTTGAAACAGCTGGGTTTGAAGTAAGGCTACTTGAATATTTTGATGAAAATGGCACATTCCAACTACAAGATTGGGACGGTGAGGAAGGTGTAATATTTCGTTCGAAAAAATATGACCCAAGAAATCAAGGTGACGAAATTGTTTTTGCGTCTTTAATTATTGATGCGATTAAGCCTTAATGTATTATTCATGTTGGACTAACGGACGCGATTAATATGTAAGCGTCTTTTTTCTTGTTCAAATAACGGCAGGTTAGCTGGATAAGAACGAGGCTTTAGCCAAGAAAGAGTCACTTATTTCGTAACGGATAATGAATATTTAGGATAGGTGGTGTGCCCACTATGATGGATTGGCGGTGGACTGAAGTTGATACACTAGAAAGTGAAGGCAAATGGAATGAGGCAAAATCACTCCTGATAAAAAATTGGAACCAAAATCCTAGTGACTTAAAAACGGTTATTCGACTTGGGTTCTTTTGTTGGTACATTCTAGCAGAAGAAGGACCTTTGGGCATTAAAGATGTAGACTTTGATGAATTAGAGACAGTGCTACGTCAGGTTACGGATTTTGGATTGGCTAATTTTATGACAAATGAGGATTTTTTGTGGTGTTTTGGTTATATAATTTCACTGTTCCCGTATTACTTTGGTGACTATGAGTATTGGGAAGAAAAAGGTATTTCGATGTTAAAGCGTGCTTATGAACTTAGCCCAGATGAACCAGTGTATAAATATTCTTACTTGGGGTCCTTTCACAGTCCTAAGGGAAAACGTAAAGATGAATTTCAACAGGTTCACGCTGTTCTTGAAGACAGATTTCAAGGAGAAGGTATTTTATCGGAATACTTTAAAAGCGTGTGGAATTGTTGGCATGAAATTTGAACTAACGGGTGCTGTAGTTCAACAACAGGGGCTTCTTAGGTAGCTCTTTTCTTATTGAACTAACGTGGCAGGTTAGTTCAATAAGAAAATTTTTAGCTTGTTCCACAATCGGGCCATTATGTGTCATAGAGCTATAATAATAAAGTGGTGCAATGCGACTATATGAATGACTATTATCAAGCAGAACAGATTCAAAATCAATTGGAGCATTAAGTTCTAGGATTTCCAGGTTGTATTAAGATTTATTTGCTAATTCCACTTTTCAAAAGTTGAATTATTTACATTAAACATCCTTAACTATATTTGGAAGGTGATATTTTTTGATGGAGTTAAGAACAATTAATCAGGACAATTATGAAGAATGTTTAAACTTGCATACAACTGCTATCAATGAGGGCTTTGTAGACTCTGTAGCGTGGTCTTTAGCCGAAGCTTGGGTGCTTTATGATGGTGCACGGCCCTTTGCAATTTATGCCGATAATGTGATGGTGGGCTATGTTTTAATGTATATTGGCGAAAATAATCCCCAAATCATAAATTTTATGATAGATAGCCGTTTTCAAAAAAGAGGCTATGGATCAGCAGCGGCTAGGCTTTGTGTTGAATATTTGCGGAAAGAATACAATGCAAGTAGGATTTCCTTACCAGTTAATCTAGAAAATATAACCGCACAAAAATTTTGGATCAACATAGGCTTTGAAATAACAGACGATATGGAGGATGGTTATCTTTATATGCGGTTGTACATACCAGAAAAATATGTCTGAGTATATAAAAACGGAATATATTTCCATAAACAGGCGCGATTGTTGAATAAGCGTCCCTTTTCTTATTCAACTAACGGGTGCTATAGTTCAACAACAGGGGCTTCTTGGGGAGCTCTTTTCTTATTGAACTAACGGGGCAGGTTAGTCCAACAAGAGCTATAATGGATACCTGTAGTAATTAGGAGGACAAATAATGAAAAAAAGAATCATAATGAAAATAGCAAAGAGGTATAGGGGAGAAATAGTGTGGGCTATTTGTTATGGTAGATTGGATAAGGTAAAGCGGATAATCCGTTCTGGAATAGACGTTAATAAATCGGATGAATCTGGATTTACAGCTCTCCGCTGGGCTGTTCAGGAAGGAGAGTTAGATATCGTTAAACTACTCCTCTCCGTAGGTGCAAATATTAATACAAAAGACGAAGATGGGTTTTCACCTCTATATCAAGCAGCTGCTGATGGAAATATACAAATCGTTGAATATCTTCTGAATAGTGGTGCTAATATTGAAATTAAGTCTAATGATGATACTACTCCTTTGATAATTGCAAGTTGTTATGACCAACTAGAAACCGTGAAATTACTCGTACAAAGAAGTGCGGACATAAATGCAAAAACCGATGATGGAAATACTGCCCTCTCTTATGCAAAGGAATATGGAAATGAAGATGTCGCTAATTTTCTAAGTGAGCAAGGGGTGGGTTAGCTTAACAAGCTTTATTCGTATGATATTATTCTACTCAGAATTAATGGTTGGGCTCATTTTGATTGAAAGCAAAAAATGAACAGAAATGAGTGTGTTATAAGGATTTATGGAAAACAAAGTTATGCTTTTATACGGTGAAGTATTACCTCCATTTAAACATATTGAGAAGATTTTAAATAAGTATGGTCATTACTATTTAAGAGATATGAATAATAAAGACTTTAAAGAAGATAATTATTATGCAGTAATGATAGAGGAAGGACATACGGGTCTCGCATATAGAGAACCGCGTTATGCTGCCCCTGTTGTCCCAGTGAAGAAAGAATATCTATCTAAATTCTTAAATATCTTCAAAGCCTTAAACGGAAATATGTGCTTATGTAAGATAAACCACGAACATCCCATTGTTTGGGTCCGAGGGGTAAAATATGAAGGGTATTGTTATTATTTAGATAATGGCGGGAAAAAGGTGCTTTTCATGACAGATTACGGTGATGATAAGGGACAATATTTTGCCATGAGAGAACTAGATTGGTATAAGCGAATACCGAAAGACAAACGCTGGATTCAGATAGACGTAAATGAAAATACAGAGAAAGCATTTTTACGATGGTTGAAGGACCTCATTCCCACAGAAAAATAATAAAGAGGCGTTTATAAATTTTGAGACCAAGTTTTTCATAAAACTCAGTTGAAATTTGTAAATTACTTACTGGTAAATGTGCTTCATATAAACCCTTTATAAAAAAACACCTCTTTTGCAATATTACATTCATAAACATTCAAACCCTAATTAAACTAATCTGGCCCTTTAGTTGAACAAGAAAAAGAGTTCAACAATCGGGTTAGATTGAGGAAAATCGTAATTAAATGATAGAGGTTGGATTAACGGGAAAGCAGGTGCAGTTTATGAAGGCGTTAAAAAAACAATCGAATTCCTAAATAGAATGAAAGTCATCGACATATGGGGGGACAGAAACGAGGGCTTATCCAATGATGACAAAGAATATATAGACAGAAAAAAAACTCAAAACCCTTATGGGCTTATAGGATTGATATTGGGTGGAATTGCGTTCACATTTGGACCTCAGTATGGCTTTATTCCTGTTATTACCCTTATCTTTTGCATAGTTACCTTTTTTACTTTTGACAAAGAAAAAGAAGATAATCCTTGGCCTTTTTACGTAGGTATAGTGCTTTCATTGATCGGCTTAATAATGGTTATTAATGGGGAAGTACACGAACTAATATTTTAATATCTTTTCTTGAAAGGCTTCTTCCTCATAGGATATGATATCTTATTTTGGTACAGTATTGTCTCACTATGGATTAACAGCTAATTAAATAAATGTGCGCGATTAGTTAATAAGCGTCACTGTTCATATTAAACAAAAGGGGTAGGTTAGCTGAAAAAGGTGAAAATTACTCATAAACAAATTCGGATTTTTCTGAGATACGTAAAGAAAAGGTAAGCTATTGAAAACCAGTGGGGTGTAAAATGAAGAAAAATATTTTAACGTATATCATTTATGCACTGCTAGCAGTAGGTACAATAACTACATTATTCATTGTATATAAGGATATTGATAGTTCTTATTCTCTTGCATTTGTAATCGGCTATATCATTTTTCTTTTTCTTTCTGCTTTTTATTTCATGATTGCGGTAATTATCAATGTGAGAAAATTAAAATGGATTGAAATAAGAAAAAGACTGTATAAATTTATTGCTTATTTTGTTTTATTAAGTGGGTTTCCTTATATTGCTGACTATATTTTCAAATCATTAGAATTTGATTTGTATAACATAGTTACTATCTCCTTAGGTTTATCTTTTGGAATTGTTTTTCTGGACCTAGTCTTTTATAAAGAGAAAAATGGCTAAAATGCTGGTGTGATTTTTGATTCTTATTAAACTAACGGGTGTTTTACTTGAAGATCATTGAGCTGCTTAGAGGATCCTTTTTCTTGTTCAACTAACGAAGCAGGTTAGTTCAAGAAGAGGTTATTTTTTGTGGCGATTAATTGGTGGATACTAACTGCGGTGGCTAATTCAATTAAAAAGTAAAAAGTGAAAAGTTGGAATGTGATTCACTTAGATAAATGTGGAAAAGTTTTGTTGTAGTGGGAGAAGTGAAACGTGGAAATAAACATATTAAAGTTGTGAAAGGAAAAGTAATGGATAAGGTAAAATTCTATTTAAAATATCGAAAAAAATTATATCTTTTTAATACAACACTTTTTACTGCAGTTTTCATTGTTGCTATCTTAATATTTGGACCTCCGAAGTATTATGTTGTCCCTACTTTTTCAATGATAACAGCTTATGGTCTTTTAGAGTTTATAGAATATAAACGTTGGAAAAAAGAAAATTATTGAGCTTAGTATCCTCAACTAATGGGTGCTTTAGTTATAGAACAGGGGCTTCTTAGGAGGCTCTTTTTTTTTATTATACTAACGTAGCAGGATAGTCGAGGAGGCGATTATTACATGGCGCAATTGTTATGTAAGCGTGTTTTTTATTCTTGAACCAACGGGAGGTTAGTTAAAGAATATTATGTTTAAAATTGAAACTTTTACCAATAGATACCGTCAAACTTACGTATGGAGAATTGTTGAGGAATGTGCACTATGTTTTTTTTGAAGGGGAGTTTAGAAGTGATGAAACAAGCTATAATTTCAGGGATTTTATTTAGTTCAATTTGGTTAGTTGGGTGTAATGGAGAGCAGAAAGAGGAACAAGTTCAAGCAGAAATGATCGAGGAAATAGAAAGCGAGCAGGAAGTAGTAGCTGTCCCGAAAAACGAGGAAATTGATGGAATATCAAATTTATTATCTGAATTAAGCAATGAAATAATAGTATCCATTACAGAACAAACGGCAATTGAGGCGGATTCAATAGCAATATCCTTGGGTGGTAGTGTAAAAGAAATTTCTGTATCAGTAGGTTTCCCGAAGGGTGTAAAAGTTGATGATACGATGATTCGACAAATAGTTGAAGATTCTATAAAGAGAGTTTCTGAAACAGAAAACGTAGCAATTAGCGAAGAAAATATAACAATAAAAATTGAGAAATACTAACGGAGAAGTTCTTAAAGGATACAAACAGCCTTAAAAGTACAGTTGCTTTATAAGATTGTGAAAAAATGTACTTAAACAAACGGGTACTTAAGCTTAAAAAGAACAGGACTTGCGAATAAGATTGATTTCCAGGGTGCAGGTCTTTTCGTTATACCTTCACAAGCTCATAGGAACGCTCTTACTCATAGAGAAAAGACGATAGAGTCAATCATTCCATCGCCTGCTAAATCATCACTACACCACTATTTGTAAATGCGTTCACTGTTAAATAAACTGATTGTTCAGTTGTTTATTAACGAAGCAGTTTATTTAAAGTGGAAATAAAAGGAGAGGGAAAAATGTTACTAAAAAACATAATAAATTCTTATAATTTAATATTGTCTTTAGGAGCTTTTTATCTAGGCGTGTCAATGTTTTTAGAAAGAGGAGCTTTCGATACATTTCCACAAGAGTGGATAGGCGTATTACCATTTACTAATTGGGCGAGTTTAGCTTTATTTGGAATGATTGTTTTTGGAATTGGAAATGGCATAGCTTCAATTTACAGTTTTAAAAAGAATGATATAAAAAAATTCACAATGACCCTCACTATGGGAGCTTTATTTTTCTTTTGTACTGTTATACCAACTATTTTGTTGGGAGAATGGTACTTACCAACATCAGTATTTTTTGTATTAAGCTTAATCCAACTATTTCTTGGTTTATTTGGTTTCCTCACTGTGTATTTGGTTTCGATACTAAGAAATAATAATAGGGAAAATTTGTTGTGATTTTATTGAATTATTTCCTACTTGAATCAATTTCATAATAGAAGTATTAACTATAAAATCCGAACAAGGTTGATTTCCGCGGGTACGGCTTCAGCCAATCGAACAGCGTAGGGTTCGATTTGTAATAATTTCTGCGTCCTTTGCAGAAATTTTACAGCCAATGCTCCCTCGCTACGCTCAGTCCAGGGTCTTCAGCTCGTACTGTTCCCGAGGCTTACAGGATGTAGATCATGCAACGGGGAGGGATTGGACTCCATCCCTCCTTGTTGCCGCAGGACGCGGCGAACTTAGGTTGCCAAGTCGCCGCCCTGCACTACAATCAACGAGAGTAACGAACAATAAAATAATACACTCAACAGTTGTCCGTCTTTAAATATTAAATAAGTAGTTATGAAATTGATTCACTTAGCTAACAGATGCGTTAGCAAAAAATATAAACAAAAGAGGATCTCAAAAGGGTCTTCTTTAATTAAAAACAGCAGCAACATTTTTTTAAGAACATAGCCTAAACAAAATCGTGAATTAGGACTTACATCTTGTTTTCAGATTAAACATATTTCTCAAAGGAACTATATTTCTTTTTGAACTAACGAGTGCATTAGTCGAACAACGGGGGCTGCTTAGACGCCTCTTTTTTCTTGTTCAACTAAAGGGGCAGTTTAGTTTAAGTATTTTTATGGAGAATATTGGTTGGAATAATTATACTGTTAAACGTAAACTGAATTCATAGGAGGAGAAGATATGGAATTAATTACTGGAATAGCCCTTATACTTATTGTATTTTTCTCTTCATATATTATTTAAATAAGATTGAAGAATATTGAAAGCCAAAACAATCGTGTAATAGAAATTTTAGAAGAAATTAGAGATAAGAAATAAAAGTTCTTCAACTAATGGGGTGCATTAGTCGAACAACGGGGGCTTCTTAGGGAGGACTTTTTTCTTCTTAAACTAACAGGGCAGCTTAGTTGAACAAGGAAATATTTATTTGGAATCTATTCTTGCTGATAGTCGTACTTACTTTGAGGGGGAATGTTTTTGAAAAACGTAAAGTTAAGGATCGTATGGATTATTCCTAATGTATTTTGTTACTTGATGCTATTTGGATTGGCCATGTGGATGATGGCTAATGTCGAAGGGTTACAAGAAATCAATAGCTTATCAATCTACGTTATATTTATGATTTTACTTCTCTTAGTGTCAGTGTTCGGTAGTTATCGAATACTGACATGGATAAAACAAGGTGAAATGTAAAAAGTGCTTATTAATCTAACGAACAGTTAAGTTCAATAAGGAATTGTTTATAGCAATAATTTTTTTCTGAAAAGTATATAACTCCCCACTTGTAAATTCTGGGTAACATGTGATAAAATACATTAATTTGTATATTTGGCGATGAATCGCCCTACATCTCAAATGTTAGAGGGGGAGACGTTTCGATGGAATTTAAAGGACCTAGCGTTTACGATCAAACGGATTTTTTGAAAAATTACATGACTAGAAGAAGCAGAAACGATAGTCCAAATAATGCCATTGAAGGACCGATTATCTATGAATTAATTGGGAGTTTTCAAGATAGTAGCGTCTTAGATTTAGGGTGTGGTGATGCATCGTTTGGAAAAGAACTCTTACATTTAGGAGCAAAAAACTACACAGGAGTAGAGGGTTCGGAACAAATGGTTGAAGCGGCCCGCTCTAACATACTTGAACAAAACGGGACAATACACTTTGAAACAATGGAGTCTTATGATTATCCAAAAGAGGCATTTGATCTTGTGACATCTCGATTTGCAATCCATTATGTTTCAGACATTAACCGTCTGTTTCAAGATGTTCATAAAACACTTAAAGAAAACGGGAGATTTGCTTTTAGTATTCAGCATCCACTTACAACTTCGTCTTTTGCTAGTAAGCAATCTGGAGATAAACGCGGTAATTGGATTGTCGATGACTACTTTCATGAGGGGGAAAGAAAAGAGCCTTGGATTGACCAAATAGTGGTTAAGTATCATCGTACAATCGAACATTACTTTATAGCACTTAAACAAGCTGGATTTTCAGTTCTAGATTTACGTGAAGGTACACCGAAGCGTGAACATTTTAGTAGTGAAGATGAATTTGTTAGAAGACAACGAATTCCAATTGTACTGGCTTTTTCGTGTGTGAAGTAAATAAATATCCTAATATTGAATGTTGAAGTAACGGTTGCTTTAACTCAAGAACAGGACTGTCAATAGATGGTCTTTTCTTTTATTTCTTTAGTGTCATAACTTCAGAGTTATGGGAAGGAGAGTTGAATAAGTAGGTGAAATTGCGAGGGCATCGAAGTAGTTAATATAAGAAAAGTTATTCAAGTAACAGGTCAATTTAGTTAAAGATAAAAGGGGTGAGGTATATGAGTGACCGATTTGAACTAAGTTTTAAAAACAAGGTAGTTAGAATGTGGTTAATTATTATGGTACCAACTGTGATAGCAGAAATACTCCTAATGCAATTTAATGAATTAACTTTTTTACTATCTGTAATATCTTGGACGATTTTTTTAATTTGGCATTATTTTTATAAGAGGAAACAGAAGAAAGAGCATTCCGTTACCTAGTGGTTTTATTCTAAAAAGATTGGATAGTTCCTGTTCTGATTCATCTAAGGTGCGACAAGATATTCCTTGTAAATTAGGAGGGGGAAAATGATATCTAGAATAAAAAAACTTGTTAGTTATTTTATATTTAAGATCGGACTGAAATCAAAACAAAGTCCGGTGGGATGGACAACCTTTGCGTCATTAAGAATCGTACCCGAATATACAAATATAGATTTAGAAAAAAAACAAGTAACAGGGGTAGTAAAATATAATGGTGAAGCATATTTAACTGTAATTGTGGATGTTCAAAATAATGAAACAAAGATAAAAGGAAGTCTAAGAAGAATTGATAAGTTAATAAAACCTTTTAAAAAAAGTAACTACATTGAAATGATCAAATCTGAAGCTGAATTTTTAATTGGAAATGGAATAACAAATCCGAAAGAATATTACGCTAATCGTTAACTTGTTATTCCACTAAAGGTAGTAGTCAAAAAATGCGAACTGAATGGGGAATAAACAAGTGGGTAAAACAGTTACTTTTTCATTTAACACTGAATATGAAGGGTCCGGGGAGGCAGAAATATTCACTTTTGAAAAATTAGGTATTGATGAGAATATGGATGAAAAAGCAGTAGAAAAAGTATTAGAGAAACTTTTTCATGCTTGGGTTTGGAATAAGTTTAATATTTCTGGTGGTATAGTTATAAATGAGGACTAACACACATAGTACAATGGTATTCTCTAACCAAAAGTGAAACTCACTTATTTGACTAACGGGGAGTTTAGTTCAATATCATGGGTTACTTTTAGGAGGAATATAATGCACACACTAAAATTACTAAAGTTTCAAGAGGGTGACTTTGCTGATTATTTCAGTCTTGTATCTAATGAAAAAGTTATGGCACAAATTACTGAATACGCTATCCCTTTTGAAGAAGCTCAATTCGATTTTCAAAAGTTATTAAAACGCAATGAAAAACATGAACACTTTGGCTCATATAAAATCTACGATATTTCAATCAATAAATTTATAGGACTTGGACATTTAACTTTGGACGAAGAAGATAATAAAGTTGCTGAAATTGGATATATGATAAATCCAGTGCATTGGGGTAAGGGGTATGGCGGTCAGATAGCGAAGGTATTGATTGAATGGGCTAAGAAATCAGAACTAAAGACTCTGAAAGCCATTATTGACCCAGATAATATTGCTTCTAGGAAGATTTTAATTAAAAGAGGATTTATCTCTGAAAAGATTTGTGAATTTGACGGCTTACCCGGAGAAATACTAAGTAAAAAACTATAAACATCCTTCTGTTCAGATTGTTGATACAAGGATTGAAAACTTGTTTTTTTCTAACTTTAATCAAAAGCGACAGGAATACAAAATTGTTTTATCTTATTCAACTAACGAAGTGCTTTAGTCGAACAACAGGGGCTGCTTAGGCGGCTTTTTTTCTTTTTGAGCTAACGGGGGAGGTTAGTTGAAGAAGGAAAAGGAAATAAGATTTAAGATAAAGGATAGAGATGAATTGAAGGGGAAAGTCTCGGTACAGTTTCCTATATTCGAATTAGGTCCAAGTGACACTCTAACAGAAGTGATTTCACACGGATATTTTTTTTTGGTTGGTACAAATGATAGTAGTTTATCAACGAAAGAACAGCTCAAAAAAGTCATCCTACCCTGAAGACTATTTACAACTATCCTTGTTCAACTAACGGGCCATTATATTGAATAATTAGTGGTGAGAACGTGCACGTTTGGAACTTTGAATAATTCAGGTTCAAGACTTTTCTCTAAAATGTCATTAAATTCAAGTTGAATAAATTATCTGAAATAATAAACCCGCTTAATTGATAATAGTTATCACTTATTGTATATTTGATAGTAACGATATATATATAATTAAGTAGGGGGAATATAAAATGCAAATATACTGGACTAAAATAAATAAGATTATTGAAGAAACGCCTGAGGTTAAAACGTACCTGCTCGACTGTCCGGAAGGCTTTACATGGGAAGAAGGTTCCCACACCCACTTCGCACTGGAAGGTTTTAATGCCGGAGATAAACCAAACCGTAGCCTGATTCGCCACATGTCAATCTCCACTTTACCGCACGAAAATTCAATTGGTATCACAACACGCATCAGAGAGCAGTGCTCTGAGTTTAAAACTATTTTAAGAAACCTTGAGGTCGGCAATGAAGTAGCAATATTTAAAACTCATTCAAATGTACCGCTTAAGAGAGAAGACAAAAATGTTTACCTGCTGTCATCAGGTGTCGGCCTGGCAACTTTCAGACCGCTTGTACTTGATTATTTCGAACGTGCTGACAACGTCAATCAAATTAATTCCCTGAACATCGATTCATCAAAAGATTTCTTATTCACTACTATATTTGAATCAGCATCTGACAAGAAGTTCACATCACAGTTCGTCGATAACCGTAAAGACTACTATGAAGAAGTGAAAAATCTTGCTGCAGACAAGGATGGACTCTTCTATGTTGTCGGTAGCGACGAATTCCTCGTGCAGAACATTGAAGTACTGCGTGAGCAGGGCATCAAACCGGAACAGATTATGCTCGACAAGCATGAACAAAAACTGCGTGAGTTTCTATCATCTGGTTTGTCAATTTAAGCAAGACAAAATATTGTCTTGGTAAATACTAAATAGAAGTTCCGTTAACGGGCGCTTTAGTTTAATAAAAACAGGACTTGCGTGTATGAGTGATTCTCATATATGCAAGTCCTTTTGTTATGCCTTTATACGCTCGATTGCTAGTGGCGGCATTGAACTGTGAAGCGCTTGAAGGCTCATGGAATTCGCTAAACAGTTACATATCAGCTAAAGGCTCTCTATGCTCCATAGCAACTGCCTTTAGCTTCTTCTCCATATCAAACTTCTCGCCATTAAGATTTCATTTAATTTCTAATGACTTCATAGGATCGAAATCCTTTTGTAGCTTACACTTCGATACTTGTTCATGGATAATCAATGAACAAGTATCGAAGGCATTTAAACGCTATCATCTCGCCTGCTGTAACAGGTATATAAGCTGGCTACACTAACTTGCTCTTTTGAACCAATATCTGTAAATATGTTACACTTAAATAATCATCTGAACATTCAGTTGTTCAACTGATGGGGCAGTTTAGTTGAATACATTAACGTAATATTACCACAATTTAAAATGAGTATAGAGTGTTCGTAGGAGGGATTTCATGAAACAAACGATTGCATACTGTGCATATTTTTTAATCGTAGCCACAGTCACCTATTTTGTTGAACTATTTTTATCACTTTTGATAATGGGTATTTTATTCTCTGCAGCCGATGCACCACCAGGAGATATTTCAGAGACGGGTAAATTACTGTACAGTGTAGGAATTCCTGTCGTCTATTCCTTTGTGCTTTTAGGGTTATATTATCTGTATAGGGGAATTCTTAAAAGTTTCAGTATCAATCTGATGCTGAGTATCGGAGTTATATTCCACGTACTAATTTCCATTTATCTCATTTGGAATGTGGTACCAGATGCTTTTGGGTGACTAAAACGGCTCTTTTTCTTGTTCAACTAACAGCATATTTTTTTAAACTGGATAAGCTACCTTAACTAATAATAGTAATGGGAAGATGGAGGGATATAAATGGCAAGGTTTATTGACGATTTAGCCGGAGCTGTCTATGATTTCTTTAAGTTTATATTTACGAGTATCTGTTATCTTTTTGCTGGGATGTTAATTATCGGAGTACCACTTTATCTAATTGCTTTATTATTTACTATGTTGCACTAACGGGGCAGACTAGTTAGATAAGAAATATATTATATTAGGAGGTGAAAACTTGAAACAGTTAACTTATTTTATTAGTGCATTGATAGTGGGAATATCAATAATAATATCTGGTTTTATTATTAGTAATACTTTTTCGAATTCAGCAAGTGAAGATAATAATTCACAACCAACTACAAATTCAATACCAGAAGTAATGACTAAAACGCAACTTTCAGGATATCTTCAGATAAGCGAACAATCGATAGAAAACATTATAAAGGAAGATGAATTCGAGAAGGCAAAACTACAAGGTAGCTTTGACACTTATCGATTTATTCCATACTTTAATTTAGAAAATCAGGAACGATTTTTAAAAGCGGAGATAAATGAGTGGTTGCAATATAAGAATGACCACCGCTAATTTACTGACGGATGCGAAGTAAAAGACGATGCATTTGTTTTGAAAGCTTCTTTTTCTTATTGAACTAACGGGGCTAGTTGAAGAAGGAAAGGGGTTATTTCTCTATTAAACAGAGACGCTCTTTCACTAAAGAACAAGACGATTTTAGAAAAGAGGAGAAGGATGAACAAGTTAATTCAAGAAATCATACATTGGATTCAAAATTCGGATAAGAAGCTGATTATTGGGATTTCTGGTCATGGGGCTGCAGGAAAGACAACTTTTGCACATATGTTAATGGAAGAGTTAAAGCACGATGTAAACTATCTTAATACAGATCCATACATAGTGAGTTCGGCAATACGAAAAAACGCAGTGATTGACTATATACATAAAGGAACACTACATCGCTTTAAAATGACAGCATGCCACCCCGCAGCGCATCATGTACCATCCTTAGAAAGAGATGTACTGATGCTAAAGGAAAATATGAATTTACTCACGATTGATACACATTATTTAAAGAATGAAATACTTACTTCACAAAACAAATTAACTATTGTAGAAGGTATGAGTGTTGCTTTTGCAAATCCTGATCTATTTGATTTTCTTATTTATTTTTATACTGATGGTGATACGGAACTAGAGAGACGATTCGCTCGAGATATAGAGGAAAGAGGAACGGATATCGATTATTTAAAGCAATCTCACAATGAGCGACGTATTCAGTACGAAGTGTTTATGCATCCATACAGTAAAAATTTCGATATTATTATAAAAAGTGCCAAGGAAACAAATTATGTTGAGGAGAATACATTTGATTTTAAGTTAATTTAGTTCTTTAAAAAATGGATGCTTAGGCAACTTTTTTGTCTTGTTGAACTAACGTGTCAGGTTAATTTATCAAGGACAAGTTTACAAAGAAAATAAGTAAGTGAAAAATTGTGCGAAGTGGGGTTAGAAAGTGGAGAAGGTTCTTGATAAATTAGAGGAATTAAAGTCAGCTGAAGTGGGAATTATTGTTTATTCACAAGTGAAACAGGAAATAGTTTTATCATTGAATAAAGGTTTATCAGTACCTCTTGCTTCTGCGGCAAAAGTTGCAATTGCCTTTTGTATAGCAAAATTAGTTGAAGAAAGACACTATAAATGGACTGACATTGTTGAAGATATAATTTTAAATCCAGAAGAGGATAGTAATAAAGTGTATCCCCACTTTCAAAGTAGAGAGAACTTAGCACTCCAAGATGCGGTGGAAGTGATGATAGCCTGTCACGATAGTTTTGTTGCAAATAGAATTGTTCAATTTTGTGGTGGATGGGAAATGGTTAACAATAAAATAAAATCATATTTTAAAAACATAAATATTACTCAAAATCCAAGAGATTTGGATAATAACGGAGAATTGAGTGAGATGTTAGAGATTTTACGATTAATAATTCAAGGATACAAAACTAATCCTGATTTATGGATTCCAATTATTAATGGTTTAATTAGGCAACGAGGTGATATAGAAGGTATACCAAGCCATTTCTTAAATCATATGACTGGTGGATTAGATAAGGTGATAGTTGATATTGGGATAATAGGTGAGTTTTCCAAAAATCCACTATTATATGTTTTGGGTGCGAAGAATTTACCAAATCGAAATAAAGAGAAATTAGCAGATGAAATAATTATTGAAGCTATGAAATTACTTTATGTTGAGTATTGTAATCAAGAAGTTGAATTGGAAAATGAAAGTCTATCTAATTGATATAATGCTTATTAAGCTAACTTGATGCTTTTTTGCATTAGTTGGAGGCGGTCACTTTTTTGAGTTCTATTACATTCCGATGTTCCAGACGACTCTTCTATCACTCTTGGCAGACTTTAAAAGCAATGACGCGGGATATGATGAGTTTTCTAAGCACAGCAGAAAGCTACATTTTATCCATCGTTAAGGCAAGAAGGATAAAACCTCTCTGGAGTCAGAGACCTTAAATACACATCATTTGAGTTCTTACTGCTCAAAAGTAGCGAGGTGAGTGTGAAAAAAACAGTACCAACGCTATAAAAGTGTTGGTACTGCAATATTGAGTGACATGTGTTTTGTTAATTAGAACGTACTTGCTGCTTTAATAGCTTTTTCAAGCCCTGTCGCTATAATTTCTTCTGCTTTATCTGGAGATTGGTTGTGGCCTTCAATTACTATCTTGTCTATATCTTTTATACCGAAAAAGCCCATCATACTTGCTACATATTTTACAGCCATTTCTACCTCAGCTGCTGGTCCTGTAGAATACACACCACCACTTGCATTTAATAATGCAATTTTCTTATTTCTCAGAAGACCTACTGGACCTTCTGGCGTATATTTAAAGGTTTTTCCCGAACGATTTAAGTAATCAATATATGTGTGTAGGACAGCTGGGATTGTTAGATTCCATAACGGGAAACCGAATACAACTTTATCAGCTGCAAGGAATTGTTCTAAATATTTATCAGCAACAGCTACCGCTTTTGCTTCCTTTAATGTTAGATCAAGCCCTTTACTAGCCTTAAATGTACCGTCAATCATATCTACTCCTACATATGGCAACTCTTCATTGAATAAATCAAGCTCTACCACTGTATCATTTGGATGTGATTCTTTATAGCTCGTTAAAAAAGCCTCATATAATTTCACACTCACTGCTTGGTTTGCTGGCCGATTGTTTGCTTTTACAAATAAAACTGTTTTCAATCTCTTTTTCTCCTGACGCTTCTCATAAGTTGTTATAAGGATTTTTTGTATTACAATATTTTTTTGAAACTATATTCCATTTCTCCACCTAGAGCTTCGGCTGTATCACCTGTTTCCCTGAAATCATGTGTATGAATTTCTTCAAACGGACTAAAATTTACTTGCTTATAAAATTCATAACAAGGGAATCCATCATGTTCACCATGAATATCTACAGTACCATCTATTTTGACCTGTACCGTTAATAGGTAGTCAGCAGGAGGGGCAGATGCATTTAATGGGTTGCTCGCACTTGCACTCATTTGAAATCTGACATCATTAGAACTCCAAACAATATCAGTGCACAAAATATCTTTTGTACTAGCTTTTCCTGTTCTTTTATTAACGGAATCATTTGAAGTTGTGATTCTTTCCATTGTTATGCCAGTATTCGCATATGTTAAAATTTCTCTTTTGTGAAAATCTACAACTACTTCTTGTTCAATTCTGGAACGCATCGTGTTTACAGCATAAGGTGTAAATTCACGTGAGTCACCTTCAAATTGAATCAGGTTTCCTGTTTTAGTATCCTTCCTAGGTTCAGTCCAAGACATTGGAATAAATACACTAGCTCTAATTTTCACGATGTTAGTCATCAGAAACACCTCTGTAATTCTAATTTTATTTTGAGTAATTCATAACATTGAGCCATTCAGCAAAACAGGCCGCAATTTCTTTCGCAAAAATCAATTGCTTTTCCTTTAATATTTGCTGCTTCTTGTTCAAAAAGTGATACTCTTCTAATTCATATTTACTTCTAGATTGTCTTTTTAAAACTGTATTCCATATCTCCAGCTAGCGCTTCTGGAGTATCACCAGTTTCTCTAAAATTATGTGTATAGATTAATTCAAATGGACCAAAATCTGTTTGTTTATAAAATTCATAGCAGGGGAACCCATCATGTGAACCTTCAATATACGCCACACCATTTTGGTTAACACGTATAGTTAATAAATAGTCAGCCGCAGGTGCTGCTGTATTTAAAGGATTACTGGCACTAGCTCTCATTTCAAAAGAAACATCGTCAGCGCCCCACACAACATTAGTACATACAATGTTTTCTGAACTTGTTTTTCCTTTTTTATAATCAATTGAACCATCTGGATTTGTAACTTTTACAGTTACGATACAAGCATTTGCATATGTTAAAATTTCTTTTTTAAAAAAATCAATAATCACTTCTTGCTCTAATCTTGACCGCATTGTGTTTACAGCGTAGGGTGTAAATTCACGTGCATCACCAGCGTATTCCAGTACGCTTCCTGTTGCAGGTTCTTTTATAGGTTCCAACCAGGCATATGGTGCAAATACACTAGCTCTAATTTTAACGATGTTAGCCATGAGAAACCCCCATAATATAGTAATTTTTGTTTCGGTGAATCCGATTTCTTTTATAATGAAAAGTAGTCAACTTGATTGACTACTTTTTGAATAGTACAATGGAATTCGAACAAAGTCAACCTAGTTGACTATGTACAAGGAGGTTTATGTATGAATCATCAAATACCTAGCGAATTGGATCTTACATCACTTTTGTCATTATCCTTTAGTGCATCTATTAATGAACTGCATGAAAGATTAAGTGAATTGGGATTTGAAGATTTCAGACCTGCACATGGCTTTATGTTTAAATGTATCATTCCTAATGGAGCGACGGGTATAGAACTAGCTGAGTATTTAGGAATTACAAAGCAGGCTGTAAGTAAAATGGTGGATTATCTTGAAAAAAGGGGTTATGTATTACGTAATACTCATCCGACGGATAAGAGAGGGAAGATTATTGTTTTGACCGAACGAGGTTGGTCAGTAGTGAAAGCAAAAGAGAAGATACTAACTGAGATTGAGGGACGTTGGAGTGAAAACATAGGTACTGAACGAATGCAAATGCTCAAAAAAGATTTATCAAAGTTATTTTTTGAAGAAAAATTGTTCAGTGGTAGAAACTCATCTCAAGGAAATTGGTAATCATTAGTTAATGTTTAGGGGGAAAAAGGAATTTTGTTTTCTAGGGGGAAGACTAAAGGAATTCTAGTCTGGAAGCATTCCTTATTGAACTAACGAGGCAGGTTAGTTCAATAAGATAGCATTTTTATAATGTATTAGGGATCTTGATTACAAGAGGGATCAAAGAGATAATTACACTCCACAATAAACATTTTGAATACTGGATGTCTTTGAAAGCTGAGTCAATGATTTTGTTGGCAAATTAAAAAGTGACCGTTTCCGTAATTGGAGGCTGTCACTTTTTTTGGTTCTATTACATTCCGATGTTACAGACGTCTCTATCACTCGTGTCAGACTTTAAAAGCAATGACGCGGGATATGAGGAGTTTTCAGTAACGAATGGCGTATTCTAAGCAGAATCATTTCAGCCAGTATTGGTTTCTCTGATTGATGGTTAATTTTGAACACAAAATATTCATATCTATCTAGAATTCGGTTGCTATGTCCAAGCTCCCTTAGTTCTTTTCCATATATTAATAAAGAAGGAGGTGAGAAAATGAATAATGATAGACATAACGATTTATGCAAGGAGAATGATAAAGAAAAAATAGAATCAGCACACCTAGAGTGTATTGACCGTGCTTACCGTATTCCCATATTTTTAAGTACGACAACGCATTTAAATGACAACCAACAACGGTTTCTAAACCGTCTAATTTTTGAGATTGAGAATGCTTTGCTTTTTCCGCGTACATTACCCTTAAGCGAAAGTTATCCCGAATCTATTTTAACTGATATACGTCGGTTAGTTTCATCAAGCTATGGAATGTTGGCAGTAAACCTTCGTCGTTTTAAAATTCAAACAGTTGAAGTCAATACTGGACCCCCTCCACCATCCACTCCATTCTGGGAAGGATCTGTTTATTCACAAGTAGAACCTTCAATGGCCTTTCAATTTGGACTACCCCTTTTATTAGTAAGGGAAGAAGATACTGACACAAATAATGGGATTTGGGCTGGTGGAATTGCCCCACTCAACCTATTTATTGTTTGGCATTCTGAAACTCAAACTGTTGAGCAGTTCTTTAAAACACCCGAATGGAGATCCGCCTTTGCAAATTGGTGTGCACAGGTCAGAAATGCTTTTTATATTCAGACAGAACCTACATTCAAGTACAGATGCAACTGATAAACCTGTACTTTAGCATCGAGTCGAAAATATAGAAGGTTTATTCATCTATATAAAATAACCAAGTTTCATCGCATAAAGAACCTGAATTACGTGTGATACCAGCTTTTTTTAGTAATAAAGTTAAATACATCCGTGAAAGGCTTTATATCAACCAGAGGTGCGGGTAACATAAAACCGTTCAACAATGGGGGAATCCAGTTCACATGCTTAATGGAAGCACCTACATTTAGAATGTATAGCTACGTTGAATCAAGGGCTGGCATCCGAAACGGTTGTTATAAGTCTTATAGCAAAATGTATTTGTCCTTATAAGGATAGGGAGACGACCTGCGAAACCTCTGTAATGGAGGTAGAGGAACAGGCCCAAGTCTTGCGAAATGGAATGATTATTTTCCAAGCGTTCGTCGCACCGATCGGGCAAGAACGTGGGATTTGCACAGTGCTAGCTCTTAGCAGAAAGAATTTAGGCACTATATTTGTCTAAGGGTAACGAGGAACTTTTAGTCTAGTACAAATCGTTAGATGGTACGCGGAATGACGGGAAACTGTCACGTTCCGTGCGGAGCAGAGGGAAAGCTGGAGATAACATCAAATACTTACCTATTGCCAACTTAGTTTAATAAGAAAAGGACTTGCGTTTATGATTAATTTCTATATATGCAAGTCCTTTTGTTATGCTCTCATTAGAAAAGTGAATACTCTACTGTACCTTATATATATTGCCATTCTGTCCCTTTGGATTCTTTTCGCAAAAGGAATTCATAAACCACATAGCAGTTGTGCAAACAACAATCTTCTATATAATCTCTTCGTACCAATATTTGTAAACGTGTTACACTTTACTAAACGATTGATTATTTCGTTATTCAACTAACGGGACAGTTTAGTTAAATAAGGGGGTATTGTATGATTTGGATAAAAATCGCATTTTTTTTATTGATTTTGTTTGTTTTAAATACAATAGTTAAGTTACTTTTGAGAAAAATACTCAAAATCGAGAAAGAAAAAAAACCCTTTTTTTCATACAATCACATCAACGAATTGCATGGGAAAATTGATTGGACTATCAGAATTACTTCTATGATTGCACTTATCGTTATCAATAGCTTAATCATAATTAAAGATTATTCGATAAACCTGTTACTAATTGCATCGTTTTTCTACATTGTAGTAGATTACGCAGTAAGGGCATTTTTCGAGTGTAAATATTCGCAGAACCCCAAACAATATATTCTAACTATTAGCGAAGGGATTTTAAATTTAATTGCCATAATTTTAATGTTTGATTTCTTATTAAATTATTTTCTTATTGAACTAACGGGGCAGTTTAGTTGAAGAATAAAACTTAGAAACCAGCTATAAACTGAAAGAAAATTCGAACTTGAAGAGTGTTAATTACGTCCTCAAAAAAGATGAAATATTTGTATAGAATTACTAATATGAATGATTTTAGGGGGACGATGAATAAAATGAGTAAGTTAATCAAAATTTCATTATTGATTTTGTCAATCATTATTTTGTTGGGCATATTATTTTTGTATCAAGTATTAAACCCAACGCTAAGTAGTATTCAAGTGAATGAGAATAATGAAGAAGGTATTTATATTTCGCCAGATGGGGAGAAAAGTATAACGGTTTATTTCAACGGAGGTCTAATATTCCATAACGACGTAACATATGTGGGGGTGTTAAAAGATTTTAACTCAGGTCTGAAAAAGAATATTTTTCTTGTGATGCCAAATGTTAAAGAAGTTCGATGGATAGATAATGGAACGATTGTAGTTAATGGTATAGAAATTGCTATTGATGATACCTATGACTTTAGGAATGAATAAATTAAAAGAATTTAAACGGATTAGATAATTTCGATAGGTTAAATAATGAATAGAAATAGAGAATCCTATTCACTAACGGCGTGCTTTAGTAGTACAGGGCTGTCGGTAAATTTGATACACTTTTGGGGGAAATATATTATGAGTACATTTGTTTATATGGTGAGACACGGTGAGTCGCCAAAAGAAGGAAATGAAAGAACAAGGGGATTAACCGAAAAAGGTTATTTAGATGCTCAACGAGTAACCGACATAATGAAAGATGAAGAAGTTGATGCAGTTGTTTCAAGTCCATACGTACGCTCAATTTTAACTGTTGAAAAGTTAGCTCAACAAATAGGGCAAAAAGTTTTAGTGTTTGAAGATTTAAAAGAGAAGGTATTTTCTTCTGAAGACAATCGAGTATCTGATAAGGAATTGGTTCCACTTTTGAAGAAGTCATTTTCCGAATCAAATTTCTCTTTAGAGGGAGGAGAATCAAATGCTGATAGCCAAAAAAGAGCTATAAAAGTCTTAAAAGAATTATTAGATACTTTTAGAGATAAAAAAGTAGTGATAGGTACTCACGGGGCAGTTATGACCTTGATGATGGGATATTTCGATAGCACTTATGACTTGAATTTTTTACATAGCACATCAAAACCTGATATTTATAGCATGGAATTCAATGAACAGAATTTAGTGAATGTTCAAAGGTTATGGAGTGTAAATATTGGTGTGAACCAATAAAAAAAATTTTTGTTATTGAACTAACGGGTGCTTTAGTTGAACGACAGGGGCAGGTTAGTTGTAGAAAGAAATAGTTGCATTTACATCGAAATATAATGTAATAAGATAGATTGGAGTGCTTACAATGATTAAATTCTTTGAATACAACTGGCAGGTAAGAGATGAATGGTTTGTCTGGTGCCATCAACTGACAATTAAAGAGTTGTTAAAAGACCGTAGGGGTGGAGTAGGAAACATATTATATACACTTTTTCATATAATTGATGTGGAATATAGTTGGATTCGAGGAATTCAAGGCAAAAAAGATATTGTACTTCAGTTTGCCGATTATCATACACTTGAAAAGGTTAAATCACTTTCAGATATAACACGAAATGAAATAGCTGAATTTATAAAAACAAATTTTGAAGGTTTAAAAGAAAAACTAGTCAGTGTTTCTTGGGATGAAGATAAATACACTTTTGATGATATATTACACCATATAATTACTCACGAAATTCACCACATAGGTCAACTTTCTGTCTGGGCAAGAGAATTAAAACTAAGCCCTGTACCTGCAAACTTTATTGGAAGAGAGTTAACGAGGGGGTTTATTAATGAAAATGAATGAAGAAACATATCTAAGTATAGAAGAGATTATTTCATTACCAACTTTTCAGATACAAACATAAGTGAAGATGGCAAAAACGTAGCATTTGTCAAGAAGACAGCTAACTGGAAAGATAATAAATATAGGAATCATGTATGGATATATGAAAAAGATAAGGAGCAGTGTTACCCATTAACAACTGGGGATATAGATAGTACATACCCATTATGGTCTCCAGATTCTAGGAATATCGCATATCTTAGCCCAGTTGGTGACGGGGATAATAAGAAAAATCAAATCTTTGTTAAGTCAATAGATGGTTATAGTGGGGTTCAAATTACTGATGAGAAAGAAGGGATCAGTAAATTAAAATGGGAGCCTACTGGCAAGGGTTTTTATTATGTTGCACAGTCAAAAGAATCTGAGGCGATAAAGAAACGTAAGGAACTATATGGAGATTTTCATCATATAGGTAAGGAATACCAGAATAATTGTTTATATTACATTGAAATACAAAATGATAAATATGAACATGAAAATAGCGTTGTTTATCAACTAACTGATGGTCAGAATTTTCATATTCATGAATTTGATATTTCAAATGATGGGGAAAAGGCTGTATTTATGGCTACACCAACCCCGAATTTTGAGGATTATAGTAATGGAGATCTATACATACTAGCTATTAAAGCTGGAGAGTTACAAAAGATGAATATAGATAAATTGTTGGGAGGGAGCGTGTGCTTTTCTCCTGAAGGCAGCAAAATATGTTACTCAGCAAGCATAATGGAGAAGGATTATTATAAGACCCATAAACAAGACCCATATACAAGACAGTACACTAGAGATATATGATATTAATAATGGAGAGCTAATTCAACCTTTAACAGATTTTGATAGTACGGTTATTCCATTACGGTGGACAGCTAAAGGAATTTTAATTAGATGGCAGTATAAAACGAATTACCTTATTGGGTTGTTATCTGAGAATGGCACTGTGGAAATGTTAAGCGAAAAAGTAGGTAGCTTTATAATGGAAGCTTCTATAACAAGGGATGGAATTTATATATCCTATAATAAGGCATTAACAAATGAAACCTTTGAAATCTATTTAGATGATAAAAAAATAACGAATGAATATAGTTTTTTCAAAGGAAAGCTTAAAAGTAACAGGGAAATAATCTCATGGCAAAGTAGTGATGGTCTTGAAATAGAGGGAGTTTTATCAACCCCAGTAGAGTTTGACGCAAATAAAAAATATCCTTTTTTAGTGGTAATCCATGGCGGACCGGCTTGGGCATCCTTTCCAATATTTTCAGACTGTTTTAATGAGAAATATCCTATTGAACAGTTTGTCGAAAAAGGTTTTATAGTTTTAGAACCAAATTATAGGGGGAGTTCTGGTTATGGTAATGAATTCTTAAAAGCAAACTATAGAAAACTGGGAATTGTTAACTACGATGATGTTGTATCTGGAGTGGATAAACTAATTGACAAAGGGATTGCAGATAAAGATAGAGTAGGGGTTATGGGATGGAGCAACGGGGGTTATATATCAGCTTTCTGTTCTACATTTAGTAGTAGATTTAAAGCTATTTCAGTTGGAGGTGGAATTACTAATTGGAGTACTAACTATGTAAATACAGATATACCTTACTTTATTAAGATGTATTTAGGGGATAATCCATGGAATGATCCAGAGATATATACTAAAACATCACCAATGACATATATTAAATCAGCCTGTACGCCCACTTTAATCCAACATGGCGAAAAGGATGCAAGAGTTCCAACTCCAAATGCATATGAGCTATATCAAGGATTAAGGGATATGGAAGTTGATACAGAATTAATTATTTTTAAAGGAATGGCATATAGTTCTTACCAGCCAGAAATTAATGTAGCTATTATGAAGCAGAATTTGATGTGGTTTTCACATTATATTCTTGGAGAAAGTATGAAAGATTTTAAGGTTTTATGATTAATAAAGGGATATCCTCACGGGATGAAACAGTCTTCATAAGGAAGCTGTTTTTCTTATTTAGCCTGTGATTGTAGCTCTATGATTTTTATGTGAATTTCCAATTTATAATACGTTAGCAATTACATTGACTTACAATTTTATTGCAACGTTATGGCATTAAGCTGCCTTTCCCTTTATAGGTGTACGGAAATAATATAATTGTACAGTTATGAAACTGGATCCCAGCAAAAGAACTGAGCATTATTTCTCACTCAGTTTTTTTATTTACACAAAAAAGACTTTTAATTAAACCTGCTAATAGTTTGTGAAGAATTACACTTAAAGTAACGGATGCTTTAGTCGAACAACAGGGGCTGCTTAGGTAGCTCTTTTCTTCTTTAACTAACGGGTGGTGTAATTCAAGAATAGGAATGTCGATAGATGGTCTTTTTTTATGTTTTTAAAGCGTCATAACTTTAAGAAATTGCGCGGTTTAAAAATTCAACCAGGTGATAGTGTTCCTGGTAAAAATACAAAAGCACCTGTATTGGTGACAGATCCGGGTCTGTGAAAATTTAAATAGGAATTAAGTAATGCAAACGAAACGGAGTAGCAAATGCTACTCCGTTTTATGATTTGTCTCAGGGTGCACAAGCGGAAACAATTAACTTGAATATAATAGTAAAGAATCTAACGAAGGAGGTGATTTTTTTGAGTTCATGTGAACGAAATTGCTCATGCAGTAGTTGCAAGAAATGTCTCTATCCATTACCTCGATGTACTGTAGGTTCTCGAGGATCAGTAGGGCCACCAGGAGTGCCAGGACAACAGGGACCACCAGGACAACAAGGACCACCAGGGCAACAGGGACCACCAGGACAACAAGGACCACCAGGTGCAGGAATTCCTGGATTTGCTTTTATTTATGACACAACCCAACAAAGCAACCTCGCAAGTGGTGCTCAAGTTACCTTTAATACAAATGGAAATATTACACCACCCGGGTTTGTGACACATTCTGTCGGAACAGCACCTATTACTATTACCCAAACTGGAACGTATCTCATTACTTATGAAGTATTTCCTCAACAGGGAACTTCTGCATTCGCTTTATTTAATGGCAATAACCAAATAGCAGGTTCCAATTATGGTTCGGGGTCTGGTAATCAAACATATAGTGGCCAGGTCGTTACTACTTTAAATGCGTCGGATGTCATTACTTTGAGAAATATCGATGGACAGACTACTTTGTCTAATAATGTTTCACCTAGTACTCCGGTAAACAGTGCTTCTATTGTGATTCTAAGATTGGCATAGTGCTTTTTTTATCTTATGTTTGGGTTGAAAGCTCCCTTTGAGTTTTCTAGCCAGAGGAAAGATCGTTGACACGCGAGAGGATTCTCCCCCCTATGTACCCGAGCTGTGAAGCGAAGTCACTTGGGTACATAGGGGTGACTTCTTGTCTCGAGAAAAAAAGAAATGGTATTGTGTGTGCCACTAATAGCCACGCAGAAAATACACAAGAGGATGGCCTGAGGTTGTTTGTAGATTGGGCTACATGCAGTTTTTAATTTGCAAGTAAGGTTGAAAATTTATTGATTGTTTTTTTAGCCTCAAAATATGGAGTGAAATGTAAACGCGAAAGAGTCCCATTTCAGGGATTCTTTTTTTGTTATTTAACTAACGGGGTATGTTAGTTAAACAAGAAGTAGTAAAATGGATTTTATGAAATGCTATTTGTAGAAGGAGTAATCATGAATAAAAACGAGTTTTTTCAATCCCTTGAAGAAATAGTTGTTGACCCTTTGTTTATTGGCGATAGTATGCAAGACTTAGTCGAAGAAACAGCAAACAACACTTGGTCAATGTCTATCAGCAAGGAATTAGCGACTGAGATAGTAGTGGAAGATTTCACAGATTTTTTCCAAAGAGTGATGACGAACAGACGCGAACAAATAAGAAGTTCAAAGAATCAAGATAGAATGCTCTTCTATATTTGGTTCGATTGGCAATCAGCACAAATAAAGTTTAATTTAATATCAGATTATGACACTGCCTTACCATTCGGATGTGAAATCGAAATTACACATAAAATTGAGCCTATTATTGAGGAGTTTCTAAGATTTCCATATCACGATGGCTTTCCATTTGAAGAGATTAGAGATTATGATGTTGATGAAATGGAAGAAGAAGTAAAAAGAGAAGCATTGAAAGTATGCCTCTTCAAAATAAATCGATAATCTTGTTCAACTAACGAAGCAGGTTAGTTGAATTAAAAATCTATATTGCGAGGTGTAAAATGGAATACTGGAAGGAACTTATGCAGGATGGGTGTGTTACTCTGTTCTGGAATCATAGCATTTATGAAGAAAATATTGAAACAGTTAGACAAGAAGGTTTTGATATATATTCCTTTGATTGTACTGAATGGGAGACGGACAACTATCACAAAGATTTAGCCAAAACTCTTAAATTTCCAGCCTATTATGGTGAAAATTTAGATGCGTTTAACGATTGTTTATCTGATAAGGTTCCTGATCATAAAGGTTTTGTATTAGCATTTAGAAATTATGATATTTTTGCAAAGAAATATCCTGAAATTGCTTTTAATATTCTAGATATTATACAAGAAAAATCGTGGCAATCTCTAATTGAAGGTAAGTTAGTATTAAGCTTTGTTCAATCTAATGATGGGAAATTAATTTTTCCGCCATTGGGAGGAATGATAGCCGATTGGAATACAGATGAATGGTTTGATGAAAATAGAGGTCTTTAAAATCTTATTGAACTAACGGGTGCTTTACTTCTATTAGGGGTTAAGCACCCTTTTCTTATTCAACTAAAGGGCAGGTTAGTTCAAGATGAAACTTATGATAGAGTATTTCCGACTATATATATAAAGGGGGCATTACATTGGTTCAAAAGTTATTTTATGTCCTGATTGCATTAGCGTTATTTATGATTAGTGGATGTTCGAATGAAGGGGAAGTAACCACAGTAACAATTGATAGTATTGATGCAGAAGAAGTTTTAACATTGGACTCTGATGCTGATATTTTTCAGTATGATGGAGTTATCTACAAAACTAATATTGATTGGGTTGAAGAATTGTCTTTAACAAAAGATATTCAAATTGGTGAAATAAAAACAAAAAATGATGCAAATACAAATTTTAAAGATGAGATGTCGAATAAACTTCCTGTTGGTGCAAAGATTTTTTCCACCAAAGAAAGAGGAGATATTTTAATTGTTGAATCTGAAGGAGAAATCAAAAAATATCTTGTAATCGTTGAAGGGTAAACAAGCCTTGTTGAACTAACGGGGGGCAGTTTAGTTAAATAAGAGAAATGAAATTCCATTCTTTTTATGTCACATTCGACACATACTGTTTAACTTATTACGTTAATTAAACTTTTCAATACAAGATAGTGCACAGCCTACATTCATCAAAATGTAGGCTATGCACTATCAGTTAATCTGTCATTAATTTGGAATAAATACTGAGATTAATAAACTTTCCTTTTGATTTTTCGCATATTCTCATTGTTCCTTCGAATGTAAAGTTTAACTTTTGTAAGACTCTTATGGAATTGATGTTTTCAGGTTCGACTTTTGCTTCTATTCTATTGAATTCTAAAGTGTTAAACGCATAGTCCATTAAAGAGAGAATGGCTTCGGGCGCATATCCCTTGCCCCAAAAAGATTTACTAATGTCGTAACCGATTTCAGCTTTGGCATTTTCGAAATCTAAGGAATTGTAACCGCAGGAACCGATAATTTTATTTGATTCTAATTCAATTATTGAATAACGAATAGCTATGTTTTCTCGAGATAACTTATCAAGTATTTCAATCATATCTACTGCTTGACTTTCATCGGTGAAACTATTGATATTCATAAACTGTGTAACATCTGGATCAGACCAAATTGTAAACAAGCTAGCCGAGTCAGATGATTTCATTTTTCTTAACACTAATCTTTCTGTTTGTAGTTCTGTAATCAATATTTTCACCTCCATTATATTTTTATGTTGGGGTCAAGATATTGATATCTGCGCATAGTTCAGTCCCTTCATGTTTCAAGTTAATATTATTATACAAGCTATAAAGGATGAAACAAGAAAGTTTAAAGATTTTGGTTGTGTCACAGTACGAACAAAATGTACTGTAGAAGAAAGAGTGCCCTGTTCAACAATCAGGCCATTTTATTAAACAAGGATATTTTCGATTTTCAGCGAATTAGAACTACAAACAAACGTATCAAGAATACAGGATATTGCAAAATAACAGGAACATAGGAGGTATGAGATTTGAAAATCCAAAGAATAGATCATGTGGGTGTAATCGTAAAAGATCTCTCTGCCGCTAAAGATTTTTTTCTCGATTTTGGCCTTGAGGTGCAAGGGGAATGGGAAATGGAAGGAGAGTTGATATATCAGGTATTTGGGCTTAATGACGTTAAAGTAGCATGTGTAGGATTGGGGACGCCAGACGGTCAGGTATGGATAGAGCTAATCAAATTTTATAATCCGTCAGATGAAAGAGAAATTCAGCAACCTTTCGCAAATACTCTGGGTATCCGGCATATTGCATTTGCTGTTGAAGATATTGAAGCTGTTGTTGACAAGTTGAAAAAGAAAGGTACGAAAATCTTTAGTGAGATACTACACTATGAAAAAAGTTATAAGTTATGCTACTGTAGTGGGCCAGAGGGAATTATTTTAGAGTTGGCGGAGCAAATCAAATAAATTATAGGTAATTAATAGTTATCGGGCCTATAATTGATGGATTTTGACAGACCGCCAGTGAAATATGTAATCACGCCAATAAAGTTGTTCCGCAAGCGAGCGCGATTGTTATGTAAGCTTTTCTGTTCTTATTCAACTAACGGGTGCATTAGTTAAAAATCAGGGGCTGCTTAGGTATTAGTTTTTCTTGAATTGACACTCTTATCAAATCCGTATATTTTTATTGGATTAGCAGTTTTATTAGGAAAAAAAGATGAGCGTATGTTGAAGTGACTTTAGTTAAAAAAGAACAAACGTATTAAGCTACAGAGGCTTTAGTTGAGCAAGGAATCGAATGCTTAGCTTTGAGGTAAGTGAAGCAGAAAAGTACTTTCTTATGATGAAATGTATCCAAAAATAAGAAGCATTGGTGCTATAACCGATGCTTTTTTCGTCGTTGACATAAGCGCTATTGTTAGCGTTTTTTATCTCTAGTTCCTATGAAGAGAGTCCGTTAAACCGAATAGGGCTTTCTATTTTTTTATTCCTATATGAAATTAAAATTCAGTAATATTTAGAATAATGTTGACATATAGTTTCTTATAAGTACAATGAAATGAAAAGTACTAGTTTACGAGGGGCGATAGAATGCTTGGGAAATTATCTACGGAAAAGAGAAACAGTAAGACGATGCAGCTTGATGAAATGTCTTTGAGGGGAATTCTAGAAGCGATGAATCAAGAAGATAGTACAGTTCCTTCTGCCATCGCAAACGAGCTTGATCATATTGAAAAAGTTGTTGAATCTGTTATCCAGTCGTTTAAAATAGGTGGTCGTCTCATTTATGTTGGGGCGGGAACGAGCGGAAGATTGGGAATTCTTGACGCCGTTGAATGTGTTCCTACATTTGGAGTTTCACCTGAAATGGTTCTTGGCTTCATTGCTGGCGGAATGGAAGCGTTTACAGCTGCGGTTGAGGGGGCTGAAGATAGTGTGAATTTGGGCGCGCTAGATATGGAATCAGCCTCAGTTTGCGTGAAGGACACTGTCATTGGAATAGCCGCAAGCGGTAGGACGCCGTATGTCATAGGTGCTTTGGATTATGCACGAGAAATAGGTGCGAAAACGGTTGCAATTTCTTGTAATAAAGATGCTGAAATAAGCAAGCATGCCGAAATGGTAATTGAAGTGGAAACTGGACCTGAGATCTTAACGGGGTCAACAAGATTGAAAGCGGGAACAGCCCAAAAGTTAGTGCTGAATATGATTTCTACGGCATCCATGATTGGAATTGGGAAAGTATATGAAAATCTAATGGTCGATGTCCAATCTACTAATGAAAAGTTAACAGAGCGCTCAAAAAGAATCATTATGGAAGCCACTCAAGTTGACTATGAGACAGCCGAGAACTATTACGAAAAAGCACAGAAGCATGTAAAAACCGCTATTGTCATGATTTTGCTTCAAAGTACGTATGAAGAAGCGGTTGAAAAATTGGCACTAACGGGCGGCTTTGTCCGAAAGTCTATATAAATAAGGAAATGGGGGGATCGGGATGAAAAAGGAAGAGCGTATGGCCCAAGATATTTTTGCGAATATCGGCGGTAAGGAAAATATACAGCGGTTATCCCACTGTATGACTCGTTTGCGCTTGGCATTAAAAGATGATAGTAAGGTGAATCTTGACACATTGAGAAAAGTCGATGGCGTGATGGGGGTCATTGAAGATGACACTTTGCAAATTGTAGTGGGGCCGGGGACGGTCAATAAAGTTGCTGCGGAGATGAGCAAAGTCACAGGACTGGCGATTGGGGAAGAGTCAGATCCAGATGAAAATGATTTAACTTTTAGTGAAAAAGCAGCAAGAAACCAAGCTAATCTTAAAGCGAAGAATAAAACGCCATTTAAAATGCTACTTCGCAGAATTGGTAGCATCTTTATTCCACTCATTCCAGGTCTGGTTGCATCGGGTCTAATTAACGGAGCTGCCAACTTCGCGAAAAACGCGGGTGTAGATCCGACGTTAACATGGATGCAAATTTTACTTCTTCTTGGAAGCGGCATTTTTATGTATCTTGCAATTTTGGTAGGCTGGAATACAGCTAAGGAATTTGGGGGTTCACCAGTACTTGGTGCAATTGCTGGAGCCTTTTTGTTCAACCCCGCACTTGCAGATATTACGATTTACGGTGAGGCATTAGTGGTCGGTAGAGGCGGCTTATTTGGTGTCATCTTTGCGGCTTGGTTAATGACTTGGGTTGAAAAGCGTGTCCGATCTGTTATGCATAGTTCAATTGACATTATATTTACTCCATTACTTACCGTATTGGCTGTAGGCTTCTTTTCACTTTATGTAGTAGTTCCGGTTGCTGGTGTTCTATCTGATGGAATTACATCCGGACTCAATGTTATTTTAGATGTCGGTGGTGTTGTTGCAGGTGCCGTTCTTGCAGGTTTCTTCCTGCCATTGGTTATGGTAGGACTTCATCATGGTTTGACACCTATTCATCTAGAATTGATCAATACTGTTGGTTATACGGCATTATTACCAATACTAGCAATGGGTGGTGCAGGTCAAGTTGGGGCAGCCATTGCGATCTTTGTGAAAACTAAAAACAAACGCTTGCGTAACACAATTAAAGGAGCACTTCCAGTAGGTTTTCTAGGAATCGGAGAACCATTGCTTTACGGGGTAACTCTCCCACTAGGACGCCCATTCCTTACTGCTTGTATGGGTGCGGCAGTTGGTGGTGCTTTCCAGGCAGTTATGAAAGTAGCTTCGCTTGGTATCGGCGTATCTGGTATTTCGTTGATCCCACTTATTGCAGACAATCAATACTTGTTTTATTTCTTTGGACTATTAATCGCCTATACATTTGGATTCCTATTCACTTTCTTGTTTGGGTTCAAGGAAGAAATGGCGGACGGTATTTAAAAAAGGGGGGCTTACCCCCTTTTTTTATTTTCAGAAAGGAGCTGATTATATGCTGGGTATTTCTGTTTATCTGGGAAATGATTTAAATGAGGAGTTTGAATTTTATCTTAAAAAGGCGAGGGATATCGGTTTCACTTCCATATTTACATCGCTTCATATTCCCGAGGAAAATCCGCAGCTGTATAAAGAACGACTTCGGAGACTGGGGGCTATAGCGAAACAATATGAAATGGAGTTAATGGCAGATATTTCGCCGAAGTCACTTGAGCATCTTGGTTTCACATGGGGAAATGCGGAGGGCCTTCTTGAGTGGGGGGTAACAGGATTACGAGTTGACTATGGTATTTCGGAATCTACAATTGTCGAGCTATCCAAGAACATGAAAGTAGCACTAAATGCAAGCACATTGACAAAGGATGGGCTTGAAAGATTGAAACAGACAGGACTACGAACGGAATCTGTGGAGGCATGGCATAACTTTTATCCGCGACCCGAAACTGGACTTGACCGAGACGAATTTAGAAAGGTGAATGAGTGGTTAAAACAGCAGGGGTTGACCGTAATGGCTTTCACTCCTGGAGACGGAAACTTGCGCGGTCCCCTTTTTGAAAGACTGCCAACGTTGGAAGATCATCGAAGCGTCTCGCCATTTGCCGCCTTCTTAGACCTAATTGAAAACGGTTGTGTGGATAAAGTTTTGGTTGGTGATCTAACATTGTCTGAAGAATCGCTAGAGCAATTCGCTTCTTACCAAAAGGGAGTATTGCAATTGCGCGCTGAACAGGCAATCCATGATATATCTTTACTCGAAATAGTGGGAGTCACGCAGACAAATCGATTGGATGCCGCCCGTGATTGTATCCGATCGATGGAATCAAGAGAATACGGATTAATTGGAACACGTCCAGTTGAACCGTTCAATATGAAAGAAAGACCACTTGGTACGATTACCATAGATAACGAAAAGTATGGACGCTATCAGGGAGAGATTCAAATCACGAAACGGGATCTACGGTCTGATGAAAAGGTCAATGTAATTGGACGCATAAAGGACGATGATCGGCCATTGCTTCAATATATAGACGGAGGATCAAAGTTTCAAATAAAATGGATGTAATGAAACGGCTTATTACAAAAAATACCTATGCATGAACACAATTTTCCTCTAAAATGCTATCCTTCTTGTATCTTTGTACAAGAGAATAGTGTTTTTTTGTTAAGGGACGGGTGCTTGTTGGATACGCTATTCAGCCAATAGGATGCAATGGCATAAATCAACATGGGGTTTCAGTAGTATTCACTGCGTGTTTAAATATCTTGGTGAATGAGACGGTGATGATTTTTTACAGGCTATTTCTGAAAATTGTTGTGAACGTGAAATAGTAGATTATCTAGAGAATGGATGAAGATACTATCTTTCATCCAGCGTCAAAATCATTAGCCTGTAAACGATGAATACACCAAGATAAGCGCCAGTCATCAGGAAAAAAGGATTAAGAAAAATACCGTGAATTGCAGTCATAAATACAGCATTGTCGATTAGAATTTGGTAAATGGAAGTCGATGCAATATTTCCAAATATAATGGCTGATATAACAGCGATCATATTAAAAGCAATTCGAAATCTCTTATTTTTATTCTGTAGATAATACATAATAATTGGAAAAGAAATGCTGGAAATAACTAATAAAATCTTCATACGGCCACTCCTTTCATAGGTATAGCTAATTATCACCTAAAGTATAGGGAGATAAACAAAGGTGAAATGAGACTTACTTAATAAAAAGGGAGACCAATACTGTGATATAAAAAAGAAAGGTTTTCCCGTCTTACTATTTTGTTTTGGGGGACGAAGGAATAGATGGCTTCTCATATGGATAAAGGCAGCCAAAGATACAATTTCGGCTGCTCAAGCTCACTCTATAGGATTATCTATTTTAAATTTAGTGCTATATTGAATCCCTTACCTGATTCATGGGACATAGACATAGTCGTTTTACTCAGAGGGAACAAATGTTTTGTGTTGAGGAGGAACGAAAAGGTAGTTTTAATTTGATAGCTCATGTTCTAGAGTTGTTAAAACTGAACAAGAAAAATGAAACTGTAATTCGTATGTACAATAATCGAGATCGTTAAGTTAAATAAACAGTGTATTTGTAGTTCGGAATACCATGTTGCGAAAAAACAGAATTATCGTGTAATGTGGCAGCCTTTTTAAGGGAAGGGGTTATATATATGAAAGCTTATATCATTTTGGAAAACAATAAAGATACACAAGGATTGATAGACCATCTGAGTAGGAAAGATAATGGGACGATTACAATCGTTGACGAAAACCTTGAAAATGCTTTATCCAGAAAAGGTGAAATTACCTATGTAAATGGACTTATGTAGATAGGGTCAAAGACATGGATCTCCCTTTTGTGTATTATCACTACACTCAACCGATGCATCGAAAAGATGGACGGAAATGGAAATCAAGTTTAAGTAGTAAAGGATGACTGTACGAAATTTCAGGTATCTGTGCATGAAGCCATTCAGTAAATACAATTTCATTAAACGAAAAGAGAGCTCAGTCATATTTACTTTGGCTGAGTTCTTTAAGTGTATATATGTACAGAAAAATACAGGGACTTTCACCTTCCACTTATTTAATTTCAGGTATGTCTTATTTGGGTTTTGGGTGTCAGGTATCGTTTCCTATCGATATATAAATCCATTAAATGGAGTATCATAGTCCTTGAAAGTATCGCTGAACACGTCTTGTTGATAAGTTCGCTCAGGACACCAGAAAAATAGCTAGGCAAATTGCGGACTTCCCTCTGTTTGGTCGTTTGAACAGGAATACGGAGAGCCTGCATTGCCAATTGCTCGAGTAACTTATCTTTTCATTATCTTATATTCGTAGTAGGGCACCAGTGAACAAAGAAGAGACATTATATAAATTGCACTTATCGAAGGTGTTTATTTATGAAAAAACCGAATAAAGGAAAAGACATGGAAGGAGGTAGTTTATTTGAATATATTAATTCTTACAAGGGACTTACTTGAAGCGCAAGGTTTGAAATGGATGCTGACATCCCAATGGAATGATGTTGAAGTGAAAACCATTGTGGAGGACTGGTCATTATTGGCGGATTATCATGATATTCATTTGTATATTGTCGATTTGGATCTTCGTACTAAAAAAGACTTCAACATACCAGCCCATGCAATTTGGTTAGGACTATCCTCTGAACGAACTTTCCAAACCGTTTATCATGCATTGCAGCACAAAGCTGAAGACGTATTATTTCGACCTTTTCAACCAGAACGTTTAATGAAACACGTACAGCAGGCACGTTTTCGCTGGAGAAATGAACAGACAAATTCTAAGAGTCCCATTCAAGCGGATGAATCCATTGTAAAGTATGGGGATCTGCTGTTGGGGGACAAGCAACCTACGCATCCAGTGCTAATGAGTATGATTGTGCCGTCACAAATGGATTCTCTGACACATCTTGTAAATGTATTGAAAGGTTATGCATTTCCAACGTTATTTGACGTATTTGTTTTTTCTGATTTTATTGTCGTTGTCCATAGTTTAAAGGAAGTTGAACAGTTAGAAGAGGCATATCGAGTCTTTTTCTCGCAGTGGAAGAACCAATCTGATACTTTGCTTGCCATCTACTTATACGAATCTACCGATAAAACAAGTTACCATATACTCTACAAAAAAATGCGTCGCTTTCGAGAACATATCTTTTATGATGGCTACGATATCTTAACTACTGTTGATAATGATCTTACATGGGGAGAAATGGATCCATTCCTCTCACCGGTTGAACAACAAGAATGGATTAAAATGCTAGAAAAGCAAAATCATATAGCAATACGTGAATGGTTAGAACACGATTTTCTGACGCTTGAATTACCTTTTCCTGCTCCTGAAATGGTACGTGTCCGCCTAACGAGTATCCTTGCTCAAATTCGTCGATATATGACTGCGAAATCCCTGAAAACCAATGCATTGGAACAAGCCTATCATAAACTATTTGAAGATACGATTAGCGAGCCTGTCATGTATCAAATCCTTCAAGTATTTATTTCATTTACGGCACAGTTGTTAACAACTTCGAAAGCGTTGTCTAGTGTTGGGCGGAGTTTGGATGAAAAAGTACGGGGATTAATAGAGTCAAATTACTGGGACCCCACTTGGAATTTATCTACTTGTGCAGATCAATTGAAACTACATAAAAGTACACTGAGCCGGAAATTTTCAGAAGAAGGAGCCATGTCATTTCGGGATGCATTGCTGATGGTTCGCATCAGGGAAGCGAAAAGGCTTTTAAAGGAGACAGATGTACCACTTGCAGAAGTTTCACGGTTGACGGGATTTACTTACCCAACCTATTTCAGTGCAAAATTCAAAAAAAGTACAGGCTTTTCTCCGTTTGAATACAGGCAATCATAAAGCTAAGTCATCTTTTGACAATGATTACGGCTAACAGATTATAAAATCACTAGATAAGTTAATGAAATTCGGGATAGTTTATAATAAAGAGATTATTTTGTAATTAATTTAGTGAAATTTCTATATATAATGAAAATATAGCGGAAGGGGTTTTTACTATTGAAAACGGATACATTAAGCAAGGTAATTCAATATACAGGAACAAAGTTGAATACGAAAGGTTGGCAACAAGAGGCAGCTCTTCGCATGCTGATGAACAATTTACATCCTGATGTGGCAGAGCATCCTGAGGAATTAGTCGTATACGGTGGAATTGGAAAGGCAGCGAGGAACTGGGAAAGCTTTGATGCTATCGTCCGTTCATTGAAAGAATTAGAAAATGATGAGACTTTACTTGTGCAGTCAGGTAAACCGGTGGCAATCTTTAAATCACATACGGATGCACCACGCGTGTTAATAGCGAACTCAAATATCGTGCCAGCTTTTGCAAATTGGGACACATTCCATGAACTCGATAAGAAAGGGTTGATGATGTATGGACAGATGACTGCGGGAAGCTGGATTTATATCGGTTCGCAAGGGATTGTTCAAGGAACATACGAAACGTTTGCTGAACTTGCGAAACAACATTTTGGGGAATCACTAAAAGGAACTATTACGGTGACAGCTGGCCTAGGAGGAATGGGAGGGGCTCAACCTCTGGCGGTGACAATGGCAGGCGGAGTATGTATCGGAATCGAAATAGATGAAACGCGCATTGATCGTCGAATTGAAACCCGCTACACAGATGTGAAAACAAATTCGTTGGGCGAAGCGATTAGACTGGCGGAAAAAGCAAAACAGGACGGAGTAGCGCTATCTATCGGATTGATAGGGAATGCTGCTGAGATTCTGCCGGAAATGATTGCACGCGGATTTATCCCTGACGTGTTGACGGACCAAACTTCTGCACATGATCCATTGAATGGCTATGTTCCAGTTGGCATGTCACTGGAAGCAGCGGCTGAATTACGTAATGCGGATTCTGAAGAATATGTTAAACACTCAAAAGCATCTATGGCAAAACATGTTTCTGCGATGGTTGAAATGATGGATAAAGGTGCTATTACATTTGACTATGGGAACAACATTCGTCAGGTTGCAAAAGATGAAGGCGTTGAACGTGCATTCGATTTCCCAGGTTTCGTACCTGCATACATTCGTCCTCAATTTTGTGAAGGAAAAGGACCTTTCCGTTGGGTTGCACTATCAGGAGACCCTGAAGATATCCGGAAAACAGATGAAGTTATTTTACGTGAGTTTAGCTACAATACGCATCTTTGTAATTGGATCAAGATGGCGCAAGAGAAAATTCAATTTCAAGGACTCCCTTCTCGTATTTGCTGGTTAGGGTATGGCGAGAGAGCACGCTTCGGGAAAATTATCAATGACATGGTGGCAAGTGGTGAATTGAGTGCTCCGATTGTTATTGGTCGTGACCATTTAGACTCGGGTTCGGTGGCATCGCCAAACCGAGAAACAGAAGCGATGAAAGATGGTTCTGATGCTGTATCAGACTGGCCGATATTGAATGCAATGATTAATGCTGTAGGCGGTGCAACTTGGGTATCTTTCCACCACGGAGGCGGAGTAGGGATGGGGTATTCCCAACACGCGGGCATGGTCATTGTAGCTGATGGAACAAAAGAGGCGGAAGCGCGTATCGAACGTGTGTTGACGACGGATCCAGGAATGGGCGTAGTCCGTCATGCAGATGCAGGTTATGACCTGGCGATTCAGACGGCTCGGGATAAAGGGATCAATATGCCAATGTTAACAGGCTCAAATCAATGAAGCCATTGTGGATAAAACATGCTGCTCAACTGGTGTCGTTGTCTGGTGAAAATGCACCACGACTTCGGGAGTCAATGTCGGAACTCGGTATCATAGAAGACGGTAGTGTATGGATTGAGAATGGGGTAATTGTAGCGGTTGGTACTACAAACGAGCTTGAAAATTTGTTTGAATCTCGTTCTATAGAAGCTGATATTGTCGATGCGGCAGGCCGTTTAGTAACACCCGGATTAGTCGATCCGCATACTCATGTCGCATATGGTGGTAGCCGTGAACGCGAATTTGAAATGCGGCTTAAAGGTTCAACCTATATGGATATTATGAATGCAGGTGGAGGAATCCATGCGACAACTCGAATGACCCGCGAAGCAACGGAAGACGAGCTGATGGCGCAAACAACGCAACGCCTCGACTCGTTTTTGCAACATGGTGTAACGACCGTTGAAGGGAAAAGTGGATATGGGCTTGACCTGGAAACTGAGTTGAAACAATTACGTGTGATGAAGCGTTTAAATGAATTGCATCCGATTGATCTCGTTTCAACCTTCATGGGTGCACATGCCGTTCCTAAGGAATATAAAGGCATGGAAGAAGCGTATATCGATGTAGTAGTGAATGAAATACTTCCTCGTGTAGCAGAAGAGAAGTTAGCACGATTCAATGATGTGTTTTGCGAAAAAGGCGTATTTACACCCAGTCAATCAGAACGTATTTTAGAAGCGGGCAAGAAGCTAGGGTTAGTTCCAAAAATCCATGCCGATGAGATCGAATCCTATGGTGGTGCAGAACTTGCAGCTAAAGTTGGGGCGATTTCAGCCGAACACTTATTAAAAGCTTCTGATGAAGGAATTAAACAAATGGCGGAAACGGGTGTCATTGCTTGTTTATTGCCCGCGACAGCACTTTATTTACGAGAGGAGGCGGCAAAAGGTCGACAGATGATAGATGCGGGTGTTGCCGTAGCGATTTCAACGGATTGCAACCCGGGATCTTCACCGACAACATCCATGCCACTTGTCATGAATTTGGCATGTATATCAATGCGTTTGACACCAGCGGAAGCACTCGTGGCTGCAACTATTAATGCTGCTTGTGCCATTCAGATGGAAGATCGCGTTGGTTCATTAGAAGTCGGCAAACAGGGCGATATCGTTATGTGGAATGTATCCAGTTATCAAGAATTACAATATTTATTTGGAGTGAATCATGTAGGAGCGGTTTGGAAAAAGGGGATTCAAGTTGTAGGCTAAGTGTCTATGCAATAGATATGTAGTCTGCTTGGGGAGAAATGTTACTAAAAAGGGGGAAGTTAGATGCAACAAGTGGGGGCAACGGATAAGCTGGGTTCAAACGCTGGAATGTGGAAGTTTTTTGTTTTTAGTTTTATTGGTGCTTTTATGTTTTTTGTACCGGTGACAATAGGCGAAAAGAGCTCGATCATGTTGGACCATATGGTGACATGGGTTCAAACGAGTCTTGGTGGTGTATTACCCTATTATGCATTGCTTATCATTTTAGCGGGTGCCGTTTATCCTTTCATTTCTGGTAAATGGAATAAGTCGAAAGTTGATATTATTTTTTCATGTTTCAAAGTAATAGGATTAATTGTAGGTATTATGCTCGTTTTCAATGTAGGTCCTGCATGGCTGTTTGAACCAAGTATGGGTCCATTTTTACTAAACAAATTAGCCATACCCGTAGGACTAATTGTGCCAATTGGTGCTGTATTCCTAGCATTACTAGTCAGTTATGGATTGCTAGAATTTATCGGTGTTTTACTGCAGCCTATCATGCGTCCAATTTGGAAAACACCAGGCCGCTCAGCAATTGACGCAGTAGCCTCTTTTGTAGGTTCTTATTCCTTGGGACTTCTTATTACAAACCGTGTCTATAAAGAAGGAAAGTATACAGCCCGTGAAGCTGCAATCATTGCGACAGGATTTTCTACTGTATCAGCAACTTTCATGGTAGTCGTAGCGAAAACATTAGATTTGATGTCAATTTGGAATTTATATTTCTGGGTCACTTTAATCGTTACATTCATTGTAACTGCAATTACAGTTCACATCTGGCCACTACGCTCCATAAAAAATGAATACTACGAAGGATCTACACCACAACCAGAAGTTAAGCCAGTAGGGAATCGTTTTGTCGCTGCGTGGAAAGAAGCAACTGAAACGGTAGCGAATGCACCGACCTTTGTAGCTAACATATGGACGAATGTACGTGACGGGGTACTTATGACAATGGCTATCCTGCCTTCAATCCTTTCTATCGGTTTATTAGGTCTCGTATTAGCAGAGTTCACACCGATATTTGATTGGTTGGGCTATATTTTCTATCCAATTACGTATCTACTTCAATTGCCGGAACCAATGCTTGTTGCAAAAGCAAGTGCACTTGGTATTGCGGAAATGTTCTTGCCGGCATTACTAGTGGTCAAATCAGGAATAATCGTTAAATTTGTTATCGCGGTTGTTTCTGTATCATCGATCATATTCTTTTCGGCTGTTGTACCCTGTATCGTATCTACTGAAATTCCAATTACGATTCCACAACTTATTGCCATTTGGTTCCAACGTGTCATCTTAACGTTGATCATCGTCACTCCGATTGCTTATTTATTGCTGTAGGGCAAGGACCTATGCTGATATGTGTATAGAAGTGGCGCAATAAGTGTGGGGTACCATTTTTGATATAACAAAAGTATTTTCAATCCCGTATTATCCAAACAGTTTATTTTTGCTGGACCACTTTGACCGCTAGATTTAAGGTTAAGAAAGAAAATATCACTTGAATTAGAAAGACCTTCATGAACAATTCAAAATCACTGTCGTTAATGTTATTCATGATCAAGAGGAGGCAATGGTCATGTTGGTTAGAATTTCTGAAATGAAGCAGTGAGAAATCGAACAAATTGACGCGCCTCTGAAAATTTACAACAATCCCAATATATATTTTGTAGTAGATTTAATAGGGGAAGTAAATTTATAAGTAATTTGTCAAGTCTGTAGGTTAACTAAAGTAACCAGTAAATAACTTGTTTCCCCCTGCCCACTATTTGTATAGTTACGCTTTTGGATCGCGTTGAATTGAATGACTTCTATTACGATTACCGAGATGCTTGGATGTGTAGGGATGTGACTTTGTCACATCCCTACACATTTTTTTTTTAGTAATCGTATGGTTGTCTTTCATCCGTCGTTCTCCAAATACTTAAGTACATAGAGCGCTTAGGCTTTTTAGAACGAAAGAATACCTGGCTTCTTATCTGGAGAAAAACCGCCAAAGATGCAATTTTGGCGGCAGATGCTTTCTCTATTGTTTTTTCTTTTTCACTATATATGGTGAAGTATTGAATACGGTAAATAAACTAGCGTAGGCATCACCTGATTAGATGAATAATCTTTGCTAAAAGTAAACAAGGAATACATTGTACAAAGTACTAGAGTGCCCGAAATTGTATCTTCGGGCACTTGCAATTTCTATCGAGAGTCATTTTTTTTAAAGCAACTGCCTTTTTCAATTCAGCACTATAGGAACGCGACAGGCAATCATTCGCAACAGTGTTACTCAAAGGAGTCACTTCTTAGCACATATGCCCCTCGAGGGAGGAATGAATTGCAATTCTTCCTTAAACCCGTCATGACTAGTTCGCTGATTGCGAGCGGGAAATGGTCCAGTGAAAATGGAGGTTATCAAGCCTTTCATGCCAGTATTTCATGTAATTAAATGGTTAATCAGCAGATGTGCAATAATCTATCTATAAGTGGTTTGAAGAATCTAAATATATTGATTGAAAGAAAATTCTTAATAACTGTTGTAATCAGAAATATGTACGCTATAATATTTGTATACAATTATTCACTTATACAAAGGGGGTGGTGATTATTTTTAAAACTACGGAAAATAATTTGAGTAGGATTTCAGCCAAAGATATTGTTTATGAGCAGATTAAAGAGAAAATCATAAAATGTTTACTTGAACCAGGACAACCTATTGTGAATGAGAAATTAGGAAAAGAATTGGAGATAAGCCGGACACCTCTTAGAGAGGCATTACAAAGACTTGAAGTAGAGGAGCTAGTTGTTCGTAATTCGAATGGAACATTTAGTGTTGCTCCCATATCAATAAAGGAAGTTAAAGAATTATTTGTAATACGTAGTAAATTAGAAGGGATTCTAATCAGAGATGCAATCGATAATCTTACAGAAGAGCATATAGAGTATTTATCATATCTCACAAAAATGGTTAAATTGACCTCTAGATTAGAAAATTATACAGATACAGAGAATTTCGGTGGTAAGTTTCACAGTGCTATTTACTCTATCAGTGATAATACAACAGTTGTAAACATTATTCTTCAACTAAATGATCGTATTAATAGATATAGACGTTTAGCTCATAAACACTATGTAGATATAAACGCTTTATCTGAAGAACATGAGTTCATACTAAATTACATGATTAAAAGAGATAAGAATAACGCAGAATTAACAATTGAAAAGCATATTATAGATGCAATGAAAGTGGCGGTTAAAGCTGTTGAAAAATATAAAAGTGCTAACAATTTAGAAAGTAAGAGCAAATAATCAAACAAGAAAAATAAACTTAGGGGTGTTTCTATGAAATATGCAGTGATAGGCGGAGGTAATACAGGTCAAGCGATAGCAAGCTATCTAGCTTTAAATGAAGAAAAGGTCAAATTATACACAAGGGATACGAAAAGAGCAGAACGAATATCTAAAAATGGGTTAGAAATAAAAGGTGTTTATTCTGGATGCATAAATTTAGAAGTACACACATCAATGGGAGAAGTCGTTCAGGATGCTGAAATTATTATTATTTCAACTACTGCAGATGGCCATAAACCAATTATTAAAGAATTAAAGCCGTTATTAAAGAACGATCAAACAATAGTGTTTATCCCAGGATATTGGGGTGCTATTGAATGTAAACAAATACTTGGAGAAGATATTGAGACTAAAAATATTACTATTGCAGAAACAAGCGCACAACCTTTCATTAGTAATGCAGATGATGAAGGATCAGTAAGTGTAAGTAAAATTAAAAATAACGTCTTAGTAAGTACGTTAGCTACTTCAAAAGGACAACCATCATTATCACCAGAGTTTTTAGAGAGATTCCCACATCTAGTTCCTTCTAAAAATGTATTTGAAACTTCATTAAATAATTCAAACGTTGTGGTTCATGTACCAATATCACTATTTAATGCTAGCAGGATTGATAATTCGCAAGAATTTCAATTTTATCCAGAGGGTGTATCTCCTTTAACCATTAGATACATTGAAAAAGTTGATGATGAAAGAAGGAAAATAGCTGATTTGTTCCATGTAGAAACAAAAGATATTCTTACTATTCTAAATGACTTTTATGGAACTAGTTATTCCAACTTATATGAGGCGTTACCTAGCTTATTCCCAGAGGGAGCAGGTCCAACTACTTTAAATCATAGGTACTTTACCGAAGATATACCTTTTGGTTTAGTGGCAATTTCAGAAATTGCTAAGAAAGCTGGTATTAAGATACCTTATACAGATTCACTTATTGATACCACATCTTTACTATCAACAGTGGACTATAGAAAAGAGGGTGTTAATCTCGAGAACATAACTTTCGAAGAACTAACCAGTTATGGGGGACTGACTTTAAACGTTTAATTGAGTTTAAAAGTTACTATAAAAGATCTGAAAATTGAAATTTCGTTATTTTGAAGTATAGATTAATAACTTTTCTCAAGGATAGTAAATAGTTATTTGAAAGGGATTTCAAAAAGGGAGAGATTTTAAATGTTAACTATTCAAAATTTGAAAGTGTCATTTGGTGATGTTGAAGTTTTAAAAGGTGTTGATTTAACTGTTAACAAAGGTGATGTTGTCACTTTTATCGGACCAAGTGGTACTGGTAAGACAACTATATTAAAGTGTATTAATTATCTAGTTGAACCCGATGAAGGTCAAATGCAACTATCAGATATAAGTGTAGACTTTAAAAATATTAATAAAAAAGAAATCCTTCAGCTAAGACGTAACACTGCAATGGTTTTTCAACAATTTAATCTGTTTAAAAACAAAACAGTAGTAGAAAATGTGATGGATGCCCAAATAGCAGTTCAGAAAAAGTCGAAAAAAGAAGCATATGAAAAAAGTATTGGTTTGTTAGAAAAAGTAGGTTTATTAGAAAAAGCAAATGAATATCCTTCTAGATTATCAGGAGGACAACAGCAGAGGGTAAGTATTGCAAGAGCTTTAGCTGTTGAACCAGAAGTAATTTTATTCGATGAACCAACATCTTCACTCGATCCGGAGTTGGTATCTGAAGTGTTAAAAGTTATCGAAAGTGTTGCAAAAACAGGTGTAACAATTCTGCTAGTAACTCATGAAATGGATTTTGCACGAAAGGTATCAAATAAAATAGTATTTATGGAAAAAGGAAAAATTGTTGAAGAAGGACCACCTAAACAAATTTTTGAAAACTCACAAAATGAAAGAACAAAACAATTTTTGAAAAATTATTATGTAGAAGCTGCTGAAGCTATGGAAGCTAGATAATAAAAATATAAACAAGGGGATGTTATTTTTGAAAAAATTATCAATGTCTTTATTAGCTTTAGGAATGCCTTTAATATTAGCAGCATGTAACGGGGAGTCAGTTGCAGAGGGTCAAGCAAGTGAAAAAGTACGAACTATACAAGTTACTACACCTCCAACTTCCAAGAATTTAAGCTGGCAAACAATAGAGGGTGAAATCCTAGGTTATGAGCCGGATGTATTAAGAGCTATAGATGAAAAATTAGAAGGATATGAATTTAATATTCAAGCGGTAGATGATAGTGCTCAAGAAACAGGTCTCAAAACAGGGAGATATGATCTTAATGTTGGTGGATACTATCCGACTCCTGAACGTAAAGAGCAATTTTATGTACCGGAAGAACCGACTGGAAGAAGTCTGATAAAAATGTATGTTAAAAAAGATAGTGATATTGAAACTCTTGAGGATCTAGTTGGAAAGAGTATGACACCTTTTACAACTGGAGGAGGAACTTTACAAGTAGTACTGGATTGGCAAGAGGAAAATCCTGAACATAAACTTGAACTTCAGGAATCAAGTGGTGATATTCCATACGCTCAGCGTCTAAAAGAAATAAACACTGGCAAATATGATGCTTTTGTTGGTCCTGCTAACTTGGGACAAAATGAGGTTATTGAAGAACTTGATTTAAATGTGAGAGATACCGATCCTATTTATGTAGGAGAAACAATTATGATGATTTATAAATCAGAAGAAAATGAACAACTAGCAGAAGAGGTTAACCAAGCATTGAAAGAATTAAGAGAGGAAGGAACGCTATCTGAGATTTCCGAAAAAAACTATGGAGAGGATATATTCAAATATGAAGTGACTAAATAAAATGTTTTGATTAATCTAGTTGTTTTGCCCCGTTATAAGAAAAGAGAACAAATTTACTTATAATGGGCATTAAGTTTATTTATAAAGGGGAGAATCATCGGTATGGATGCACCAAATACACTAGAAATATTTTCTTTATTGTTAAAAGTAGCTCATATTACTTTATTTATTTTAGTGGTATCCGCTGTATTAGGGTTATTACTTGGATCATTACTTACCATAATTAACGTTAAAAATATACCTATACTAAAGCAATTTACTGAAGTAATTTCATCATTTACAAGAAGTGTGCCCATCATTATTCAATTGTTTATAGTTTATTATGCATTACCACCACTTTTGGCGAACTATGGAATTGATGTTAGTAATATGAGTGCTACTGTTGCCGCTATTTTGGCTTTGACATTATTTCATGGTGGTTATCTTACTGAAGTTTTAAGAGCAGCATATAAAGCAGTCGATAAGGGACAACATGAAGCTGCAGATAGTTTAGGTTATACGCCAACTACAAAATTCTTTAGAATTATACTTCCCCAAGTTGTACCTGTTGCTTTGCCCGGATGGGGTAATGCCTTGGTCCACTTAATACATGATACTTCGCTTGTTTTTGCTCTAGGTGTCGCTGATATTATGGGACGCGCAGAGTTAATTGCAGCAGCATCATTTGGAATGAACCAGGTACAAGTATTTATTATCGTTGCGATAATTTATATTATTATTACATTTCTTTCAGATGGTATGGTTCGTCTATTGGAAAAGAAAACAAGAAAATATAAGTTGGATTCGGGACTTAGTGCAAGGGGGATATAAATGATTAATTTTAAGATATTAGTTGAGGACTTTTTGGGGATATTAACTGTAGTTCCACAAACTGTTGCACTAGCTGTCACTATATTTATATTATCTATTTTAATGGGTACTGTAATGGCATTAATTCAGGAATATAAAGTACCTGTACTTCAGCAAATTGTTATGTTGTTTAAGTTATTTCTGAGAGGTACACCGTTAATTGTGTTTATCTTTATATTGTATTATTCCCTACCTGGGATTGTTAGCTTTTTTACGAATTTACTAAATTTAGATTATAATCCTCATAATATGTCACCTGTTGTTATACTCATAGTTGCTGTTTCGCTAACAGTATCATCATTTCAAGCGGAAACAATAAGAGGTTCATTTCTCTCGGTAGGTTATGGACAAATAGAAGCTGCACGATCATTAGGATATACGCCTTTCCAGGCATTTCGTAGAATTATAACTCCTCAGGCACTTGTGGAGGCACTACCGGAGTTTGGGAGTGCATTTTTAGTTGTAATGAAGGCAATTTCATTAGGGTTTATGATTACTGTAGTTGACATATTTGCTGAAGCTAGACTTATTGCAGCTTCAAACTCATATTATGTTGAAGCAATGATTGTAGCTGCTTTAATGTATTGGGGAATTGCATATTTCATAGTAACATTGACTAACAAATATGAATCATATTTAGTAAGAAGAACTTAGCGGCTAAATAAGTTGAACAATTATTTTATTGTCTAACGCATAAGCGATTAATCACTTCTTTTCCGCTGCTTGACGGCTGTGAAAATCGCACGAAAAGCGAGAATGATTTTCTGGAAGCTCTCTTTGAGCCGTTTCCAGAAGCCTTCCGTCAAATTCAATTATAGTTCAACTTTTATAGAGAGAATTACCAACGGATATTACGAAGTCGAATAATGATGATTTAATAAGTAAACATTTAAAAATACTAGACGTTAGAGATTTTGAAAGTATGAAAGAAATCGTAGAAGAATTTAAGCCAGATACAATACTACATAATTAATGCAATGAGTGTGAACCCAGAGATGGTTGTATATGAGATTAGAAAACATCTTGCAGATTTTGCGTTATATTATAATGTTGATCCTGTGCGTCAACGTATTGCCGATAGCTGGCAAATGCAATTGACTGCTCTGAATCAAAACGTCAATGGGGATTTGCTCCGCATGATAATCTTGAGAAGATAACTGAAGTTATGTTAGAGGTGATAAACAATAAGAAAAGTCTACTAAAGACTTTTGATGCAGAATTCTCTTAATTACTGTTTAAAAAATAAACCTTTAGGTGACATGTGAACTGAACCCCGAATGAGATCACTTTTTTTAAGTGTCCATCATTCGGGGTTCAGTTCACATAATTTCGTGCCCTTAAATAAATTATAAAATATACATGCCAATCACACCGCACAGTATACCTAACAACACCACGGAACCTACTACAAAAAACAAGACTCTTTTAGGGAAAGACCTTGCAACTAACAATAGGGATGGCAGACTGATGGAAGGCAATGTGATTAAGAGTGCTGCAGCCGGACCACCGCCCAGCCCGAAGGACATGAACGTTTGAATGATGGGAATTTCCGCAGCTGTCGGAATCACAAATAACATACCAGCAATCGAAAAAATGATAATCATAAAAATAGTATTGGCAGAAGCTTCACTCACATGCGGGAACAACCATACACGAATTGCCCCCATCAATAGAACGGATAGGATATAAGCAGGAAGAATATACAAAGTCATTGTTCCTAAGCTTTTCATCCATCTTGAAATGAAAGAGCCTGATTCCTTCTCTTCATCCACTTTTTTCATGATTTTATCAATATCCACCTGTTTTACGTCTGGTACGAAACGATTGGCCAAATAGCTGACGCCGAAAGTCAAAATAATCCCGAATATCAGCCGGAGCAGGGTGAATTTCCAAGATAAAACAAATGTCATGAAAATCAGCGTGGCAGGATTCAAGGTCGGATTGCCAAGCCAAAAAGCGAGGCTAGCTCCTACAGAAACATTTTTCTTCCGGAGTCCAACGGCGACGGGTGCAGCACAGCAGGTACACATCATGCCTGGAAGTGAAGAAAGGCCCCCAATTGCCGTGCTGCCAAAAGAAGTTTTTCCAAGCACTCTTAACAACCAGTTTGCCGGCAGTAACACCTGTAGTAAAGATCCCAATAAAATACCTAGAACAGCCGCCTTCCAAACGGAATTGAAATAGATTAAAGCATAGGACCAAGCGCTTTCCCATGAGAATGACCCCGATTCAGACGGATCACCTAAAATGGAATCCCCGATTGAGTGGGTAGTAGCGGCCAAGATACTTTTGTCATAATACGGAATCCATTTCAAATAGGCCAATCCCGCAATGGCAATCAATAAAAATAGCGCAATGTAAATAATCGTCCTTTTAGAACGGGTCGATTGAGACGGTAGTGAATGATTCAACTGTACATCCTCCATGTAAATAAAATAACTACTAATTATAGCACTATCTTCAACATATAATTTGTATTTCTCACACCTTCCAGTTCAACTATTCCGTCAATTATGTATAACTTTATTTCCGTCTATCAATTTAGCATTATGGGTATTTTTTTTGAAAATAGTACTTGCAATTTTCGTGAGAGATGTTATGATTAGTATTGTCTTCGAAGGAAGATGATGTAAGTCTGGTGACGATTGCGAAGAGGTCACACCCGTTCCCATACCGAACACGGAAGTTAAGCTCTTCAGCGCCGATGGTAGTTGGGGGTTTCCCCCTGCAAGAGTAGGACGTCGCCGGTCTAACACATTTACTTCCGATATAAATGTGGTAAACTAAGTTATATTTTCAAAAGTACTACATGTTGAGGTCCCGTGGTGTAGCGGTTAACATGCCTGCCTGTCACGCAGGAGATCGCCGGTTCGATCCCGGTCGGGACCGCCATTTTTTAAAAAAATCCAGAACCGATTCGAGGGATTAATTCCAGAATCGATTTTTTTGTTTTCTAATATAAAAAAAGTGTAATAACGTAAAGCATCAATGTGGGTCCCACTACAATTTAAATTGTAGTGGGACTTTTTTCGGTTACAGGCCAAAACAGAGACCTGCCCAGATCTATGTACGAGGCAAAACCAAACCAAACCAAACCAAACCAAACCAAACCAAACCAAACCAAACCAAACCAAACCAAACCAAACCAAACCAAACCAAACCAAACCAAACCAAACCAAACCAAACCAAACCAAACCAAACCAA